>NZ_SOFZ01000010.1:0-198237 GCF_004402435.1 Cryobacterium sp. TMB1-7
GCTGGTCAGGGAGCCCGGCGGCCGCGTCCGCGATGGCGTCGGCCACGTCGTCGCCGCTGCGGGCCGCGCGTCCCGCGGCCGCCAAGATGCTGTGCTGCGCCCGCTCGGCATCGGCCCGGGCCTTCACACGGCGGGTCCCCCGCGCCGCCGGCGGCCCCGGTGGCCCGGCACGGTCGACCACCGACGGGTCAAACGGCTCGGCACGACCGGTCGGCCCGGGCGGCAGCAGGTAGTCCCAGGCCGACACCGGCGACACCCCCGCCGACAGCAGCACGGCCAGACGTTCGGCGATGCGGGCCACCTCCTCTATCGGCGGCGGCGGAGCGGCGCGTCGGCGGCTCACGCGGGCACCGTCGCGAGACGCTCGGCGGCGTCGAGGGTGAACCGGCCCACCTGCGCCAGGCGCCGCCGGCCGCCCCGCCGCTCGAGGTGCAACACCAGCCCGATCGCGCTCACGGTCTGCCGGGCCACCGCCGCCGGACTCATCCCGGCGAGCGCGCCGAGCGCCTCGAGCCGGGCGGGCACATCGGCCAGGGAGTTGGCGTGCAGGGTGCCGGCGCCGCCGTCGTGGCCGGTGTTCAGGGCGGCCAGCAGCTCACGGATCTCCACGCCCCGGCACTCGCCGAGCACCAACCGGTCCGGACGCATCCGCAGCGCCTCGCGCAGCAGGCTGTCCGGGCCGATGCGGCCGGCACCCTCGAGGTTGGCTTGCCGGGATTCCAGGGCCACGACGTGCGGGTGGTTGATGCGCAGCTCGGCGACATCCTCGATGGCCACGATGCGTTCGGCCGCGGGCGCCTCGCCGAGCAACGCGGCGAGCAGGGTGGTCTTGCCACTGCCGGCGGCACCGGTCACGAGCAGGTTCTCCCGGTCGAGCACCGCCGCGCGCAACCGGCCCAGCTGGGCGGCCGCGTCCTCACCGTGGCCGAACAGGCCGCCGGCGGCGAGGGCGTCGAGGCTGAGCCTCTCGGTTCGCGGCAACCGAATCGACAGCAGCGTGCCCGTGCTCGATACCGGCGGCAGCACGGCGTGCACCCGGATGCCGTCGGCCAGCCGCACGTCGACGCAGGGGCTGGCTTCGTCGATGTGCCGGCCGCCGAGGGCGATCAGCCGCACCGCCAGGTCACGGATGCTCCGCTCGTCGCCGTGCCAGTCCGGCGCGGGTACCAGCCCGCGTCCGGCGTCGAGCCAGAGGCCGGCATCCCCGTTCACGAAGAGGTCGGTGACGGCGGGGTCGCGGGCGAACCGGCTGAGCGGACCGAGCACGGAGAGGTCGGTGCGGGGAGGTTGCGGCGGGATGGGGTCGAGGCTGCGGTCAAGGGCGCGGTCGCGAGGTGGGTCTGTCTCCGCGTCCAGCCACGCGGCTGGATAGGAGGGCTGCGGCCGCTCTCCCCCGAGCGTTGCCCGATCGGGGTCGGTACTGACGGTGAGGGCGCTGGACCGGTTGAGGAAGGAGGGCACCGCGACGAAGGGCTCTGGCATGCGGGCACGTTAGCGGGCGGGCGGGTGCGGGCGCCGTGGCGCATCCGGTGGTGTGAGGTGGCCGGTGAGGACGGGGCTGTGGAGGAGCGGCGGTGCACGGCACACACGCACGTCACGGGGTCTCGACAAGCTCGACCGACGAGGCGGGCACGTCGTGCGCGCGTGTCACGGCTCCCGACAAGCTCGACCGACGAGGCGGGAGCGGGCAGGGTGCAGAGACAACTGTTGCCCGGACGGACTACTGCGCCCGGTGTGCGGGGCGCAGTTGTCCGGCCGGGCAACGGTTCTGCCTGGAGGGGGCCGATACAGCGATATTGCGGTACAGCGGGTCACGCAGTTTGCACGGTTCACGCGGGGGGCGCCAGAGCCGGGCGGGGAAAGCACGGGTGCGTCGTTGAGAGGCGCAGAGCGTGCTGTTAAAAGAGGGGGGCGGCACCTATTGGGGGGAACAGGTGCCGCCTCGGCAGTGCGTTGATTGGGGGGAACCAACACACCACAGGTCAAAACTTTCGTTCAGACATTGATAAGCATACTTGGGAAAATCAGATCCGCAAGTCCTCCGGGTCCCCCTAAATGAGGACACGAAAATATGAGCCCGTGAGAGCACGATTTCAAAAATATCCTGAGCAGAAAACCGGCCGTTCTTCCGGGGAAATTTGTCCTCGGAACGGGCGTATCCGCCGTGTAGGGTTCAGGGACGGGTCCGCCGCGGCGCCCCGCCACCGCCTGAACTCGCAAAGGAGCGAACCATCATGAGCGTGCAAATCGACCATCTTCTCCACGAAACCCGCCGATTCCCGCCGTCTCCGGAGTTTGCCGCGACATCAGTGGCGACCGAGGCTCTTTACACGGATGCCGCAGCAGATCGGCTTGGTTTCTGGGCCGCGCAGGCCCGCGACCTCCTGCACTGGCACAAACCGTTCACCCGCACCCTCGACTGGACCAATCCGCCGTTCGCCAAGTGGTTCGACGACGGCGAGCTCAACGTGGCGTACAACTGCCTCGACCGGCACGTGCTCGCCGGCAACGGCGACCGGGTGGCGCTGCACTGGGAGGGCGAGCCGGGCGATACCCGCTCGATCACCTATGCAGAGCTCACCGAGGAGGTCAAACGTGCCGCGAACGTGCTTCTCAGCCTCGGCGTGCGCGCCGGCGACCGGGTGGCCATCTACCTGCCGATGATCCCCGAGGCCGTCGTGGCGATGCTCGCCGTGGCCCGCATCGGCGCCGTGCATTCGGTGATCTTCGGCGGCTTCAGCGCCGAGAGCCTGCGCTCCCGCATCGACGACGCCGAAGCGGTGGTCGTGATCACCTCCGACGGCGGCTACCGCAAGGGCCGGGCCACCCCGCTCAAGCCCGCGGTCGACGCGGCCCTGGCCAGCGGCGACTCCTCGGTGCGCACCGTGCTCGTGGTGAACCGCACCGGCGGCGACGTGGAGTGGAACGAACGCGACAAGTGGTGGCACGAGGAGCTCGCCGCCGTCTCCGGCGAGCACGAGGCGCAGGCGTTCCCGGCCGAGAACCCACTGTTCATCCTCTACACCTCCGGCACCACCGGTAAGCCCAAGGGCATCCTGCACACCAGCGGCGGCTACCTCACCCAGGTGGCCTTCACCCACAAGAACGTCTTCGACCTCAAGCCCGAGACCGACGTGTTCTGGTGCACCGCCGACGTGGGCTGGATCACCGGCCACAGTTACGTGGTCTACGGGCCGCTGGCCAACGGCGCCACGCAGGTGCTCTACGAGGGCACCCCCGACACCCCGCACCCCGGCCGGTGGTGGGAGATCATCGAGAAGCACAAGGTGAGCATCCTGTACACGGCGCCCACCGCCATCCGCACGTTCATGAAAATCGGCCGACAGGAGCCGCAGAAGTTCGACCTGACCAGCCTGCGCCTGCTCGGCTCGGTGGGCGAGCCGATCAACCCGGAAGCGTGGATGTGGTACCGCGAGGTGATCGGCAACCACGTCACCCCGGTGGTGGACACCTGGTGGCAGACCGAGACCGGCGCGATCATGATCTCCGCGCTGCCCGGCCTCACCGAGACCAAGCCCGGCGCGGCGCAGGTCGCCATCCCCGGCATCTCCATCGACGTGATCGGTGAAGACGGCGAGCACGTGGGGCACGGCAACGGCGGCCTGCTCGTGGTCACCGGACCGTGGCCGTCGATGCTGCGCGGCATCTGGGGCGACCCGGAGCGTTTCATCGAGACCTACTGGGAGAAGTTCCAGGATGCCCCGAACGGTCCGCTGTACTTCGCCGGCGACGGCGCCCGGCTCGACCGCGACGGCGACATCTGGCTGCTCGGCCGGGTCGATGACGTGATGAACGTCTCCGGGCACCGGCTGTCCACCGCCGAGATCGAGTCGTCGCTGGTGGCGCACCCCATGGTGGCCGAGTCCGCGGTGGTGGGCGCGCACGATGAGACCACCGGGCAGGCCGTGGTGGCGTTCGTGATCATCAAGTTCAGCCAGACGGATGCGGCGTCGCACGCCGACATCAGCGCCGTGCTGCGCGCGCACGTGACGTTGCAGATCGGGGCGATCGCCCGGCCGCGGGAGATCCACATCGTGAACGAGCTGCCCAAGACCCGCTCGGGCAAGATCATGCGGCGGTTGCTGCGCGATGTGGCCGAGGGCCGCGAGATCGGCGATACCACCACCCTCGCCGACACCTCGATCATGCAGATCATCTCGGAGAGCATGCGCTAGCCCCGCTCCTCGCTCGCGAACTGTGAGTTAAGCACCTTCCGAACGCCCGGGAAGGTGCTTTTCTCGCAGTTCGCGAGCCTTCGGGCGGGTGGGCTCGGAGTAAACGTTCACGAACGCCCCATACCGTGGGCCAAATGTCTCGAGATACCTCCCGCAACCGGATGGGCGGACTCGACGCCCTGCGCGGGGTCGCCGCTGTGATCGTGCTCGTGCACCACGTGTCGATGACCGCGCCGGCAATTTCGGCCGCGTACAGCTCCAGTGCCGACGTGGCCGTGTTCTCCCCCGCCTGGTGGGTCACCCTGTCGCCGCTGAAGATCCTCTTCGCCGGCCCGGAGTTCGTGCTGGTGTTCTTCGTGCTCAGCGGGTTCGTGTTGGTGCTCACCCCGCTGCGGCGCTTGCAGTGGACCCGGCCCCCCGCGGAGGCGCCCGGCTACGACTGGTTGGCGTACTACCCGCGCCGCATCGTCCGGCTGGCCATCCCGGTGGTCGTGTCGGTGGGCCTGGCCGCCGCGTGGATTTTGCTCGTGCCGCGCACCGGCGCCGGCGGCGCGTGGATGGCGAAGCAGGGCAGCCCCGACCTCGGCATCGGCAATCTGCTGCGCGAGGCCAGCATCCTGGGCTTCACCGGCCGACCCGACGTCAACCCGCCGCTCTGGTCGCTGGCCTGGGAGATGTGGTTCTCGCTGCTGCTGCCCGTCGGCGTGATCTTCGCCGTGGCCAGCCGCCGGTGGACGCTGGCCTGGGTGGCGCTGCTGATGGCCACGTCCACCTCGGGGTACCTGCTCGGCATCGAGCCGCTGATGTACCTGCCGGCGTTCGGCCTGGGTGCCCTGCTCGCGGCCAACCACGGGTCACTCCTGGCCTGGTCGACCCGGCTGGTCAGTCGGCGCGGCGGCACCCTGGTTTGGGCGGCGATCGCCGTGCTCGGGCCGGTGCTGCTCATCGCGTACTGGCTGCTGCGGCCGGCGCTGACCGAGCCGTGGAACAGCGTGGCCCTGTCGCTGCGGGTGCCGGGCGCGGTGTTGATCGTGGCGACCGTGGCGCTGTGGCCGCCGGTGCAGCGGATGCTCAGCGGGCGCCTCTTGGCCTGGCTCGGAACCATCAGCTTCAGCCTGTACCTCGTGCATTTCCCCATCGTGGTGACCTTCGCGCAGCTGTTCGGGCCGGAGCACTGGTGGTGGGGCGCTCTGGTCTCGGTGCCGCTGAGCCTGGTGCTTGCCCAGCTGATGTACCGCTGGGTGGAGTTGCCCGCGCAGACGCTGGCGGGTCGGGTCGGGGCCAGGTTCTCGGCCGGGCATCCGCGCCCCGAGGCTGTACGACAAGGTCGCGAGCTGTGAGAAAAGCACCGAAAAACTCTCTGGAAAGGCGCTTGAGTCACAGCTCGCGACGGTGAGATCAAGCGAAGGAGACGGTCAGCTCCACCTCGACGGGCGAGTCCAGCGGCAGCACGGCCACGCCCACCGCGGAGCGGGCGTGCACACCGATGCTGCCGAAGATCTCGCCGAGCACATCGGAGGCGCCGTTGACCACGCCGGGCTGGCCGGTGAAGTCCGGGGCGGATGCGACGAACCCGGTGACCTTGACCACCTGGGTGATCCGGTCCAGCGAGCCGATCACACTCTGGATGGCGGCGAGCGCGTTGAGCGCGCACTGCCGGGCGTAGCCCTGGGCGTCCGCGGCCGACACGAGGCCCTCGCCGTCCCCGACCTTGCCCGTGGCCGGCATCAGGCCGGCCACCATCGGCAGCTGGCCGGAGGTGAACACCAGCGACCCGCTCACCACGGCGGGAACGTACGACGCCACCGGCGGGACCACCGTCGGGAGTTCAATGCCCAGTTCGGCCAGACGGGCCTCGATCTGCGACACGATCAGGCGCCGGTCGAGCCGGCGACGGGGCGCTTGAGGTAGGCGACAAGTCCACCTTCCGGGCCGGTGACGACCTGCACAAGCTCCCAACCTTCCGAGCCCCAGTTGTTGAGGATGGCGGCTGTGTTGTGGATCATCAGCGGGGTGGTGAGGTATTCCCAGGCAGTCATGCGGCTCCGATTCAGGCGATTTTTCAGGTTGTGTCCCTTACGCTCAATTGTATGTTTGCCAAAAAACGTACGGTTAGTGGAGCGCTCGGCGGCCTCCTGGGCTTTATTGGGATGAGCGCCGTCGCCGGTGTCCTCGTCACCGTTGCCGTGACCCCCGCCCTCGCCGTATCGGGCATGACGGCCACCAACACGATCAACGTGTTCGAGAACCTGCCCAACTACCTCACGGTCGACCAGCTCTCCCAGAAGAGCACCATCTACGCCATCGACGGCAACGGCGCCCCGTACGCGCTGGCGTCGTTCTACGACCAGAACCGCGTCGAAGTGCCGGTCACGAGCATGAGCCAGTACGTGCAGGATGCCGCGGTCGCCGGCGAGGACCCCCGCTTCGAGGAGCACGGCGGCGTGGACCTGCAGGGCACCATTCGTGGCGCCCTGTCCACCGTCACCGGCGGCGGCACCCAGGGTGGATCATCCATCACCCAGCAGTACGTCAAGAACGTTCTCGTGCAAAAGTGCGAGGTGCTCAACGACCAGGACAAGCTGGACGCCTGCTACGACGAGGCCACCGAAACCTCTCCTGAGCGCAAGCTCAAGGAGATGCGTCTGGCCATCGGTGTGGAGAAGGAATACAGCAAGCTCGAGATCCTGCAGGGCTACCTGAACATCACTCTCTTCGGCGGCAGCGTGTACGGCATTGAAGCGGCCTCCGGGTACTACTTCAACACCACCGCGGCGAACCTCAACCTGTCCCAGTCGGCCAGCCTGATCGCCATCGTGAACAACCCGGAGAAGTTCCGTCTGGACCGGCCCGAGAGCGAAGCCAACGGCGCCGCAAACGGGTACGCCGCCAACAAGGAACGCCGCGACTACATCCTGGGCGAGATGCTGCAGTACAAGAAGGTGACCCAGGAGGAGTACGACGTTGCCATCGCGTCCCCGATCGAGCCCACCATCACCGAGCCGAGCACCGGATGCCAGACCGCCGGCGGCAGCGCCTACTTCTGTGATTACGTCACCCACGTGCTCAAGAGCGACCCGACCTTCGGCGAAGACGAAGACACCCGCATGATGAACTTCCGTCGCGGCGGCTACGACATCTACACGACCCTCGACCTGGACCTGCAGCTGGCCACCGAGACCACCATGGCCGAGAACGTGCCGCAGACCGCCAGCTGGGATGTTGGCGCTGTGGCCACCAGCGTTGAGGTGGGCACCGGCCGGGTGCTCACGATGGCGCAGAACAAGACCTACAGCCAGGACCCCGAGGTGCAGGCCACCGGCGCCCAGTACTCCGGCGTCAACTACAACACCGACTACGACCAGGGCGGCTCGAGCGGATTCCAGCCCGGCTCCACGTACAAGGTATTCACCCTCGCCGAGTGGCTGAAGGAGGGTCACGCGCTCAACGAACGCGTCGACTCGGCCCGCAAGAGCGACTGGGGCACCTTCCAGGACTACTGCGACGGCCCGCAGACCTTCCCCGGCTACAACCCGAAGAACGACGCGAACGAGCCCGGCACCGGCTACACCGCCCTGCAGTCGACCATCAACTCGATCAACACCGGCTTCATCGGAATGGCCAAGAAGCTTGACCTCTGCAAGATCCGCGACACCGTTGAGTCCTTCGGGGTGCACCGGGCGGATGGCGGCGAGCTCGAGAAGGGTGCCTCCTCGGTGCTCGGCACCAATGAGATCGCCCCGCTGAGCATGGCCGTGGCCTTCGCCGGCATCGCCAACGCCGGCAAAACCTGCTCGGCCGTGGTCATCGACCGCATCGTCGGACCGGACGACGCCGAGATCGCACCGCCCACCTCCACCTGCAACCAGTCGGTTGAACCATCCGTGGCCGCCGGCATGGCGTACGCCATGAAGCGGGTACTCACCGAGGGCTCCGCAACCCAGTCCAACGACTCCACCTACCCGAAGGTGCCGATGATCGGCAAGACCGGAACCACCGACGGCGCCAAGGACACCTGGATGACCGGCGCGAGCAGCAAGGTCGCCACCGTTGTGGGCGTCGTCGCCGTCACCGGTGAGGCCAACCAGCGGTCCCGCGACTACGCCTTCGAGAGCGGCTCCGCGGCCACCGCCCGGCACCGCATGTGGCCGGACATCATGAGCGTCGCCAACGCCAAGTACGGCGGAGACGAGTTCTCTGAGGCCTCGACCAACGTCATCCAGGGCGCTCAGGTGCCCGTGCCCGACGTGCGTGGCCAGTCGATGGCGGATGCCCAGACCGCGCTCGAGGGCGCCGGCTTCGAGTTCGCCGACGGCGGCGTGATCGACTCCGAGCTGCCCGCCGGCAGCGTGGCCCGCACCGACCCCGCCTCCGGCGCGTCGGCCGGCAACGGCGCCACGATCACGGTGTTCTCCAGCAACGGGAACCAGATCCTGCTGCCCGACGTGACCGGCCAGAGCCTTGATCAGGCCAGGGGAACGCTCACCGGCTTCACCGTGACGACCACCGACCAGGCCGTCACCGACCCCAACCAGAACAACAAGGTGATCGCGATGACCCCGACCGCCGGCACCCCGGCATCCCGGGGCAGCTCGGTCGCCCTCGTGGTGGGCAAGATGGGAGCGGCGGGTTGAGCGCCGCGCGCGCCATCGTCGCCTCCGCCGCCGCCGTGACCACGGCGGGGCTGGCGGCGTTCGCCTGGGGTTCCCTCGTGGAACGCCGCCGGTTCACCCTGCGTGAGGTGACGGTTCCGGTGCTCGCGCCCGGGTCCGACCCGATCACGGTGCTGCACCTCTCCGATCTGCACATGGCCCCGTGGCAGCGCGACAAGCAGGACTGGGTGCGCGGTCTTGCCGCGCTGAAGCCCGACCTCGTCGTGAACACCGGCGACAACCTGGGTCACGAAGACGGCATCGCGGGCGTGGAGTACGCCCTCGAACCGTTCAAGGGCATCCCGGGCATCTTCGTGAACGGCTCCAACGACTTCTTCGGCCCGCAGCCCAAGAACCCGCTGAAGTACTTCGGCGGCCCGTCGATGCTGCGCAGCCGGCACGTCGAGCTTGACACCGACGACCTGCACCGGGTGTTCGCCGACCTCGGCTGGACCGACCTGAACAACGCCGCTGAGGCGCTGGACATCAACGGCACCCACCTGGAGATCTTCGGGGTCGATGACCCGCACATCCGCCGGGACCGGCTCGACCTGATCACCGGAGCCATCGACGAGATGCGCGGCAACGACCCGCTCACCGAGGAGACCTGGCCGGACCCCGAAGAACCGGCCGGCCGGCGCTCGACGCTGACCGTGGGTGTGGTGCACGCCCCGTACCAGCGGGTACTCAACTCCTTCATCAACCACGGCGCCCAGCTGATGCTGGCCGGGCACACCCACGGTGGTCAGGTGTGCGTGCCGAAGTTCGGCGCTTTGGTAACCAATTGTGATATTCCCCGCCGTCAGGTGAAGGGACTCAGCCTGTGGAGTGTGGGGCTGCGCACCGCGTACCTCAATGTTTCCGCGGGTTTGGGCACCTCGATCTACGCGCCGGTGCGCTTCGCCTGCCCGCCGGAGGCGACCCTGCTCACCCTCACCGCCGCGTAGCCACGACCCCCTTCTGGGGTGGCTTGGCTCGTCCGAGTCCCCCGGCGATCCCCTAGGCTCGCTCTTATGGGGGATTCCAAGAGAACTTTTTCCGGCGTCATCGGGGGACTCGCCGGTTTCGTGGCGATGAGCGCTGTCGCCGGCCTGCTGATTACCGTCGGGATCACCCCGGCGCTCGCGATCTCCAGTCTGGCCGCGAGCAGCACGATCAACGCCTTCGAGAACCTGCCGAATTACCTCAAGATCGACGAGCTGTCGCAGGTGAGCACCATCTATGCGGTGCCGAACAGCGGAGTCCCCTACGAGCTCGCCTCGTTCTACGACCAGAACCGGGTTGAAGTTCCTCTGGCGGCCATGAACCTGTTCGTGCAGGACGCCGTCGTCGCCGGTGAGGACCCCCGGTTCCGTGAACACGGCGGAATCGACCTGCAGGGCACCATGCGGGCGGCGCTGGCCAAGTTCACCGGCGGGCCCACCTCGGGCGGCTCATCGGTGACCCAGCAGTACGTCAAGAACGTGCTGGTGCAAAAGTGCGAGGTCATGCCCGACCCGGACGAGCTTCAGGCCTGCTTCGAGGAGGCCACCGACCCCACCGAGGAACGCAAGCTCAAGGAGATGCGGCTGGCCATCGGGGTGGAGAAGGAGTACAGCAAGGACGAGATCCTGCAGGGCTACCTGAACATCACCGGCTTCGGCGGCACCGTGTACGGCATCCAGGCCGCGGCCGAGTACTACTTCTCGGCCACCGCCGCCACCCTCACCCTGCCGCAGGCCGCGAGCCTCATCGCGATCGTGAACAACCCTGAGAAGTTCCGCCTGGACGAGCCCGAGAGCGAAACCAACGGCGCCGCGAACGGGTACGCCGCCAACAAGGACCGCCGCGACTACATCCTGCGCGAGATGCTCAAGCACAAGAAGATCAACCAGGCCGACTACGACACCGCCGTCGCCAGCCCGATCGAACCGGCCATCACCGAGCCCAGCACCGGCTGCCAGACCGCCGGTGGCGCCGCATACTTCTGCGACTACGTCACCTACCAGCTCAAGACCGACCCCACTTTCGGCGCAGACGAAGACACCCGCATGACGAACTTCCGTCGCGGCGGCTACCAGATCTACACCACCCTCGACATCGAGCTGCAGATGGCGTCCGAGGCGGCCATCGCCGAGAACGTGCCGATGACCTACGACGGCTGGGACGTGGGCGCCGTGGCGACCAGCGTTGAAGTGGGCACCGGCCGGGTGCTCACGATGGCGCAGAACAAGCTGTACACCCAGCTGGAGGTCGCTCCTGGCCCGGAGTACACCGGCATCAACTACAACACCGACTTCAACCAGGGCGGCTCGCTGGGCTTCCAGCCCGGCTCCACCTACAAGGTCTTCACCCTGGCCGAGTGGCTCAAGGAGGGCCACCCGCTCGGCGAGCGGGTCGACTCCGCACGCAAGTCCAACTGGGGCACCTTCCAGGACTACTGCGACGGCGCCCAGAGCTTCCCCGGTTATAACCCGCGCAACGACTCCAACGAAGCCGGCCGCAACTACTCGGCCCTGGAATCGACGATCGACTCGATCAACACCGGCTTCCTCGGCATGGCCAAGCGGCTGGACCTCTGCAAGATCCGCGACATGGCCACGTCGTTCGGGGTTCACCGGGCGGATGGCGACCCACTGCAGAAGGGCGCCGGTTCGGTGCTCGGCACCAACGAGGTCGCCCCGCTGAGCATGGCCGTGGCCTTCGCCGGCATCGCCAACAAGGGCATCACCTGCTCCCCCATCGTGATCGACCGGATCATCGGTGCGGACGGTGTGGAAATTCCCGCGCCCGTGTCCACCTGCACCGCGTCGGTGGAGCCCGAAGTGGCCGCCGGTATGGCGTACGCCATGGAGCGGGTCATGACCCAGGGTTCCGCCGGGCAGTCGTACCGAAACACCTCACCGCGGGTCGACATGATCGGTAAGACCGGAACCACCGACGGCTCCAACGACACCTGGATGAGCGGGGCCAGCACCGAGGTCGCGACCGTCGTGGGCGTGGTCAGCGTCACCGGAAAAGACAACAACCAGCGCAACCTCGACTTCGACAGCGGTTCCGCGGCTACCGCCCGGCACCGCATCTGGCCGGAGATCATGGGCGTGGCCAATGCCAAGTACGGCGGCGAGGAGTTCGAGCAGGCTGCCAACAACCTCATCCGCGGGGTGCAGGTCACCGTGCCCGACGTACGCGGTATGAGCGTGGATGCGGCTCGGGACGCCATTGAGGGCGCCGGATTCGGCTTCCTCGACGGCGGCGTGACCGACTCGGAGCTGCCCGCCGGCACAGTGTCGCGCAGCGACCCCGCCGGTGGCGCCAGCACCAGCACCGGAGCCACCGTCACGGTGTTCTCCAGCAACGGCTCTCAGATTCTGCTGCCGAACGTGGTCGGGCAATCCCTCGACCAGGCCAAGGGCACGCTGAGCGGTTTCGGGGTGGTGGCCAGCGAGCAGCCGGTGACCGATGCCAGCCAGAACGGCAAGGTGCTCTCGATGACCCCCGCCGCCGGCACCCCCACCGCCCCGGGCGGCACCGTGACCGTGGTCGTCGGCAAGTCCGCCCCGCCCGGCTAGGCCTGGTCGAAACCCGGGCACCCGATGGGGTTATACTTGACGAGGTCCACAGGACCATCGGGGTATGGCGCAGCTTGGTAGCGCGCGTCGTTCGGGACGACGAGGTCGCAGGTTCAAATCCTGTTACCCCGACAGAAATAAACCCCCACTCAAGTGAGTGGGGGTTTTTCTGTTCTCACCAGTTGCCGGCGTTGGAAAGGCCACGACATGACCGACTCCCCCGCATCCGCCCCAGACACCAAGGTGTCCCGTCGCGCCTGGCAGGCCCTCATCGTGCTGATGGCGGGCATGTTCATGGCCCTGCTCGACACCACGATCGTGAACGTGGCGCTGCCCAGCATCCGCACCAGCCTCGACGCCTCCGAGGCGACCCTGTCCTGGATCATCTCCGGCTACGCCCTGGCGTTCGGTCTGGCCCTCATTCCCGCCGGCCGCATCGGCGACCGGATCGGCCACAAGTGGGTCTTCTTCACCGGCCTGGCGCTCTTCACCGTCGCCAGCCTGGCCTGCGGGCTCGCCCAGAACGACCTGCAGCTGATCATCGCCCGCGTCGTGCAGGGTCTGGCCGGCGGCATGTTCGTGCCCGCGGTCACGGCCGTCATCCAGCTGATGTTCCCGGCGGCGTCCCGCGGCAAGGCGTTCGCCATCATGGGGTCGGTCATCGGCGTCTCCACCGCGCTCGGCCCCATCGTGGGCGGCCTGATCATCGAGGCGTTCGGCGTGGAAGAGGGCTGGCGCCTGGTCTTCTGGGTGAACCTGCCGATCGGCATCGTCGCGCTGATCGCCGCCGCCATCCTGCTGCCCACCGGCACCGGCACCGCCTCCGCGCCCGGCGCGCCGGCCGCTGCCCGCGTCGACGGGGTGGGCCTGCTGCTGCTCTCCGCCGGCCTGGTGGCCCTGCTGGTGCCGCTGATCGAGGGCCAGGACCGCGGCTGGCCGCTCTGGACCTACCTGGTGCTCGCCGCCGGGGTGCTGCTCATCGTGGCGTTCGGTGCCTGGGAGGTGGCCCTGACCAAACGCGGCAGCAGCCCGCTCGTGCCGCCGCATCTCTTCTCGCACCCGGCGTTCACCGGCGGCGTCATCCTGGCCCTGGTCTACTTCGCGGCATTCACGAGCATCTTCTTCACCATCTCGATCCTCTGGCAGGCGGGCCTCGGCCACACCGCGCTGGAATCCGGCCTGGTCTCGATCCCGTTCGCGATCGGCTCGATCCTGGGCGCGTCGCAGAGCAACCGGCTCACCGAGCGCCTGGGGCGCACCGTGCTCGTCGGTGGTGTGGCCCTGGTCACGGTGGGTCTGATCTGGGTGTGGCTGGTGCTGCTGCTCACCGTCCCCGCCGACCTCACCAACTGGATCCTGCTGCCGCCGCTGTTCATCGCGGGCCTGGGCAGCGGGTGCTTCATCGCGCCGAACGTGGCGTTCATCGTCGCCACCGTCGACCCCTCCGAGGCCGGCGCCGCCAGTGGTGTGATCGGTGTGATGCAGCGGGTGGGCAGCGCCGCGGGCATCGCCGTGGTGGGCAGTGTGTTCTTCGGCACCCTGGTGGTGGCCGGCCCTGGCGCGGATGCCGTCGCCGCCGGCTTCACCCACAGCGCCACCCTGGCCATGGCCGTCAGTGCCGGACTGAGCGTGGTGGCGCTGTTGCTGGTGTTCCTGCTGCCCAAGCGCGTCGAGGTGCACGGCGGCCGCTGAGCGCCATCCGGTTGGCACACGTTGGCCTCCCAGCCTCGCCTCGCTACTCTGAATGCTTGGTCCGTTGACGGTGATGACCTCCCGCTCTGAACCATGCCGGAGGCCGTGACCCGCAGCCCTTGGGAGGTCACGTGAGCGCTCTGGCACCCACCCTGGCCGATCGACGCCACGCCGCCCTCCGCCGGGCCGCCCGCTGGCTGGCGGCCGGGTACCTGCTCACGCTCACCCTGATCGCGTTCTGCCCCACCCCGGTGGACCGGGGCGCCTCGCACGGCATCGCCAGCCTGCTGGCCCGCCTGCACGCCCACGGCGTGCCGGGCTGGGTGAACTACGCGCTGGTCGAATTCACCGCGAACATCGCCCTATTCCTGCCTGTGGGGCTGCTGGGGGTGGTTCTGCTGGGCTCGGCACGCTGGTGGGTGGCCATTCTGGCCGGTTTCGCCGCGAGCGGCCTGATCGAGCTGGGCCAGCTGGTCTTCCTGCCCGCCCGCTTCGCCACCCCGCTCGACGTGATCGCCAACACCGCCGGCGCCGCCCTGGGCGCCCTCCTGGCCCTAACTCTGCTAGCCGCCGTCACCGCCCGCTCCCCCCAGCTCGCCCTCATCCCGCCGCCTGCACCGCCGGCACCACCCCGCTGAGAGAATCACTCCGATACGCCTCCTGCAGCGCCGGCAGCGCCGCCCAGTCCAGGTTCACGATCGACTGCCCGTCCGCAGACGTCCCGGTGCCGGCGGTAGGAATGGTGAAGAAGCTCACGTCACCCTCCCGCACGTCCCGCAGCTCCACCCCCAGGGTCACCAGGTCGGTGGCCGAGAGCTCCTCATCAATCGCCAGGTTGGGGCTAACCGCCTCGATCACTCCGCCCATCGTGGTCGGGTTCCCCAGCACCGACTTGTGCATCAATCCGCTGAGCAGCGCGCTGATCAGCAGCTGCTGATTGCGCACCCGCTGAAAGTCGCCATCGGCGAACGCGTACCGTTCCCGGGCGAAGGCCAGCGCCTCGGTGCCGTTGAGGTGCTGCAGTCCCTGCGGGAAAGTGCGCCCCGACAGATGGTACGACTCAAACGGGATCGGGTTGTCGATGTCCACCCCGCCCAGCGCATCCGTCAGCGCCGCGAACCCGGCAAAGTCCACCACTGCCACATGATCAATCCGTGAGCCCAGCAGCCCCTCCACCGTCTGCACCGCCAACGGCACCCCGCCGTATGACAGCGCCGCGTTGATTTTCGCTTCGCCGTAGCCGGGGATCTCCAGCCAGCTGTCCCGGGGAATCGACATCACCGACAGGGTCTTGCGGTCCGCGGGCACGTGCACGATCACGATGGTGTCGGAGCGTTGCCCGCTGAGGTTCGCGATCGACCCGGTGCTGTCACCTCGGCTGTCGGAGCCCAGCAACAGAATATTCATCGCGGATGCCGCGGCGCCGGTCGCCGCGGGCGGTCGCGCCGTCTCATCGGCCGGGAACGCCTCGCTGATCTTCTCCACCGACTCGAAACTGCGCGACAGATTCCACACCGTGACCGCCGCCACCCCCAGCACCACCACCGTGAACACGCTGAACAGCACAAAGACAATCCGCCAGCCGTGGCGGCGGGGCGGTGGCGGAGCTTGATGGCGCGTTAGAGCATTCTGCACTTCGGGCATTCGGGTTGCCTCCTGCGGACCGGTCGGGTAACGGTGCGCACACCATAGACCGCCGGTTCGGGCCCGGATAGTGATCCGCGTTCGAGTCACGCCCGAATTGGGGGGGGGAACTCGTGGGTTCCAAACTGCCCCTTCGTCAATTAGCTTCGCTGCATGGGAATCCGCCGACGGACTCGTCGGCTCAGGCGCTGGTACCGACGACTGGAACACAGCAACGGAATGCTTGCCGTCCGCCTCTTCGTCATCATCATCATCGCCGCCGTCGGCGTGGCCGCTCTTGCCGTAGCCGCCTATCAAACGATGTGACGCCCCTCGGCCGCACTGCCATTGGTCATTACCTAGTGGGTAAGCTCGCCGAATGCGTCTTATAGCCCCGGTTACTGTTCTCCTTGGCGTCATCCTGCTTTCGGGCTGCACTGCCGCCACCACGATGGGCAAAGCAACGCCAACCGCATCACCGACGCCCACCCCGACCGCTACAGCGCTCACGGAGCCGCAGCTGCTCGACAAGCAGACCAAGGCCATGGTGAACCTCTACAGCCAGGTGGTCTGCACCAACCTGGCCGAGCGCCCTGACCTCGACCTGAACGACGCCGTCGACAAGGTACTGGCCACCTACGCCACTGAGGGCCTCTCCGAGGAAGCCAGAGTTGAGCTGGCGCACCGCGTGCTCGAGCAGTCCGCCGCCAAGAGCTGTCCGGACCAGAGCGAACGCGTAGCCGCGGACCTCAACGACGAGTAGCCCTTACAGGCAGTCGTCGACCCAGTAGTCCTCGCATTCTTCGGAGCACCAGTACCTCCCCCGGTCATCAATCGGGGTGCCGCATTGGCGGCAACGATGACCGCGCTGCGCAAACAGTGAACGCGGCGATAGGCCGGCCAGGACATTGGGCATCGGGTTGCCTCCAGTCATACAGGGTGTGCGTATATCAACACACGAGTATGAGCTGGAGGCAAGCCCTGTCGACTTCTAGCGGGCTAAGGCAGGAACGAGCGTATCCAGAAAAGCCGCGGTGTCTTCCCAGTTCTCCACAGCGACGCAGTCGACGCCGAGAGCCTTCACCGGGTAGTCGTTGCCGTTCTCGTCGAGCCGGTCTCCGACGAAGAGCATGTCGTCAAGGGGGATGCCGGTGAGCTCGGCCAGGCGCGTCATGCCGTAGGCCTTGTCGATTCCGCGCCTGGTGATATCCACCGACGTCGAGCCGCCTGAGCGTACTTCGAGGTCAGGCAGCTGCGCCTGAACGGCTTCGCGCAGGGCTGTCTTTTTGGCGCCGTCGACGTCCCACTGGGTCTTCGCGGCCACCGGTGCGGCCTGACCCAGAGCCGAGAACGTGATCTGCGAGCCGCGGTCCTCAAGGATCGGGCCCCAGGGTTCGGCTTCCCAATAGCCGAGGTCACGAGCGGTGGCCTCGACGGCGGCGAGGGCACGCTGTTTCTGGTCGTCGGTGAGGTTCTCGGCGTACACCTGCTCCCACTCCCCCGCGCGGTGGCGGTAGTACTGAGTGCCGCAGGTGGGCATGAGGTGCAGGCGCGCCAGTGTGGCGTCGTCAACGTCGGTGAGGTTGTCGACGACCTGCATGGTGAACTGCGCGAATTGTCCGCCGGAAATCACGCACACCTCGGCCACGCTCAGCAGCTGCACGAACAGCGAGGCCATGCGCGGGTCGATCGGCGACTTCGAGGGTGCCAGGGTGTCATCGAGGTCGAAGGCGACCAAGCGAGGGTGGTTCAATGCCATTTAAGGTCGGCCCAATCCGTAGTAGGTCCAGCCGGCTTCTCGCCAAGCTGCTGCATCAAGGGTATTGCGGCCATCGATGATGGTGCGGCTCTTCACCAGTCCGGCGGCCCACTCCGGGTCGATCGACTTGAATTCCGGCCATTCGGTGACGAGCACAACGGCATCGGCGTCGCGCAACGTCGCCTCGATATCGGTGGAGTAGGTGATCTGAGGGTGACGAAAACGGGAATTCTCGATCGCCTGTGGGTCGGTGGCCACCACGTCGGCGCCGAGGCCGCGCAGCTGCACAGCTACATCCAAGGCGGGCGAGTCGCGCACATCATCGGAGTGCGGCTTGAAGCTGAGCCCGAGCACGGCAACCTTGGCGTTGTAGACCGGGCGGTCGAGGGCCGAGACGGTGAGGTCGACGACCCGCTGGCGGCGGCGCAGGTTGATGGCGTCGACCTCCTTGAGGAAGGCGACGGATTCGCCGCGGCCCAACTCTTCGGCGCGGGCCGTGAACGCGCGAATGTCCTTGGGCAGGCAGCCGCCACCGAAGCCAACACCGGCGTTGAGAAAGCGGCGGCCGATACGCGTGTCATGGCCGATGGCGTCGGCGAGCTGGGTGACGTCGGCACCGGACACCTCGGCGATTTCGGCCATCGCGTTAATGAAGCTGATTTTTGTCGCCAGGAACGCGTTGGCCGCGACCTTGACGAGCTCGGCGGTGGCGTAGTCGGTGACCACGAGTGGCGTCTGGGTGGCGATGGCGGAGGCGTACACCTCGTTGAGTTGGGCGACTGCACGCTCGCCGGCCTCGCCCGAAGAGACACCGTAGACCAGGCGATCGGGTGCGATGGTGTCTTGCACGGCAAATCCCTCCCGAAGAAATTCGGGGTTCCAGGCGAGAGACCCGCCTGTTGCAGAGGCCTCGATGAGCGCGGCAAGCCGCGCAGCTGTTCCGACAGGCACGGTGCTCTTTCCCACGACTAGGTCACCTGGGTTCAGATGCGGCAGGAGCGCCGCCACCGCCGCGTCCACGTATCGCAAATCGGCGGCATGACTGCCCTTTTTCTGCGGGGTACCCACGGCGATGAAGTGCACCTCTGCACCCTCGGCACAGGCGATGTCGGTACTGAATCGTAACCGGCCCGTCGCCAAAGCCGAGGTGAGCACCTCGGGCAGGCCCGGCTCGAAGAAAGGGGTACGCCCGGCACTGAGCGCCGCAATTTTTTCCTCATCAACGTCGATACCCACAACTTCGTGGCCAAGTTCGGCCATGGCCGAAGCGTGCACGGCACCGAGGTAGCCACAACCGATCACAGATATTTTCATGCGTTATTGCCCATGAGCCAAAGTCTATCTGCCGCGCCAGGAGGGTCCCCTGCGGCGGTCAGCTACTTGCAGCCAGGGGCATCCACAGCGACTGTAGTCGGGTTCAGCATCGGGGTCGTTCGAAGTTCGGGTGCAGCATACGTGCCGTCGGGGCCGGAGAACGTGACCGCAACCTCGCTGGTTTGACCGGGGGCAAGCATGACGGTGAACTTCGCGACAGGTCTGCCCAGGTCGTCAGTGGTGGTGTCCAGGACTGCTCCCGCGGCGGCGCCAGAGGAGACGTACGTCGTGCCGGGAGGGCCGTAGACGTACACCTCTGTGCGGAATAGGTCTGCGCCCCAGTAGCCGCTAGCTACGTAGGCCGGCAGTGTTGCCCCTACTTCAGTAGTGAGGGTGGAGTGAAGATTCACTGTCGTGGTGAAGGTTGGAGTCGCCGAGGTGCACATGTCGGTGCTGAGGGACGCACCAGTCTCCAGATAGAAGTCCATCTTCGACGTCGACGTGTCACGGAAGAAAACACCCGCCGTTGTGGAGAGCTCATTCGTGGTGGGCAGGATCCCGGCCAACGTGGTGCCTTCGATAATCTTTTGTTCTTCAGGGTGCGCGCTCCACGCCATGATGCGGTGCTCATTTACGCCCTGGGAAACGGCATTCAACATGTCCAAGGGTTCGCCTTGGGAATTGGTCACGGCGTTGAACATCGTCATTGCCGCCTCCGCAAAGAAGGCGTCGGTCTGGTCGGGCCCGTTCTTGCCCTGGTAGCGGAAATAGATCTCGTTGAGCAGCAGGGCGACCGCATTGTCTTCCGTGAGAACGTCCCCGGTGCTCATGGCGACCGGGCCGGTGGCGCCGAGCATGTGTGCGAGCGCGGCTGGGTCGATCGAAATGACACCGTCGACGGTTCCGCCGAGGTCCTGTTGCCAGAACGCCTGGGTGATCTGGGCGGCAGTGGGGAAATCGGGTCGGCTCGTCGCGAGGTTCAGCCGGGTGTAGATGAGCGGGCTGTACAGCGCCGCCAGCTTGGGATCCTCCGCGATGACCGGTTCACCGTCACGCCACGGGAACGTCTGACTCGATGCCTGCCGGGCAATGCTGATTTGCCCTGCGTCGACAGTGACCTCGGTCAGCGCAGCGGCAGTTCCGCCAAGAGCCGTCGTCTCGGCAAGATTCTGGAACATCAGAATGTAGTTACGCGGACCGGAGGCGCCGAGCATCTCGGGAACCACTGAGCTAATCGAGCTCACGTCCCTCACGCTGGTTGCTGCGCTGTCGAGCATGGTGGTGAGCTTCGTTCCGGCTTCGTTGACCTGCCCGACGGTTCCGTCAAGTTCGATCTTGCCCACGGACCCCGCCGCCGAATCAAGCGCGGTGCCCGCCGTGATGAGCGCTGCGTTCAGGTCCACGATCGGTGCGAGGTTGATCTTTCCGTCGACAGGCTTCAGAGACGCCGCATTCAAGCCGGAGGCGACCGTAGCGATGGGCGCGACGGCGTCCTTCGCCACGACATCGACCGCTTCGGCCATTTGCCGCACCGCGGTGAGATTAACCCCGACGACGGGGATGATCTCCGCGGCCCGCCAAACCGGGTCCTGCGTCTGATCAACCGCCTTACTGGTAACCGCCGAAAGTTTCGTGGAGGTAGTGCCGACCCCTACAAAGTCCATGGCGGCGGCCTGTGTCTTCAATGTGCCGACGAGGGTCTGTGCCTTCTCCAGCTCCGACTTCGCTGTTAGCGCTCGTGAGGCCACCCATCCGCCGGCTGCGCCGAACGCGATGACCAGGCCAACGAACACCGCAAGGGTGACCAGCCAGCGCCGCGCGCGGCGCTTCAATCGACGCGGTCGAGTGGGGGCAGCAGCGGCGCGTGCGGTTGAATCAATCACTTACGAACGCTAACGCATGACGGTACTCGCGTGGTCGCTTTCCCTGGGGACGCCGGGCTAAAACGACCGCAAGCCCGTTCGCCGTAAGCTGCACTGTGACTAAAATCCGCCCCGAACAGATGGGGCACAAAGCACTGCTTCGACGTGGGCGCAGTCGCAAGGGACTCCAATATGCATTTCTTGTTCTCGCCGCGGCCGCCGCGGCAATCGCCGGCTTCGCTGCAATCACCATGACGCTGTAGGGACGTAACGCCTGATGAACAGATTCATATTCTCGGCCACAGCCATCACTGCGGCAACAATTGCACTGTCGTTGGCATCTGCAACAATCGCACCTTCTGTCAGCGCCTGGGCCGAAGAATCGCCGCCCATGTCGGAAACTGAAGTACCGGTCGTGCCACCGACGGACGTACCCGCTCCCGATCCGACCGAAGAAACAATCGCACCCGTGCCTCCGATTTCCGGAGAGGTACCGAGCACTACGCCCGTCGATAGTGAGTCGCCAGATGCTCCACCCCAACCGTCATCTGAAAAACCAACCTTGACAACTACTCCGGCAGAATCCGGTGGCGGCAGCTCGCGCTACGGCAGCGCCAAAAACACCCAACCCGACGAGGTGTCACCGGTAGCGAGCCCGTCACTGACCCCCGAAGTGCCGACCACGCCCCAGCAACCGCAGACAAGCACCTCCATACCCACTTCGTCACCTACGCCCGAAGCTGCCCACGACCTCGAAAAGGTTAAGTACGACAACCCGTCGGAAGTCTCCGGTTCAGCCCCCCTCGCAGTTGCCGCACTTATCGGGAGCCTCGCCCTCATGCTAATGCTGGGTCTTGGAAGTCTCTACTACCGCACCCGCATAGCCAACCGCTCCCGCCCGAGAGCCTTCCCGCGGCGTTAGATGTCGCGCTCCAACGGCGTGATCGACTCGGCGCTATCACCTGTCCCTAAGCACGCCCGACTTCGGACATCGGGTGATGACTCTGGAATGGCGAGCGCGGTCTGATTGCACTCCGAAGCCCAGCCGCGCGAGCTATCTTCCAGGCACGTTGCGTGAGGTCTCGTGTTGGCTGCATGCCGCACCCAAACCGATGCGACGAGGCCTTCATCGCTGAGGTCGCTCACACAAGTATGCGCCGACCCCGCAAGGCAACCGTGAGGCTCGCCCGCCGGGGTAAAGCGCCACATGGACCTCATCATCTGACAACTCCACAACGTGGAGCCCGACCCGCGTCGATCAGCAGCATCCCCGATCGGGGAATTCCCACCGCTGCACGAATCGAGCACACACGGCAGGTCTCGCGTCTCAGATCAGGTTACTGATCGGAAACGCGACCCCAATACCTACTGCCGCAAGGACTCAAGATTGTCGCGATACCACTGGACCGTGGATCGGAGACCAGCGTCTAGAGTGATCCCAGCTGACCAACCCGCGTCTGCCAACAATGAGACGTCAAGAAGCTTCTGAGGGGTGCCGTCCGGCTTGGTCGAGTCCCACTGGGTCTCTCCGCCGAAGCCGACCACACGCGCGATTATGTTTGCAATCTCCCTAATCGTAACGTCACTTCCGGTACCAACGTTCACTTGCGTCGGGCCATCGTAGTGCTCGAGCAGGTGCAAACAAGCCGCTGCCATGTCGTCCACATGCAAGAATTCACGTCGAGGACTTCCAGTGCCCCAGTTGGTGACACTCGCTGCGCCGGATTGGGCGGCTTCGTCGTATCGACGGATTAGCGCTGGCAGGACATGCGACCCGGTTGGGGAGAAATTATCGCCTGGACCGTAGAGGTTGGTCGGCATTGCAGAGATCCACGGCAAACCATACTGGCGCCGAACCGCCTGAATCTGCAGAATTCCGGCGATCTTCGCAATCGCGTAAGCATCATTTGTTGGTTCAAGATGCCCGGTGAGAAGCGAATCCTCCGTGATGGGTTGGGGTGCCATCCGAGGGTAGATGCACGATGAACCAAGGAAAAGTAAGCGATCAACGCGATACTCGAGCGCGGCATCAAGGACGTTCACCTGAATACGAAGGTTGTCGCTGAGGAAATCCACCGGGTAGGTACTGTTTGCCAAAATGCCGCCCACCTTGGCCGCGGCCAACACGACGTAGCGGGGCCGTGTCTCCGCGAAAAAGGCGAACACGGCGTCCCGATCCTTCAGATCCAGTTCCGAGGAAGAGCGGCCATGCAGATCCGTGAATCCGTCTCCTTCAAGTCTCCGCCAAATTGCCGAACCCACCAGACCCCGATGGCCGGCGACATAGAACGGCGCAGCGCGGTCCAAAGGCTGGGGTGTGAACTGGACCTGGTCCCGGGCGTCACCCAGATTATCTGAGGCCACCGAACTCATCTCTACTTCGTCCCCCAGCTGGCCAGTTTCACTTCGTCGATCCAACGGCTGCCTTGGCAGGCTAGGGCCTGGATGTCCGCATCCACCATGATCCGGGCGAGCTCCGCCGTGTCGACTGCAGCTTTCCATCCAAGCCTATCTTCAGCCTTTGACGCGTCACCGACAAGTGCATCAACTTCAGTGGGACGCAGGTAGCGCTCGTCGAATTTGACATGTTCTTCCCAGTTCAGGCCGGCGTGGCTGAAGGAAGTCTCGACGAAATCACGCACCGTGAAGTTGCCGCCAGTGGCAAGTACGAAATCGTCAGGATCGTCAGCTTGGAGCATTCGCCACATTCCTTCCACGTACTCCGCTGCGTACCCCCAGTCGCGAATAGAGTCCAGGTTCCCTAGATACACGTGGTCTTGCTGGCCTGCCTTGATTGCTGCGACCGCTCGGGTGATCTTGCGTGTCACGAAGGTTTCACCGCGGCGCGGGGACTCGTGGTTGAAGAGGATCCCATTGACGGCGAACATGTCATACGCCTCGCGATAGTTCTTGGTGATCCAATAGCTGTAAACCTTGGCTGCGCCATAAGGAGAGCGCGGATAGAAGGGCGTTTCCTCGTTCTGGGGCGGAGGCGTTGCGCCAAACATTTCAGACGATGACGCCTGATAGAAGCGGGTTTCAATGCCCGACATCCGCACCGCTTCGAGCAGGCGAATCGTACCCATCCCGGTGGTGTCGCCAGTGTGCTCCGGCTCGTCAAAGGAAACACGCACATGAGACTGGGCGGCAAGATTGTAAACCTCGTCAGGCTGGATTTCTGCGAGGAGAGTGACGAGTCGACTTCCATCGCTCAAATCACCGTAGTGAAGGAATAGTTTCGCCAACGGATCATGAGGATCGACATACAAATGGTCAATCCGCGTGGTGTTGAATGTGGACGCGCGTCGTATGAGCCCATGAACTTCATAACCTTTGCTGAGGAGGAGTTCCGCCAGATACGACCCGTCTTGGCCGGTGATTCCCGTAATCAGTGCTTTTTTCACAATGTGTTCCCTTGTTGTTAATGTTCTGGTGAACGCGAAGAGAGAATTCTCGCCTTTGCGAAAACCCCATGCCGGTCCATTTCACTCAATGAGCTGTTCGTCAGATCCAGTGGACCCTGCCGATCTCGCATGATTCGCCGACAATGGTCGTGGTCAGAGGCCTCCTGAGTTCGGTCTCTTGTGCTGCCCGGGTCCACAAAACCGCAATTCGAGTCACCGCGTATCGGGTGAACGGTTAGTACCCCGTGAAGTCGGCCTGCAAATGCCGACGTAGGCGGTCGAGAGGCCGAATGATTGTGCGCCGAGATGTCTCGATGAAGCTCGTCCCGTAGAGGTGCCCCGTCGTTCCTGACTGTCCAACGATCCATGGTTTTTCTCTGAAGTTCTCGACTGCGACGTTCAGACTTGCCGCCGAATCGTTTACGGACGTCGCGAGTTCGTGCTCGTAGTTGATACCTTCCCGGTCGTTTGATGTAACGCCCACCTCGCGCAGTTCGCTATTCCACACGCCGAGACTTGCGCCGAAGAACCTCGAGTCGATCCAACCGAAGTTCTTCCGGGGAATATCCGCAATCAAGGTCCTCTGTTGAGTAGGCGCTTGAGTGACGCACCGGTCGAAATTTTTCACGAAGAGTCGACCTGTGCATTTGAAAACCATTTCGAGTTCATCCACAGAGCCCAATGATTGTATAGCCGCATTCAGCATTTGGGCTTCTGCAGCACCTTTGCCCATTAAGACGACAGGCGGCGGAGGAGGAGATACAGCCAAATGGCGCATTTGTTGAGCTCGATGGCCAACGGCTGAACGGATTAGGAGTGGAAGGTCCTCGCCACTATTCTCAACGATAAGTGGCTGAAGATCCAGGTTTTCGCTAAGCTTCACCCACTTTGCAATGGCCGATCGGTATTGCTCTCGTCGCCGCTCCGGGTCGATCACGTGTATGTGTTCGTCAACCTGCGGCGTGACGGTAGCAGTAAGAATAATAAACAAGGTCAGTCCTCCGCTCTTTCACTCTTGCGTTCGATATCGAGGACCCTGAGCACCAGAGCAACCAGTATCAGCAGAATTGCAGCTTGTTGGATTGTTACGGCCCATGCAGCAGCGAGGCCGCCAAGCTGCGCGCCGAGAATTAGACACGTTATTAGTCGAAGGAACAGGCCCAGTCCAAGAATCCAAGCGACCTTCCCTTCTCTACCCCGACTCTGCAGAACCATTGAGAGTGGCTGGGCAAAGAGCGTCGGAATGATCGACAACGCCAATACGGTGAAGATCGCGGACGAATCGTCGTATTGAGTCCCTAGAATCGCTGGCGCGATAGTGCCCGCAAACCCAGCGACAAACAGGCTCGCCATCACTGCAAGCACCAGTATCCAAGCCACTCGCCGCAAGCCCCGAAGCGCTAGTCGAGTCGAGTTCGCTTTCGGAGCGTGTGCCATGCCGACTTGAGTGAGAGCAGTAGAAGGCAGCAACAGGGGGGTCGTCCATCTACTCACAGCTCCGTACGCTCCCGCGGCGGCGGCGCCGCCCGAAAATCCCAATATAGTCACATCCAATTGCTGGGCAGAGCCAAGAACGGCTGCTATTCCGTATCCCCGAGTGCCTCGCCACGCAGTGAACCATAGTGATGGCGGGCCCACCCGAACCCTGCCGCTTGGTTTCAGTCCCGAGGGAATCTTGCGGATATTTAGGACGAAACAGAAAGCCGAGTCAAACCCCATTCCGGCCGCCAGTCCAAGCGGGATGGCAAGCTCTCCGCCCACGCCCAACAGAATAAGAGCCCAGGTTGAGGAAAGGAAAATGAGTCGATCTAAAACTGTCGCGATGGAGATAAGCCCCAGCATTCCATGAGCACGTAAGGGCACTTGCGCAGTTTGAAGGAGCAGCGACGACGCAAAAATTAGTCCCACCCAAAGGAGAAATCCCCAATCAGCTGCAATGGAGATGAGGACCAGTAAGCCGCCCGTGAAAAGGACTGTCCCTACTAGACCCGCCAGCAGAAGCCTCTGCCACAACCGTGAATACATTGCCGCGTTGTCGCACCTGCCACTGGCGACTTCTCTAATTAGGAATGCACTAAGTCCGAAGTCAACCAACGCTGCGGCTACGGATGCGATCGCGATCGCCGACAGACTGATCCCGAGGGCGGACGGTAATGTGGCTCGAGCACCAATGGCGTAGGCAACGGCAACGAGCAACTGGGAGATGGCAAGAACAATCGTGACCTGGATGGCCTGGCTGGTCAATCCTCTAAGCCTGCGCGATACCAACGACGGCTCGATCGAGCCTTCCAGCCGGCGCGCTTCATCAATCTGATTCCGGTCTCCCAGAGAAGTTCTGCTGCCGAGTACTCGCTTCACTTGCGTACCACCAATGTGCTGGTCAGCGGGACTGGAAGTGGCGATTCAAGGTTCCCGGTCGATCTTTTGGCGCGATACGCCGTCGCCAGAGCCCATCCGGCAGGGATACAGAACGTCCACGAAAAGCCATATGACCAGCAGAAGACCATTACTGCAGCCAACACCGAAAGTGCCGCTGCGGATTTTTGGGTGGAAAGTAGCTTCAGAATTGCGTAGGCACCAGCAGTGGAGTAGGCAATGAGGCCAACTAGCCCAGTCCGGAGAAACAAAAGCAGATACCAGTTGTGCGGCGAGAATGTTGCAATGAGGCCGTTTGGCTCCAACCGCACGTATCCGGAACCGAAGGGCTGACCAAACCACACTGCTACTGGTCCGCTGGCCACGGATTGACTAATCAACTGCGCCCAACTTGCAAGCCGCGCGTCGTACGTGGTCTGATCCGAGAAAGACTTCATGATGTCTGCCACCAAGGGAAGCGATGGAGCGAAAAGCACAGTAACTACAACTACCACGGCACCGAGAAGTAGCACTCTCCTTAAGCGTGGCCAGCCAAAGAGCATCAACACCCCCAGGGCAGCGGCAACCGCAGACCAAACAGTGCGCTGCTGACTGACTGCAACAACACCGATGAAAACGACGAAAGTCAGAAGGTACCTGCGGTCTCCGGTCGTATCCCATTGTCTGAGGGCGAGAAGGGCGGCTATTCCAAGTACGAGGGCCTGGTTCTGCATGAGTACCCGACCAGATTGTGCCACTCCGTCGATATCGATGAAGTTCGAGCTGGCTGTGCCAAGGCCGTATCGAAGAGCGTGGTATCCGGCCAGAACCACTAGGAGCCAGCCGACCACCTGAAGGGGCCCGATAAGGACGCTGCGAGTTTTTTCGTCCGTCCAGTCGATGGACATCGCCCATCCCGTCGCAATCAGCGGGAGCAACAAAGAGCGCCCCTCGTTGATAGCGAGACCCAGTCCAAATTCATTGATCCCGCGGACTACACCCAAGGAGATGCACAGGGCAAAAAGCGCCCATGGCAGGGTTACCCACCCAAGATTTCTGAGGAGTGTTCTCCAGTTGTTGAGCATCACCAGGGTGAGAATGATCGCGACCAGATCGGGGAAGAAAATATTGTTGCCACCGAGCGTCACTACCGGCAGTTGCACTGGGAAGTCCCATTGGAGGAGCACCATAATGTAGGAACCGAACGCGCCATACGCCGGATGTCTCTGCACGAGGGCTGCGAGCAACAGCAATGCAACGACTGCGACCGGTGCGATGAGAAGCAAGGCTAGAGGACCCATAAGGAAGACTCTCCATCCACGCTCATAAGGCATGAATTCCGGGTGGCACCGGAACGAATTACTCGCGCAACGAGAGTCATTGGGTCGAACGCCGTACGCGCGGAAGCTTACGAATTGATCGCGTCCTGGATTGGTTGGTTGGCCCGTGCTGGGAGAGCACACTTTCTCTCTCGGCTTCGACGTAGTAACTCTGCAGGGCTTGAAATCTGCGCGTCTCAGCCGGCGACTTGACCGCTCTTGTCGAACCGGCCTCGAGGGGAGAATCGAATCTTATCGGCAGGTAGGCAGCGAGTTGACGTTTCTCGATCCAGGCTCTGAGTACCAGGTCATGGTCGTCATTCCCGAGGAAGAAAGCGGCAGTATCGAATCCCCCTAGGGACGTGTAATTCTCTCGGGAGAAGGCGAGCGGGCCACGCATCACTGTCTCGTGAATGTAGAGACAGCTGGACTTAGTCAACTGAGTCGGGAGGTCCACGAGATCCCCAACACGCCCGATACTGTCTGAAAGTAGGTACTCCGCCAGGGAGGGAATGTAGGCCCCTCTTCGACCGTTCCACCACCTGGAAGCGCGCAATCCCAAGGCAGCCATCATTCTCGCCGGGCGTGTCGAATTAAGTCTGAAGTGAGGAAGGCGAGAAAGGCTGTGGGCCCCGCGGCCGCTAACCGCAAAGACATCTGGGTTCAGTGCGAGCGCGTCGAAAAGCTCTTTGTCGAATCCAGGGTGCTGTATCGACATGTCTGCCTGGATCTCGATGATAAGAGGCGCGAACGACAGATGGATGCCGATTGAGTCGGAGATCGTCTCGAACACACCTTCCCGGATCTCCACGACAACAACACGCGCTGTTCGCGCAGGTTGGTTTCGTACCGTCGCGAACCAGCCCATGATCTTTTCAAGCGAGCCGTCAGTGCAACCGTCGGCGATCACGACAATCTCGTGATTAAGTGCTGCGTGCTCTCGAATCAGTTCTAAATTACCGACAATCATCGACTCTTGATTGTGTACTGGAACGATGAAGGATGCCACGGGATCGAGTGAGCCAACGTAGGTTTCCTCGTGTACCTGAATCTTCATCTCATCGTCGAAAGCACCCGATGGGAAGGGGAAGGATTTGAGAAGGAATTCGGTCGTTTGCATCTAGAGCACACTGCTTTCAACGTCGGCTGCCTGGCGATACAAGTGAACGTATTCAGCGACCCCTCTTGCTGCGCTGAAGTCGGGGGGAACATCTCCAGCTTCGATCTGCAGATTCTCAATCGAAGTCTTGTCGAGCGCTGCCGACCAAGAATCCAAATCGTTGCTAACTAGGCGAACTCGACGGACTGTCCCTGCCCACCGCAAGCCAGCTACGTCACTCACCAACGCTGGCAGCCCCGCAGTCAATGCTTCCGCGAGCGAAACGGGCATTCCTTCTTGAGTGGACGGCATGACAAAAAACGAGGCTTGCTTCAAGCTCTCAGTTGGGGCGGCGCTACCCCGAGAACGCAGCCGTCCGGCAGCGCTAAACCGTTCAAGCCATTCATGTTCGTCCGCGCTCGCGTGAGATTCATCTCCATGGTGATAGAGATCAAAGCCACCATTGAAAAGGAGCCCGAGAACAAGTTCATGATTCTTTATCGCGGAGCAGTTGCCCACAATCAACGCACTCTGGGTCTCATCTAAAACTGGCTGCGGGGGATTCTGCTGGGTCACGCCAATGTCGTCAGCTACCCAGTTGTAAATCAGCGTGGTTTTGCGCCCGAATTGGGCCTCGTTTGCCTGAACATCTGGCGATGGAACCACCAGAAAGCGAGCTACGGCGTCTCCAATTGCGGATTGAATCCGCCGCGATAGCCTTGTGCGGCCGCGCGGAGTAAACACGTTGTGCACGGTACGAATCACTGCTGGTCCACTCGAGCAGAAAACAGCAGAGAGGCTAGAGATCGCGTACCCTCCCTCACTATGTATGTGAAGCACATCCGGGGATGTTCTTCTAATGAGCAAGCGGAGCGCTAATGCCCCTTTCAGGGTCCGGACCGAGGGGATGGTCACTACGTCATATCCAGCTGCACACAATTCGTTCGAATAGGGATGGGTTTCACCCTGGCCGACTACTAAAGCCTCAACCCCATGGCGCGCGAAATGTTCGGCACCAGAGACCAGCATCCGTTCCATACCGCTGGGGTTTAGGGCCCCAAGCAGGTGAACGACTTTTATTTTTCGCACGGTGCTGCTCTCGCCTTGCCTATCATCTCCACGTAAAGCCCGGTTATTGCCGTTGTCAGTCATCGCAAAGAACCAAGGGTCTGCATCCTGCGCGCCCACCAGAGCACGTAGGTGGTAGCGATGACCAATCTCCACGAACGTTTATGGCTCTTTTCGAGAATCCGCCGCAGCGACGGGTAGTTGCCTCCGCCCTTTGGGCCCCGGAAAGTAGCCCAATCAGCCCGTGCCGGCCCGCGAGGTGGAATAGCGTTGCGGGTGCATGCACCGTAAGTCCCGGGCGCCAGGATAATGGGAATGTCGAGACGCGCGGCTCGCAACCCGTAGTCAATATCCGCGAAAGCATGGGAGAACTCACCGTCGATCCCGCCAATTTGGCGCGCCGTTTCATGCGGAACAACAACAAGGTTGCCATTGAATGTGTCAGCCGACTGGCAGGCGTCCCGAGGGATTATTGCCGAGAACTTTAACGGATGTCTCCCACTTCTTGTCAGCCCGGAGTAGGTCACGTCACCAGACCGCGGGTCTCGCATGGCCCCTACAATCACGGCTCCGGGATTCCGAGCAATGGCATCAGTTAGCAAAAGGAGCGCGTCGCGATCAAGTTCGACATCGTCATTCAGCCAAAGCAGGAAGCTGTCTGTCGAAGTCTCAGAGGACCTCAGCGTCACGGCCTCAGCAGCGGCCATGCTCTTCGCCCAAAATGCACTTCCGTCTCCGCGCAAGATCTGGATGGATTGAGGCATCGCCTCGAGCGCCGCGCCCGTTCCATCTGTGGAACCGTCGTCAAAGACCGTGAACGAGATCTGAATTCCAGCGAAGTCCGCCGCGTCCTGCGCGCGGTCGATCGCGCGGACGGTGAGAGGCTTCCTATTGTGGCAAGCCATCAGCACACTAAAATTCATCGGCGGCCCACCTCCAAAGCCCGGCAAATTCCGTGCAGGAAGTTCTGAACCATGACCTCGACGCTGTATGCCTCGCCCGCCAACCCGCAATTGGCCTTCAGGGAAAGCAGCAGGGCGTGGTCCCGAAAAACCGCATCAAGTCCGGTCGCGTAAGCGTGCGTGTCGTCCTTCGTCACAACAGCGTTCACCCCGTCTTCTAGATACTCGAATTCTGGTGCGTGCCACGGCCAGTCAGTCGTTATAACTGGCAGTCGGGCGGCGAAGGCGTCAACGGCTACGAGGCCAACTCGACCGGGCATCGCCATCGCTTGTGAAGCCGCCATTGCGACTGCCTTGGAGGACCCAAAAACTGGTCCCAAAAAGATCAACCATGGTCGTTCGATCTGAAAACGCTCGACGACGTCCCGCTCATCGCCATCTCCTGCGATGATGAGCCGGAAGTCACTGTCCAATGTGTGTGCGATTTCTCCGGCTTCTAGGAGGAACTGAATTCGTTTGGACGCGTCCAAACCCCCGACGAAAAGGGCCGTTTTGCCTTTCAAATCGTGGGAGCTATTGAACGCACTAATTTCGTCGACCCGCATGTCTTCGATCGATTGTTTCAACACTGTTGTGTCGATTGAGTTCTGAACAACAGTCACACGATCACTTGGAAATCCTGCCTCCACGACGGCTTGTGCGCCGCCCTTTGTATAGGCGAGAAACCAGAGCCCACGTCGTGTCAGCCATTGCTTTAGGTTTTCCTGGTTACGGCTCACGCGAACCGTGAAAGTGCGCCCATGACCCCAGAAAGCGACCGGTGTCTTGCGCCGCCCAGCGACGAGAAGATATGTTTCGATATTTCGGACAGCCTGCTCGGCAATAATTAAGTCATACGGTCCGCCAGTTCGAACGGGTCGTAAGTCCTTGAATGAAACGTCCCGTCCCCGGATCGAAAAAAACCAAGTCCTCAAGAGCCGGGCCGACGGGGACGAGACTGAGTCATTTCTGGCGCGCCATTCCCTCGGAGTTTCGCCGTAGTAGACGTGCACCTCGACTCCTTTTAGACCTGCCTCGTGGACCAGCAGCTCGAAAAAGCGCTTTCGATACTGCGGCAGCCACGGGTGAATGATTGCGATCCTCAAGACTCATCCTTTGCTTGCCCAACGAGAATTCGATGGCCGGTCGCAGTCAGCGCTGCCCAGTGAAGGGCAAGATCGTCCTCGCTAAATCGTTGCCCTACAACCCTTGCCGGATTGCCGACAACTATGGAGTTGGCGGGGACATCCCCCATTACTAGCGCTCCGGAGCCGATGATTGAGCTATCGCCTACAGATACCCCGGATAGAACTATGGCGCCGTACCCGAGCCACACATCCGAGCCAATAACCGTCTCGCGGCTCAATGACACCGGAAAATCACCAACCCATCGACTGCGTCTGACACTGGAACCCAGGTCATGAAGGTCATGGTCAGTTCGCCCAACGACGCCCGCAAGGTTCGCAAAGAGTACGCCGTCTCCGATCCTGCCGTCGACCTCAATCGTGACGTTCTTCCCGACGTACACGTCCTTACCGATGGCGAGCGATTGAGGCGCCCAGATGGTTGACCCCGGCCCGACGTGGAACCCAGAACCGATGGTCACATTGGCACGCACAGCGATCCGGCGCATGATCCAGTTTACGAATCGACGCAGCATTTATTGCTCCAACCGCGTGGGCGCGAAAATCGCCGCCTTTAGGAATCGGGCGTTTCCAAATAAGTAGCGCCTCCAGAGCCTTTTGGGCTCTCTGAGTAAGCGGTAGGACCACTCAAGACCGAGTGCGGTCATCCAAGGGGGTGCCTCACGGAGCGTGCCAGCTGCGAAGTCGAAAGCGGCACCGATTGCGATGGCCACGATCGGAAGGCTATTTGCCAAGCGCATGGCCTCAAAATCTTGTTTTGGCGTGCCAAGGCCAACCCAGACTATGTCCGCTCCGCTGTCCCGAATCCGACCATCCTGTTCTGCATGCTCCGACACTGACAAGGCACGAAAATGTGGGCTCTCGGTGCCGACTATTTCGACGCCCGGGAAGAGGTCACCTAGTCGGACCTCCAATCGTGCCAGTACATCTGGAGTGGAACCCAGGAGGTAGTGCCGCGTACCCCTGGACCGGCCCTGATCGAAAACATCTAGAAACAGCTGCGGACCGCGGACCTGTCTAAGCCTGGGTGACTGCCGCCTCAAACGCGATACCCATCCGATGGGTTTGCCGTCGGGAAAATTCACTGCGGGCGTGGCCAGAACCTGTCGATAGGCGGCTGACTTGTCGGCAAGCGCGATCGTGTAGGCATTGGCGAGATGCACGTGCCGACCTTGCCCTTCTCGGACCAAATCGAGAATTCGTCGGCAGGCAAGCTGGGGGTCGCTGACTGCGAACTCGACGGGGCCAACGCGCTGCATCTCGGCTCGCTCTGCCTGTTGTATTGTGTTTGACTTCAAAACTGGCTCATATCTATTGGTTCTGGTGCTCGCACTTTTCGCGGGTGGTCGCTGCTAGCGCAGAAAATTGGTACAGAAAAGTCAATACGCTCCAGCTGGCCGAAGGATCGCTCGGATAGTGCGGTAGAGGATGATCACGTCCCCGGTCGGAGACCAGTTCTCGACGTAATACAAATCGAGTCTGATGCTGTCCTCCCAAGAGAGGTCTGAACGTCCGCTAACTTGCCAAAGCCCCGTGATGCCTGGTTTAACGAGCAATCGTCGACGTGCCGAACCGTCGTAAGACTCGACCTCGCGAGCGAGAGGAGGGCGCGGCCCCACAAGTGCCATGTCACCTCGGAACACGTTGATAAGCTGCGGGAGCTCATCAAGGCTGTAGCGACGCAGCACCGACCCAACCTTGGTAACTCTCGGATCTGCCCTAAGTTTGAACAACACGCCGTTGCCGTCAGACTGATCCAGCAGAGTCGGCAGCTTGGCCTCAGCATCTGCAACCATCGAGCGAAATTTGACCATTCTGAACACGTGGCCGTTCAACCCCACACGTTCCTGATGAAACCAGACCGGGCCGGGGCTGTCTCGACGCACAGCGACAACAATCCACAAGAAGATAGGACTCAGAACCAGGAGACCTAGACCAGAGGCTATGAGGTCAAAGGCCCGTTTTGCGGAATGCCGGGCACCCTCGAATGAAGGAAAGTCAACCTGGATGAGGGGCAATCCTGAGACCTGACGTGCATGGATACGTGGGCCTGCTACGTCGGTCAGTGCCGGCGCCATGATGAGATCGACCTTGAGCACTTCAAGTTCCCAGCCGAGCTCGCGCAGCCTCCGCGGTCCGAAATTATCGGCTCCTGTGAAGATAACTGTGTCGGCGCCGACCCGCTCAATCGACTCGAGAATTTGGCTGAAGTCCCCCAGGACCGGAACACCGTCGACAAGATTCTGCGCGACCTTACCGTTTTCCGAAATGGCTCCAACTACTGAAAGTCCCGCTGCCATATCTCGGCGGATTCCAACAACGACATGGACGCATTTGTCCCGCTCCCCCACAACTATGGTCCGGTGCACATAGCGACCCTCGAGCCGCCGCCTTACGAGCCACTGCCGCCATCCCCATCGGCCGAGAAGTAACAAGATGAGCCCGATCGGTAGTGCCGTGAGAAAGTACCCACGAGCCAAATCCACTTTGAGCAGGAATACGATAATCGCTGTAAAACCAAATATCCGAGCGCTTGCGTCCAGAATGCGTTTGTACTCGGTGCTACCGGTTCCAATGGTCTTGTGATCACGAGTGGCGTAGTACTCGAGTGCCAACATCCAGAACGCGATTAGACCTAGGGAGACGAGAGTGTAGCCGATCGTGAAATCGGTAATATTCTCGATGGGAATGCGCAGTTCCGAGCGTCGCGGCCCGAACCACAAGACTTGGCTACCCAAGACCGCCCCAACGATGACCGCGAGGTCTGTGAAGAAGAGCCGGGCCGCGTAAGCACGCTGCCAGCTCAACGTGCGGCTGTTCACCCCCACGTCGCACCGCCATCTGCAGACCGGGCGAACCGGTCGCCTGCCCAGAGCCAGAGTGTGCCGTCCTCGCCTACTGAGAGACCAGTCTCACCCGGGCCGACAATCGCATCAACGCAGGGCCGCGACGTGTCATCGAGGGCGCCATCTCGAGACACGCTAACCAGCGAGATACCGACGCAACCCGCCGGATTCGCGACTGCGACCTGGAATCCCTCGTTCGTCCCCGCAATGGCCGCCGCGCCCGGAACGTTCGAAGGGGCAGACCATGTAGCGCCAGAGTCCTGGGTCGTGAATACGGAAGCGTCGATGCATAGGACGGCAGCAGTGGAGCTGTCTGCGACCGCGATCGCGGCCACGGAAACGCACGGAGCCGCCACATCACCGGCGGGGGTATGCGCTGTGTTTGAAGTGGCCGGGTTGACGTACCACTCCGCCGCGACGCGATCTGGGTATGACTTCCACGCGTTGCCCGCGACGAATGTTGTGACGAGTTGGGGTCCACAGTCAGCCGCGTCGAGGGTCACCAGTGACACCTCTGAATCATCGGCAACATTGATCGCCAATACGGACGACGCGCCCGTTTCAGTCGAAGCGTTGAAGCTCTCCCAAGTCGCACCTGAATCCGTGGTGAGTTCGAGATTAGCCGAGGTGGAAGGGCAGGTGCCGGTTAGAGCGCGCCAAGCTGTTGACTCGTCAAGTGCGCCAAGGATTCGGGTTGGGACGACTGTCGCTGTGGCCATGGCCTCGACAGGCTCGACTTCCGGGGCCGGCGTGGCCTCGGGGGTTTCGACCGGTGAGAGGGTAGCGGTCGGCACAGCCGCCACCGTTCCTGCGCTGGCCGCTGGCTTGGGAGCCGTCAGCGCAAAGGCGACCAGGCCGGCGTCGACAAGAAGGAAGACGGCAAGGCCGGCGATAAGAAGGCGTCGGCGGGTGCGGTTGTTGCGGTTCTTGCGGCTGCTGGGTTTGCTTGCGCCCATGGTGCCCCCCTAGGGCTGAAGAACTCTGGTAGATCTGTGGAACAGTGACACGACATCGTTCACAGCAGGGACAAGCTGGCGGGCTGATTCGGCATAGACCTCATCGCTGCGGCGGTAAGGGTCGACTACGTCATCATCGTCGGGAGAATCGGGCGGCTTCACTCCCCCGCGCTGTGACGCCGCCAAACCAACCAGTGTGGAGAAGCGACCGACAACGTCGTGCAATTGCAGCGCCGCGGCCTCGTCGAGGTCTTCGTCGGTGACCCCATTGATAAGTCTCGCGAATTCACGAATGGTGAAGGTATACCGAATTGCCCGCGGAAGGAGTTCCACGATCGCCCGTCGATGCTCCCTCGACATGGCGAAGACGAGGTCAGCCTCACTGAGATGCTCCGCTGTTAGAACTCGTGCAACGTGCGCCGTGGGATCGCCGCCGTAATGCCGGGACAGGTCGGCGGCTTTATGGGGCATCGCGTGACCGGCAAGGCCGATTGTTCCGGCACTGCCGAGCGTGACCTCGGGCCACGGCGCCAAACCGACGCGGAGTAACTGCTCGGCGAGCGGTGACCGGCAGATGTTTCCGGAGCACACCGTGAGGATCGTGAACTTAGCCATTACGCAGTTCTCCGTCGCGTCTTGCCGAACCTGCGACGGCCGGGCACGTCGCGCACCTCCACGGCTTTCTCTTCCTCAAGGGCCGTGCCATAGCTGTACTGGCCGTAACCGTAGGAATCGGGGCCTTTGGTGGGGAGCATCGTGATGACCATGCCCACAAGTCGGCTACCGGCGCGCTCGAGAGCCTTCAGCGCACTGGCCAGCTCGTTGCGCTTGGTGCGCCCTGAAGCTACGACCATGATCGCGCCACCGCAGAGCTTGCTCAGTACGGCCGCATCCGTCACCAGGAGCAAGGGCGGCGCGTCGATGAGCACAACGTCAAACTCGTCAGTGAGCACCGCAAGCAAATTGGCCATGGCAGCCGAACCGAGCAGCTCGCTTGGGTTTGGGGGTACGCGCCCGCTGGGTAGAACAAACAACTTGTTCTTGCCCCATTTTTGCATCACGTCGCCGAGTTCGGCCCGGCCGATGAGTACGTCTGTGAGGCCTACCCCACCCTCGATGCCCATGTACTCGGCAACACGAGGCAGCCGAAGGTCGCCGTCGACGAGAGCCACACGGGCCCCGGTCTCGGCCAGAGCGATAGCGAGGTTGGCGGTGGTGGTGCTCTTGCCCTCACCCGGGATGGAGCTGGTGACCACGAAGCTGCGAGGGCCGCCTTCGATATTGACGAACTGCAAGTTCGTGCGCAGGCTGCGGAAAGACTCCGCACGAGGGTTCTTGGGGTCAGAGTGGACGACCAGCGGCCGGATACGCGCATCGGGGTCGTTCGTGATGCCACCAAGCATCGGGGCATCCGTGACGAGGTCGATGTCGTGCAAACTGTGAATGCGAGTGTCAAGAACACTGCGCAACACGGCAAGACCGATGCCCAGCGCCAGACCTACGAGCAACCCGAGGGCGATGTTCAGCGGGACGTTCGGGCTGGCTGGAGATCCGGGAACGAGCGCGGGCTGGATCGTCGCAATTTTCACTGGGCTTACCGCCTCGCCGTCCGGCTTCTCCAGCTCGTCGACCACGATCTTGCTGAAGTTCTCACCGACGGAATTGGCGATCTTGGCAGCGAGTTCCGGATCGTCATTGGTGACGGAAACGTCAATCAGGACTGTATTTAGCGGAGACGATGATTCGACCATTCCCGCGAGCTGGGCTGCCGTGAGTTCAAGGTCGAGGTCGGTGATCACTTGATCCAGCACGATGGCACTGTTCACCACATCGACGTAAGACGTGACCGCCTGGCGGGCGAAGCTTGTACCGGCAACGAGCTCGCCACTTCCGGCTTCTCCCGAGGACTTCACAGAGACATAAAGTTGTGTGCTGGCGACGTAGGTGGGAGTAGTCGCAATGGCCGCCATAGCCGCCGCAGCGACACCAAACAGGGTCAGAGCCAGGATGAGGATCCAACTCTTGTGGAAGATCCTGAGATAGTCCTTTAGTTCCACGCGCGTTCCTTCGGTATGTACTCGTCGAGAGGAACCGCTCGTATTGCATTATCCCCGAAGTCATCTTTGCACATCTGCGGCGCAAAATGACCCTCGAACGGGAGGTGTGGGCACAGAGCGTCACGGAGGGTGGCCGCCGTGACAGCGGTCCCCCGCACGAGGGTGGCCCGGCTACTCGGGGGTCCGCACGGTGCCGTCGGGGCCGACGCCCAGGATGCGGTGGGTGCCGGACTCGATCACGAGGGTGGCCACATCCGCTCGGCCGGCCGGCAGCACACGTACGGTGACGCGGCCGTGTTCGATGGTGTCGAGCGCGTCGACGACGGTGCGGGCGAGGGTCTCGAGCTGCTCGGGCGGGGTGTCGGCGCTGTCGTCGAGCACGGTGACCTCCACGCCGCGCAGCCGGGCCGCCTGGACGGCGTGGACGACCGGGGGCACGAACAGGCAGCGGCCGCGGATGGCGTCGCGGAGGCTGGCCTCGACGAGCAGGCACTGGGCGCGCTCCTCCGCGGTGAGGGCGTGTGGCTCGGCGAGGCGCAGCAGGGTGGGCCGGGCGAGGGCGTTGACCCGGCGGAGCTGGGCCTTGCGCTCACGGATGGCCGCCACGGTGGTGGCGTCTTGCCGGGCGCGGGCCAGGTCGTCTTGAGTGAGCACCCGCAGGTCACGTTCGGAGCGGCCGAGCCCGACGACGAAGAGGCTGCCGGCGAGCAGAGTACCGGCGTGCCGACTGACCAGGTCCACCCCGACCATGGCCGACTGGCCGGTCTCGACCGCCCAGCCCACCGTGAGAAGGGCCAGCACCGCGTAGCCCATCCAGGCCGACCGGATCTGGCCGCGGGCGGCGAGCACCACCAGGATCAGGGTGATCGCGCCGAGGTGCCAGTGCGCGAACGGAGCCTCGTCGTGGGCGGGCAGGTAGCCGAACATCAAAATGGCGCCGACGCCGCTGAGGGTGAGGGCCACGGCCACCTGCGTGCGGGGGAAGGGGCGGTTCATGGGGCGCATCAGGGTAATGGCGGAGAGCACGATCGCGACGTAGGCGCCGAGCATCAGGGCCAGCGGCCGGCCGGGGACGATGTTGATGACGGCGAGCAGGCCGTGGACGAAGACGAAGAGGGCCAGGATGAGGCGGGCCATGGGGGTGGTGAGGTCGAGGGAGCTGGAGAGGAAGGTGGGGGTCTCGACAGGCTCGACCGACGGATGGGGCTCGATCGATGGGGTCTCGACAGGCTCGACCGATTGGGGTGGCGTTGGGTAAATTGGCGCGCGATTCGCGGGCTCGCGGTCGGGGGCCCAGGCCACCACTACGTCGGTGCCGCGGCCTGGGGTGGAGCGCACGTGGGCGGCGCCGTCGGGCAACCGGGACATGCGGCCCAGGATGGACTCGGCGATGCCCAGCCGCTCGGGCGGCACCTGGGCCGGGTCGAAGCCGACGCCGTCGTCGCTGACGGTGACCTGGAAGCCGTCGGTGGTGGAGAGCACCGTGACACGGCGGTGCACCGTCCGGGCGGGGTCCTGCCCCGCGGCCGAGTTGACCGAGTTGCGCAGGGCCTCGCCGACCGCGCCGAGGATGGCCGTCACGGCCGCCGACGGTACGGTGCGTTCGATGCCCGCTTCCTGGCCGGCGCGGGCCGGGTTGTCGACCTGCACCACGGCAGCCGGGGCGATTTGATTGGCGAGCGTGCCGATGCGGGCGGCGGCGTCGGAGACCAGCAGCACCGGCTGCGGCGGCGGGGCGCGCAGCGCATCGAGCTGGGTGAGGGTCTTGGACGCGTGGCCGGAAACCACGGACGGCGGGGTGCGGCCCAGGCCCGCCATCAGCAGGGTGGAAATGACACTGTCGTGCACCAGCGCGTCGATGCTCAGTCGCTCCTGCCGGCGGGCCACCCGCGCGGCCCGGTGCGCCTCGGCCTGCCGGGTGAGCAGGGTGGCCTCGTCGACGCGGGCCGAGGCGCGTCGGGCGGCCAGGGTGAACGCGACGAACACGCTGACCAGCAGCAGCGAGTACAGGCCGTCGGCCAGGCCGATGAGGGCCGGGTCGGCCTCGGCGGAAGTGGTGAAGCGCACAAAACCGCTGAGCGTGGAGGTGAGCACCGTGAACGCCCACACCAGACGGGGTTGGGCGAAGATGGCCACGGCCACGCAAGGCACCCCGGTGAAGGTGATCACCCAGGGGATGTCGGCGCCGGCGGGCAGCGGTGTGCTGCGCACGATGAGCCAGAATCCGAGGATCCCGACGAAGCTGAGCGCCTCGGCTGCGACAATGCCCCGCAGGATGCGCGCCGATCCCCACCGGGCGGTCAGGCCCAGGGCGATCGGCAGGCCGAACGACGCGGCCCAGGCGGCCGCAGCCAACGCGGAGTTCGGCCAGGCCTGCGCCAGGAACGACGGCAGTGAGAGCAGGCCGAAGATGCCGGCCGCGGCCGCCACGGCGATGCAGAGCAGCCGGGTGAGGTTGGCGGTGGCCGTGTGGGCCGGTCGCTCGGCGACCATGGGAATCGGGACGGTCGGGTCGGTGGCCTGCAGCGTGCCGGGGCTGCCCGTCAGCGCGGTCATGAGCGGCCGGGCACCGGCAGGATGCCGTCCTCCAGCGCACGCTTGTACAGGTCGATTTTGGTGTTCGCCGGCCGGCCGACCCTCTCGTACTTCGAGCGCACCCGGCGGATGTAGTCGACCACGGTGAGCTCGGACAGTCCGGTGTGCGAGGCCACCAGCGGGGCCTTGGCACCGGCGGCGTAGAGCGAGAGCACCTCCCGCTCGCGGGGGCTCAGGCCGGCATCGGAGAGGTCGGGGTCGCCATCCAGCGCTGCCGCCCACTCGGTGGAGGCGATGGTGTCGCCGGCCGCTGCCCGGGTGACCGCGTCGAGCAGCACGTCGGTGGGTTCGGACTTGCGCACCACGCCGAGCACACCGCTGCGGGCGGCGGCGCGCATGAGACCCGCGTCGTCACCGCCGGTGAACGCGAGCACGGCCGCGCCGGTGGCCCGCAGCCGGTCGACGTTGCCGGTGACGGTGGAGCCGTCGGAGAGGCGCAGGTCGAGGATCACCAGGTCGACCGGGGTCTCCCCCACCTCGGCCAGCAGCTCGGCGACCGTGGCGACGGTGGCCACCACCTCGATCTCGGGCAGGGTGGCGAACAGGCCGGCGAACCCGCGCGCCACGATCTCGTGGTCGTCGATCAGCGCAACGCGGAACCTGTGCATATCTGCCTCTTCTGCCGTGCGGAATCGAGTGCCCTGATAAATGACGGCTTTTGCCGCCGCGGATGCTTCCCTAGGGTGATGATGGGGAACTTGCCGGGGGGCAAGCTGGGGCGCTCTCGGTGGCCGGACTCGCTTCGTGCGAATCCACGCCGATTGAGCGCCCTCGCTCCGCCGGTTCCCGGCGTCGGTTGTTGAGCACGCCGTGGCTCTCCTCGAGGTAGCAGGAGCCGCAGAGCGACTCGTAGGTCACCTCGACGCCGTCGATTGCTACCTGGTCGCCGTCGAAGACGAACGCGCCGTCGACCTTGCGCCCGTTGAAGACGGCCTTGCGACCGCACCGGCAGATGGTTTTGAGTTCTTCGAGGCTGTGCGACACCTCGAGCAGCCGGCGGCTGCCCGGGAAGGCCACGGTCTGGAAGTCGGTGCGGATGCCGTAGGCGAGCACCGGGATGTTCTCGAGGATCGCGATGCGCAGCAGGTCGTCGACCTGGGTTTCGGTGAGGAACTGTGCCTCGTCGACGAGCAGGGCGCTGACGTCGAGCCCTGTGGTTGCCTCGGTCTCGCGCCGGTGCTGCTGGAACAGGGCGTAGGCATCCGTCTCGGGGGTGAGCAGAAAGTCGACGCCGCGGGTGACGCCCAGGCGGGAGAGGATGCCGCGGTCGCCCTTGGTGTCGACCGACGGCTTGGCCAGCAACACCCGGTGGCCGCGCTCCTCATAGTTGTAGGCGGCCTGGAGCATCGAGGTGCTCTTGCCGCTGTTCATCGCCCCGTATCGGAAATACAGTTTCGCCATTACCGCCGGTACCGCCCTCTTATACGTCTTGTACGTCTTGTTTCTTGAGGTTCAGCGTACTTGGCGGGGCGGTTGCTTGGCGCGAACCCCGGCGGGGGTGGCCGGGGTGGCCAGGGCCTCCCGGGGTGGCCCGACCTGGTGCGGGTCGCGGGCGCCGTCGAACTCGATGGTGAGGGAGGGGCGCCGCACGGTGACCCGCACGTTGGCGAAGACCACCCTGATGACGCCGAGGTAGGGGCGCAGCAGCGCGCGCACCTTGCGGGGCGGCAGGTCGAGGGCGGCCTGGATGGTGATGGTGTCGACCGCGACGGATGTCGGCGGTGCCGTTTTGGTGAGGGTGGGCCTGGGGGCGGTGAGGGTGGCCGGGGCGGGCCGGGGCGGCGTGGGGGTGCTCGAGCCGGTGATCTGCACGACGAGGCTGTGCGGGTCGAAGCCGGGCGCGGCGCAGAGGGCCCCGATCAGGGCGGCGGTGGCGGCACGCTGTTCGGCGCGGAACGCTGTGGCCCGGTGCTCGGGGTCGGCCACGACGAGCAGGCCCGGGGTACCGCGCTCGGCCAGGGCGGCACGTTCCCGGGTGGCCACGGAGTCCAGCCAGGTGCGGTCGATCTCGGCGACCAGGGTGCGGCGAACCTCGGCGGCGAGCTGGCCGGCCTGCGCCACGTCCAGGGCGGTGACGGTGCCACGCTCGAGGAGCTCGGCGAGGAACGGGATGACGCCGGACTTCAGGGCGGAGACCTGCTGCTCCACCACGGCCCGGGCCATCTGGCCGCGGGCTTCTTCGGTGCGGGCGACGATGGCGCGGCGGGCATCCGTCTGCCAGGCCAGGATCGAGCGCACGATGCGGCGCGAGTACGCGGCGCCGGCGGCGGTGGGCGCGAGGATCTGGGTGACCGAGACGATCGCGTACACGGCGACGGGGACGTGCACTTCATAGGAGCCGGCTTGCGGCACGGTGATCAGGATGGCGACGACACTGGCGACGGCGCCGGAGAGGGCGATCTCCCGCCACGGGCGGTAGGGGGCCAGCGCCAGGAGGAGGAAACCGATGCAGACCGGGCCGAAGTCGTCTTGGACGAGCAGGTTGTCGCCCCACCGGCTGAGCTGCTCGCAGACGTACCCGAGCAGGGCGAAGCCGGCCATGATCAGGTGGATCCGGCGGCCGAACGGCGACCGCGCCGGTTGGGTGCCGATCACCAGGGTGGCCGCGGCGGCGGCCATGGCCAGCACGGCGAGGGTGGCCATCAGGGGGTTTCGGATCTGGTCCTGTTGCAGGACCGTGGCGATCACCGAGTAGCAGAGCACGATCGAGGCGATCGCTGGCGACAGCGGCCAGGCGGCGAGGGTGCCCAGCGGGTCGAGGCGCTGCTGCGTGGCGCGATGGGCGGTCACGGGGTGGCCTTGTCGGTGGGGATGGTGGCTGGGTCGGTCTCGGTGGTCGAGGCGGGGGCTGTTTCGGCGGCGGCCGCAGCCGCGGCGGGGGCGGTTTCGGCAGCGACTTCGGCGGCCGCGGCGATGGTGCTCGGCACGATGGGCGGGGCGGGCAGGGTGAGTAACACCGAGGTGCCGGCGCCGGGACGGGACCAGATCACCACGGAGCCGCCGAGCCGCTCGATGCGTTTGCGTACCGACTGGCGCAGCCCGAGCCTGTCGTTGCCGGTCTCGGACTCCATGAAACCGCGGCCGGCGTCGAGCACCATCACCGAAACGTTCTGACCGTCGGCGTCGATGACCACTTCGGCGGTGACGATGCCGGCGTGCAGCAGCACGTTGACCAGGCATTGCTGAACCGCCAGGCCCAGCTCCGTGTCGCTCTGCGGGTCCAGGCGCGCCAGGGCCTCTTTGTCGCCGGTGATGTCCACGACGAGGCCACGGTCGCGCATACGGTCGATGGCGCGGAACACGGCGCTGGACAGCCATCCGTCGTTGCCCGCCGCGGCGGCGGTGCGCTCGTCGACGTGGGTGAGCCAGTCTCGCTCGGCGAGGGTCTGCAGGGTTTCGCGGAGGCCGGCCTCGAGGCCGCGGCTGAGCGGGCCGGGTTTGGCGCGGGCCACCGACACCAGCTGGTTGAGGGTGGTGTCGTGCATGAGGGCGATGGCGCGCACGTCGAAGTCGTGGCGCAGGATGCGGGACTCGTCGTCTTGCACGGCGCGGTGGATGGCGGGCTGGGCGGCGCGTCCGGTGCGGCGGGCGAGGCCGTCGAGCAGCATCACGCCGACCAAGAACAGATAGGTGACGACGGTGAACACGTCGGGGCGGTCGGGCACGGGGGTCTGCGAGATGGCAAGGGTGGCGGCGGCCTCGGCGAGGAGGAAGCCCAGGGTGCTCCACAGCACGCCGACGAGCGCGCCGGTGCCGGCGCCGCCGACCATGATCAGGGCCATCTTGGGCAGCGAGATCAGAAACATGTCCGAGGACGGGAAGACGCCGGGCATGCCCAGCACCGCGCTGGTGAACAGGTAGGTGCACAGGGCACCGACCAGCAGGTAGGCGATGGTCAGCGGCACCGTGCGCCAGCGGGCGAGGACCGCCAGCAGGGCGCCCATGCCGAGGATCGCGGCGACGGTGATCTGCAGCCGCTCGGTGACCGGGAACACGCTCAGCGCCAGGACCGAGAATAGGGCGCCGGCCAGGCAGACCAGGCCGAACCAGTGCGACGCCCGGGCGAGGGCACGGCTGAGCGTGGCCTTGACCAGGTGGTCGGGTAACCCAAGTGACATTGCGCCCTCTCCGCGTCTGATTATCTCAGGTGTGCGGGGGTTGGCGGGCAGCCGGTTCGACGGTGGTGTGTGCTCGGTGAGGGTCAAAACAGAGTGGGTGAGAATTCGGGCGGGAGTTCGGCGGCGATGAGGGACGGCGGCGGGGAGTTGGGGTTGCTGGGCGCGGTCAGCGCCTTGGAGAGGATGCCGCCGGTCGCCGGGTCCTCCCGGCGTCGCTGCAGGCCGTGCGCGCGGATCAGCGGCTGGATGCGCTCGGCCAACCACTGGCGGTACTCCTTGGGCGCGTAGGTCCCGCGTTTGTAAAGCTCGCGATACTGGGGCATGAGCTCGGGATGATCCTGCTCGAGCCACTGGAAGTACCACTCCTTGACCCCGGGCTTGAGGTAGAGGGCGCTGTAGAGCACCCCGGTGGCGCCGGCGGCCTTGGCCTGGCGCATGGCCTCGTCGAGGTGCGCCTTGGTGTCGGTGAGGAACGGCAGGATCGGCATCAGGAAAACCGAGCAGTCCATGCCCTTGTCGCGGATTGCGCTGACCGTGGCTAGGCGCGCCTTGGTGCTCGGGGTGCCCGGCTCGACGGCCTGCTGCAGGGCGTCGTCGTAGATGGCGATGGACATGGCGAGGTCCACCGGCACCTGTTGGCTGGCCTCGTGAAGCAGGTCGAGGTCCCGGCGTAACAGGGTGCCCTTGGTGAGGATCGAGAAGGGGGTGCCGGAGTCGGCGAGCGCGGCGATGATGCCGGGCATCAGCCGGTAGCGGCCCTCGGCCCGCTGGTACGGGTCAGTGTTGGTGCCCAGCGCCACCGGATGCTTGCCCCAAGTGGGTTTGGCGAGTTCCTTACTGAGCACCTCGGCCACGTTGACCTTCACGATGATCTCGTTGTCGAAGTCCTTGCCCGCGTCGAGGTCGAGGTAGTTGTGGGTGGGGCGGGCGAAGCAATAGGTGCACGCATGAGAGCAGCCGCGGTACGGGTTGATGGTCCAGCCGAAGGGCATCGCACTCTGGCCGGGCACCCGGTTGAGGGCGGACTTGGCGAGCACCTCGTGGAAGGTGATCCCGTCGAACTCGGGGGTGCGGACGCTGCGCACCAGGTTGTTCAGCCGGGCCAGGCCGGGCAGCGGGCCGGCCTGCTCGGTCGTTAGTTCCTGTCCACTCCAGCGCATGCATCCAGTCGAACACATGTTCGAGTGGGATGCAAGGTGGTGGGTGTCATGCGGGGTGGCTCAACCGGCGGGGCGCCGCATCCGCCGGTCTTGACGTTATGCGGGGTAGGCGCCGTTATGCGGGGGGCACGCCACCCGCACAGCGGCGCCTGACCCGCATAGCTCGCGGTCGGGCAGCGGATGCGGGACGCAGGCGCAGGCGCAGGCGCAGCGCAGGCTGGCCGGCCGCGCCTACGCGGTGAGGTGCAGGGTCTTGGCGGTGGCGGCCAGGGAGGCGGCGGCCGCGGCGGGATCGTCGGAGAGTTTGGTGCCCAGGCTCGGGACCATCTCGCGCAGCTGCGGCTCCCAGCGGGAGTACTCGCTCGGGAAGCAGCGCTTGAGGAGGTCGACCATGATCGGCGCGGCGGTGGAGGCTCCGGGCGAAGCGCCGAGGAGCCCGGCGATGCTGCCGTCGGCGGAGGTGATGACCTCGGTGCCGAACTGCAGGATGCCGCCGGCCTTGGCGTCCTTCTTCATGACCTGCACCCGCTGGCCGGCGGTGATCAGCTCCCAGTCCTCGGCCTTGGCCGTGGGCATGAACTCGCGCAGTGCGTTGAGCTTGGCCGTGCGGGAGGCAAAGACCTCGCCGACCAGGTACTTCATCAGGCCGAAGTTGTTCTTGGCCACGGCGAGCATCGGCACGAGGTTGTGCGCGCGCACGGAGAAGGGCAGGTCGAACCAGGTGCTGGTCTTGAGGAACTTGGGGCTGAACCCGGCAAATGGGCCGAAGAGCAGCGAGGTCTCGCCATCCACTACCCGGGTGTCGAGGTGCGGCACCGACATCGGCGGCGCGCCCACGGCGGCCTTGCCGTAGACCTTGGCCTGGTGCTGTTTGACGATGGCGGGGTTATTGGTGCGCAGGAACTGACCGCTGATCGGGAAGCCGCCGAAGCCCTTGATTTCGGGGATGCCGCTCTTCTGCAGCAGCGCGAGGGCGCCGCCGCCGGCACCGACAAAGACAAAGCGGGCCTCGACGGTGTTCGTGTAACGACCCACCAGGCTGAGCAGTTTGAGCTTCCAGGAGCCGTCGTCCTGCTGCTTGAGCGCGGTGACCTGCTGGTTGAGGTGCACGTCGGTGCCGCGCTTCTTGAGCGAGGCGAACAGGTAGCGGGTGAGGGCGCCGAAGTCCACGTCGGTGCCGGCCTCGATGCGGGTCGCCGCGATCTTCTGCTTGGCGGCGCGCTTCTTGGTCAGCAGCGGGGTCCACTTTTCGATGACGGCGGGGTCCTCGCTGTATTCCATCCCGGCGAACAGCGGCTGGTCGGCGAGCACGGCCATGCGCTTGCGCAGGTAGTCCACGTTGGCGGTGCCGTGCACGAAGGTCATGTGCGGGGTGGAGTTGATGAACTTCTCCGGCTCGGGCAGCACCCCGGTCTCCACCAGGTGCGACCAGAGTTGGCGGCTGATCTGGAACTGCTCGTTGATGGCGACGGCCTTCTCGGCCGTGACGGTGCCGTCGGCAGCCTGAGGCATGTAGTTGAGTTCGCAGAGCGCGGCGTGGCCGGTCCCGGCGTTGTTCCACGGGTTGGAGCTCTCCTGCGCGAGCTCACCGAGGCGCTCGTAGACCTGGATGTTCCAGTCCGGCTGCAGTTCGGCGAGCAGGGTGGCCAGGGTGGCGCTCATGATTCCCCCGCCAATCAGGGCGACATCGACCTTTTCTGAATTCACGCTCTAACTCTAACCCGCCGCGCGGGCCGCTCCGCCGGGGCGCAGCAGCCCCCGGCTGCGAACGCCGGATGCGGGCGATAAGGTTGCAAAATGGACTCGACCGGTAGTCGTCTCGGCCTTTCCCTGGGCATCATCACCCTCGCTGCGCCCATCGTGGCGCTCGGCCTGTTCATCGGCAGCTTCGCGGTCACCGCCACCAGCGCAGCCGCCGGCAACCCTCTCGCCGGCCGCTCCTTCTATACCAACCCGAACTCGACCGCGCAGGTGGCTGCCACCGCCGCCGCGGTCGCCGACCCGGACTCCGCCGCGGCCGCCACCCTCGGCAAGCTGGCCGAGCAACCCTCCGCGATCTGGCTGATGCCGGAGAAGTACCCGCTGAACACCGTGCAGGCCGACGTCACCGCCATCGCGGATGCCGCCGAAGAGGTCGGGCAGACGCCGGTGTTCGTGGTCTACGGCATCCCCGACCGCGACTGCGGCAACTTCTCGGCCGGCGGCCTCTCGGAGACCGACTATCCCACCTGGGTGGCCTCCATCGCGACGGCGCTGACGCTGAAGGCATCCGTGGTTATTCTCGAACCGGATGCGCTGGCGCTGGCCACCGAGTGCGGCAATGTCGAGCAGAGGGTGGCGCAGATTCAGCAAGGCGTGGCCGCTTTTGCGCCCACGGTCGCCACGGTCTACCTCGACGCCGGCCACTCCGACTGGCTCACCCCGGCCACCGCCGCCGATCTACTCAACCGCGCCGGCGTCGCGCAGGTGCGCGGTTTCGCGACCAACGTCTCCAACTACAACGACTCGGCGGCCGAGCAGGCCTTCGGTGAGGCGGTCTCCGCGCTTACCGGCGGGGCCCACTTCGTCGTCGACACCTCGCGCAACGGCCGGGGCGGCAACGGCGAATGGTGCAACCCTGCCGGCCAAGCTTTGGGCGGCACTCCCGAGGCCACAACGGATGGGGCCTCGCGCGACGCGAATCTGTGGGTGAAGGAGCCGGGCGAGAGCGACGGCACCTGCAACGGCGGTCCGGCCGCCGGCGAATGGTGGAACGAGCGGGCCCTCGAGCTCGCGGCCGCTGCCGGCTGGTAGCCGGGCGGCGGGCCGAATCGGGTCTATCTGATGGATGCTCGACCCGCGTAATATACTCAGGTATGTCGACGACCGGGGAAATACGCAGGGTAGCGGTCATTATCGAGGACGACGCAGACATCCGCCATCTGCTTGAAGCCGTACTCACCCAGGCCGGGTTCAAGACCATCGCCACGAGCAACGGGCTCGACGGGGTGCGTGCGGTTCGCGCGTACGACCCGATCGTCACCACGCTCGACGTGAGCATGCCGGGCATGGACGGGTTCGAGACCGCCAAGCGGATTCGCGCGTTCAGCGCCACCTACCTCGTGATGCTCACCGCCCGCGACGAAGAGATCGACACGCTGCAGGGCCTGGAGTCCGGCGCCGACGACTACCTCACCAAGCCGTTCCGGCCGCGCGAACTGCGCGCCCGCATCGACGCCATGCTGCGCCGCCCCCGGCTGGCACTGCCGCCGGAGGGTACCGAGGTCATCACCGAGCCCGCCGCCCCCGCGTTCGCACCGGCCGCCGGCGCACAGCTCGCCGCGGAACCCGAGTACACCCCCGCGTACGTTCCGCCGGTCACCGCGCCCGCTCCCCCGGCGGCCGACCTGCCGCCGAGCCTGGCCCCGGTTGCGATGAGCGGGCAGCACGTCGCGACCGTGCCGCTTCCCCAGGCCGGCACCGCCGAATCCGCCAGCAGTGACGCACGCGCCGACGACTGGATCGAGCACAACGGGCTGCGGCTGAGTAACGACATGCGCCTGGCCATGCTCGGCACCACTGAGCTGGACCTGACCCGCACCGAGTTCGACCTGCTGGCCGCACTGCTCGAGTCGAAGCGGCGGGTGCGCAGCAAGGCCGACCTGGCGCTGCTGCTGCGCGGCGAGAGCTACGTGACGTCGTACTACGTGAACGAGGCCGACAAGCGTGCCGTCGAGGCGCACCTGAGCAACCTGCGGCGCAAGCTCGGTGACAGCCTCACCGCCCCGCGCTGGCTGGAGACCGTGCGCGGCGTGGGCTACCGGCTGGCGGCGTCGGATCAGGCCGGGCGCGACTCGTACTAGGGGTCGCTTTCGGGTCGCGGGGTCTCGACAGGCTCGACCGACGGGATGGGCGCGTCTTGTAGGCACGTCGCGGGGTCTCGACAAGCTCGACAGACGAGGCGGGCGGGGGCTTAGCGCTGCAGGGCGAACATGGCGGCCAGGTCGGAGCAGGCCAGCTCGCCGACCTCGTTGAGCCTGGTCATGTGACTCACCGAACCCGCGATATCGCCGTCGCGCAGGGCGTCGTGCATCATCGCGGCGGTGGCCTCCACCGTGACCGCCCCCACCATGGTGCTGCTCGAGCGGATGCTCAGCAACACCACGTGGGCTTCCTCGGCATCCGGGAATCGCTGGGTCAGCGCCACGGCCAGCCGCTTGGACCGGCTGTGCCACAGGTGCACGAAGTCGTGCACAAAGCGGCGCTGCATATTCTGGTCGCCGCCCATCTGGGCGAGCAGTTTGCGCAGGGCGAGGGCCTCGATGTGGGCGCTCACACCCGGTAGCCGCGGTGGCGCTTGATCAGTGTGAAGAACATAGTCAAAGTCTGCAGCACTGTGGTCACTCCAAGGATCGGCCATCCGATCCACAGGATGGTGGACTGGACCATGATGGGTAGCTGCAACCAGATGAACACCATCGCGGCCGCCGCGGCGAGTCCCACTAGGAGGGGTACCAGGTAGGCGTTGCCGGAGCCGCGCTCGGCCTTGGCCTGCTCGGCCCAGTTGTCGACCTGCTTGTTGCTGGCGAATTTGGTCCAGGCGCGCACGAAGTGGCCGATCCGCACCCACATGTAGATCTCGGCGGGGAGGAACCCGATTGCGAAGACGATGTCCTTCCAGGTGCGGCTCTTCATCGACATGGCGGTGCGGAAGTTGAGCAGGATGGCGATGACCGGCGGGATCAGCCAGATCGGGCTGAACACGAACGCGTCGATCGACAGCGAAGCGAACAGCAGGATGAAGAACATCACCCGGGTGATGACGTTGACGATCATCGAGAAGTTCTCGAGCCAGCGCAGGCGCAGGTTGGGGTGGAACGGCTGCCCCTTGGTGTCGCCGCGCTGACCGGGCCACATGAGCTCGATGGCGCCGAAGTTCCACTTGACCTGCTGGGCATCCAGGCCGCGCAGCGTGGTCATGCCGCCCACGTTGGCGCGGGCCTGGGCGCTGATCTTGGTGAGGTAGCCGGCGCTCTTGATCTGCAGCGAGAGCAGGGAGTCCTCCACCTCGCTGTCCTTGACCCACGGGGTGGCCTGGTGGCTGTCGACCATGACCTCGCGCAGGGCCTTGATGGAGAAGATCGAGAACTGGCCGCCGAGCACGGCCATGTTGCGGCCGCGCAGCATGTTCTGCATGTTGAACGCGGCGAACTGGGCGCGCTGGCCGGCGATGAGGAAGCTGGGGACGAGGCCCTGGATCACGGTGTCGTCGATGCTGTAGATCGCGGAGATGCCGCCGACGCGGGTGTCCGAGGCGATCTCGGCCTCGAGCTGCTCGACGGCGTTCGGCGCCGCTGTGGTGTCACCGTCGACGCCGAGCAGGAAATCGCAGCCCTCGATGAGTGAGAAGCCGTAGTTGAGCGCGCCGACCTTCTTGTCGGGGTTGACCCCGATGTCGTGCACGAACACCTCGGTGAACTGCATCACCCCGTCGGTGACGACCTCGTGCGGGCCGGCGTACTGGCTGGCGATCTTCACGGTGTCGTCGGTGGTGTTGTTGACCACCACGTGGATGACGTCGGGCAGCCGGGTCTGGGCCAGCAGCGAGTCGAGCACGCCGGCGATGGAGTCGGCCTCGTTGTACGCGGGAACGATGCAGCCCACGGTGGACCGGTACGTCGGCAGGCCCGCCACCATCGAATTGAACTCGTTGGCGTGGGCATCCGGGCTGGGCGCGGTCTGGGTGGCGTTGTTGCTGTCATTCACAGTCCCCACTGTGTCAGGGCAAAACACGGTCTGACCCCCGGTCGGGGGCAAGGTTTTCACAAGATATGCTCAAGACCAGCGCACCAGCCGCGCGCACCAGTGCACCCCCGGGGGATCCCATGACGACGTCAACCCGTACCCGCCTTGCGGCGCTGGCCTGTGCGGCCGGCCTCACGATTACTCTCGCCGCCTGCGGTCAGGCCCCCTGGGCCGACCTCGAGGCGAGCCCATCCGCGACCCCGAAGGCCAAAGCCACCATCACGGCGATCGAGAACGATTTGGCCACGGGATCGACCCGGCACCAGATCACGGCCGGGGATGCGGCTCTCACCGTGGACTACTCCTCGAGCCTGAACATGGGCGAGTGGACCGCGGGCGCGAACAAGCCCGTGAGCCTCTCCCTCAGCGCCACGCTCGGCACCGACGACGGCCAGGACGTGTTCCTGTCCAAGATGACCGTCATTACGGCCGTCACCGGGCCCACGGGCGCGCTGGAGCCGCCCGCACCCTTCGTGGACCAGACCACCATAGTGCCCGGCTACCTCATGAAGGCGCCGTACAGCTACGGACAGACCTACGTGCTGTCGGCCCTCGACCCGACGGCCACCAGCGTCACACTGTCGTTCACCTACGAGCTGCTCATCCAGACCACGCCCACCTCGGCCTCGTTCGCGAAGCAGACCGCCAGCGACCAGATCACCGTCGCGATCGTGCCCTAGGCCGCCGCCGGCTGTTTCGAGGTTAGGGTTCCCGGGTGACGGCGGCTTCGGTGGTCACGGCGATGTCGTTGCCGCCGCGGCGCTTGACCACGTCGATGGCCCGGCCGGACGCGGCGGTGAGGGCCGCGAGGTCGTACCCGTGGTCGAAGGTGTCCGCGATGCCGAAGCTCGCGGTGAGCCGGATTTTGTAGGACTCCCCCATCGGTCCGTCGACGAGGGCGTTCTGCATCCGCTGCACGATGGTGAGAGCCTCGGTCGCGGATCCGACGGCAGCCAGCACGTAGAAGCGGCCGGCAGCCGGGTGTCCGATCTGCGCCAATAGTGGCGCGCTGCCGCGGAGGGTGTCCGCAAAGCGGGCGATGGCCTCGTCACCGGTGACGCGCCCGAACGCCGTGTTGATCTCGGGGAGGTTGTCGATGTCCGCGCCGATCAGGGCCAGGCCCAGCTCGGCCCGTTCGGCCCGCTGCAGATGGTCGGTGGCGGCCTGCTGGAACGCGGTGCCGGACAGCACGCCCGCGGCCGAATGGATGCCCACGGTGATGTCGCCGACGGCGTTGCTGCCAACCCGCTCCGCGCGCAGGATCGACGTGGCGACGCAGGTCGTCACGATGAGCGCCATGTTGAGGATCGAGGTGGTGCCCGAGTTGAAAAAGGTGATGAAGGTGGCGCTGTCGACGCCGTCCACGGTGAAGACGATGGCGCGGCCGGAGTAGAAGAGGGCGACGACGAAGAGCACGAGCGCGAAGATCCGCCCGTTGACGTTGCGGCGGAGACGGCCGCGCAGGGCCTCGGTGCCACCCAAGGCGCCCATCAGCGCCACGACGAGCCAGAGCGGGGCAGCCCCGGCCCACTCGCCGCCGTCAGCGCCGGGGAGGAGGCTGATGACGCCCACGACCAGGGCCAGGCCCCCCACCACGGCGAAGCCGGAGCCGCGGCCGTTGTAGACCCTGCTGCCCGACCAGAGCGCGCCGACGGCGATGACCAGGGACACGTTGGCGAACGTGATCGACCACCATGCCTCGGCGCTGACGATGTAGACGCCGTAACCGACGGCCACCATGATGCCCGCCACGAACGCGAGGCTCCACAAACGGCCCGGCGGGTCGTTGCGGTTCAGCGCGGTGTTGAAGATGAATGAGACCCCGCACAGGATCGTGATCAACCCACTGATCATCTGCAGGGTGGGTCCGTCTAGGTGCATGTTGTCCCCCGTTGAGCGCGGCGTGCCACGCTCAACCTCTGTTTACCGGGAGCGTGGCGATTGCCGTCGTCCCCTTGCCTTTGGTCGACTCCAGGCGCAGATCGCCGCCGTGTTCGCGCATGATGTCCCGGCTGATGCTCAGGCCCAGTCCCGTGCCGTGCACGCTGGAGCCCCGCACCGAGTCGGCCCGGTAAAACCTGTCGAAGAGGTTGCCCTGTTCGTCTTCGCTCATGCCCCGGCCGGTGTCGGCGACGCGCACCTCGATGCCGCAGGACACCTCCAGCACCTCGACGCTGACCTTGCCGGACTCCACGTTGTACTTGATCGCGTTGGAGAAGATGTTGTCAATCACCTGGCGCAGCCGAAAGGCATCCGCGGTGACCGTGATCGGCGTCAGCTCGGCCAGTTCGAACCGGATGCCGCGTTGCGCGGCGAGCGGCTCGGCCGACTCGACGGCCTCCGTGATGATCGCGGACAGGTCGCAGGGCGCGACGGTGAGCGCCAAACCCTCTTTGGACTCGCTGGCCGCGGTGAGCAGGCCGGAGACGATTTCGAGGAGCCGGTCGGAGTTCTTCGACGCGATCTCGAGCATCCGACGGGTGTCGGGGTCGATCGTCTCGTCGTCGAGAGCGAGTTCGAGGTAGCCCAGGATCGAGGTGAGCGGGGTGCGCAGCTCGTGGGAGACCGAGGCGACGAGGTCGTCCCTGGCCTGCACGGCCCGCACCTCGGCGGTGACGTCGCGGGTCACGATCACGCCGCCGTCGTACCGACCGGTGTGGTCGTGGATGGGCCGGGCCGACACGAGCACGGCGGCCTGCGGCTGGTCGGGGGAACCCAGCCACACCGTGACCCTGTCAACGGTTTCACCGCGGATGGCGCGCTGGGTGGGCCGGTCGGGACCGTCGAAGGGCGTGACACCGTCCTCCTTGTAGACGATGGTGGCCAGGCCGATGCCGTCGCTGACGCCGAACCGGGTCAGCATGGACCGCTGGGCCCGGTTGACGAAGTTGACCCGTCCGTCGCTGTCGTAGCCGACCACACCGAAGTCGACGGTGTTGAAGATCTCGTCGAGGGTCTGCTCCTGGCGCCGGGAGCGCTGCAGGGCCGCCTCGAACAGACCGGCCTGTTGGGTGAGCAGCACCCGCTGGGCCAGCGCTCGCCGGTTGGTGGTGTAGGTGACGGAGGCCACGAACGCGAGCATGATCGTCACGACGGCCAGCAGCGGCGCCTGCGAGGTGGCATAGCCGGTGGCGTTGTTCGGGTCGGTGAAGAGCTTCAACGGCAGGCCGGCCCAGAGCAGCACGCTGGCGAAGATGACACTGCCGGCGGCGCCGGCCTGACCGAAGTGGGTCGACAGCCAGATCACCGGGAACACCAGCAGGAAGCTGACGCCGAGCTGCGGCTGCGCCTCGCGCGCCAGGGTGAGCCCGACGATGTCGAGCAGTGGCAGGACGATGATCCAGATCTTGGGCAGCCGGCGCCAGGGCACGGCGGCGGCCAGTCCGGTGGTAGCGAAGATGACCATGACGCCGAGGAAGTAGAGCGGCTCCACGAACATTGACGCGTCCTTGGCGACCGTGACCGCGACGAGCAGCAGGGTGGCCGCGGCCAGGAGCAGCTGGGAGAGGAAAACGGACCGCTCAACGCGCTCCCGCACGCCGACGTGCGGCAACCTCAAACTCTGCTCGACCATACTGCGACCCTAGCGTTCAGAGGGGGAGCTCAGACGCGGCGCGCACGGGCAGTACCGCGGCAGCCCCGAACTCTTCGAGGCGGGCGAGGGTCTTTTCAAAACTGCGCGGCACGCCGTAGTGGAAACCCTGGGCGCTGCGGATGCCCAACGCGGAGAGATGGGTGGCCATCGCCTCGTTCTCGACACCCTCCACGATCATCGAATACTCGAGGTTGTCACCGAAGCCCTGCAGGGCCGTGAGCACCTCACGCTGGCGCACATCGTCGAGGTCGTCGACGAGGCTCTTGTCGATCTTGAGGATGTCCATCGGCATCCGCACCAGCGCGTCGACCGAGGAATCCTGGGAGCCGTAGTCGTCCAGGGCGATCATGATGCCGATGTCGCGGAGGTGGTCGGCCTGGGCGCGCACCGCGGTGGACACCCGGGCGACAGAGCGTTCGTTGAGTTCGAGGCAGAGCGAGATGCCCGGGTAGCGGTCAGCCAGTTCTTCGACGAAGCTGCCGACCCGCTGCGGCAGGATCTGGCCGGCCTCGACGTTGATGGTCATGCAGACGATGCGCGGTTCGATCAGGCGGAAGTCCGCAGCGGCGGCCATCGCCTTCAGGGCCACCTGGCGGGTGAGCGCGTCGAGCCGGCCGAGGCTCTTGGCCTTCTCCACCAGCGACGGCGGTGACAACGGGCCGAGCTCGGGGTCGGAGTACCGCACCAGCGCCTCGAAGGCCCAGATCTGGCCGGTGACCAGGCTCACGATCGGCTGGAAGGCCAGTTCGAGCAGGTCTTCGTCGATGGCGCGAGCGACGATGTCGTTCATCTGCGACGAGCGGTGCCCGGAGATGTTGATGCTGCTCTCGTTGGCCGGGCCGCCGCGGCGGCGGGACTTCTTGATCGCGAGCATGCTGCGGTCGGCGTCGCGCAGCAGCTGGTTGACATCCGTCTCGCGGTGCGCGGAGTAGGCCAGACCGATGCTGAGGATCGGGTTGAGCACGGTGCCACTGACGGCGAGGGGCTCGCCGGTGGCCTCCATGATGTTCTCGGCCAGCAGCTTCGCCTCGGCCAGCGACGACAGCCGGGTGAGGATGACGACGAACTCGTCACCGCCGACGCGGGCGACGACGTCGTAGGGGCGGATGACGGCGCTGAGTCGACGACCGATCTCACTGAGAATCTCATCGCCGGCCTGGTGGCCGTAGCGGTCGTTCATCCGTTTGAAGTCGTCGAGGTCGATGAACAGCACGGCCAGCGCCTCGGAGTAGTCGCGGTGGTCGTTGATGTTGGCCAGGGCATCCTGGAAGGCACCATAGTTGGGCAGCCCGGTGAGCGGGTCGGTGTTGGCGCGGATGGTGAGGCCGCCGATGCTCTCCCGGGCGGCGTAGACCACGTCGGCGGTGTGCGCGAGGGCCTGCAGGGCGCGTCGGTCATCCCCGGTGAACGGGTAGTCCATCACGTCGCGGCGGGCCACCAGGTATTGGCCGAGCGCGCCGATCGACAGCGGGGCGTCGATCTCGCCCAGGCCGGCCGGCTCGTGCCGGATGCCGGCGGATTCGACGCCCACCGTGGCGATGGCGGCGCGACGCAGCACGCTGGCGAGGTCGACGCTGCTGCTGGCCGGGCTGATGGTGATGGGCGTGGCCTGCCCGCCGGACTTGACGAAGTGGTTCGTGGCGTTGAGGTCGATGACTCCGTCGACTACGCCGGCCAGGCGGCGGCGCATCGCCTTGGCGCGTACGAGCAGGATCGTGCCGACGCCGACGATCGCGAGGGGCACCAGGGTGACGGCGGTGGCGAGGGTATCGGTGCGGGTGTCGAAGAACGGATGCGTCCACTGGCTGATCAGTGAGCAGAACCCGGCGAACCCGCCGCCGATCAGGGCCAGGCGGGCCACCGAGTAGTGACGTCCTGGGCCAAGGTCGAGGCTGGGCCGGTCGAACCGCCGGCGGAGGGCCTCCAGGACCACCACCGTGGTGAGGTAGGCGACCGCTGCGGCGGCTGTTGCGCCGGCGGCGGTCACATCGAGGGACTTGAGCAGGCCGAGGACGCCCGCGAACGCGGCACCGCCCAGGCCCGTGAGCCCGGCCGCGTACAACGCCAATTCGGGCCGGTGGGCGCGGACCCAGACCACGATCAGAACGCCCAGGCAGACCAAGCCCACCGACATCAGCGGCGCGAAGACCGGGTCGAGAGCCAGGACGACCACGATGGGCAGGCTGACCACCGGGCTACGGTGCGGCACCGTGCCCAGCCGGAGCCGGGGGATCTCGAGGACGCCCGTGACGGCCACGGCCATCAGGGCGATGAACAGGTGTTCAGCGTTGCCGCCGAGTACGAGCTGGATGAGTGCTGAGCCGATGAGCGCCAGCGCGGTCGCCGCGAATACGGCGAAAGCCACCCGGCTCCCGGTTCCTGCTGCCCTGATCGTCTCCACAAGCTCTGACAATAGCGGAGCGGACCCGGCGGCGTGCCCGCGGGGCTATCCGATGTCGACGTGGGTCGCGAGTTTCGCGGCGATGAGCTCGGCGATCTGCACCGCGTTCAGCGCCGCACCCTTGCGCAGGTTGTCGTTGCTGATGAACAGCGCCAGGCCGCGGCCGTTGGGCACGCCGGGGTCCTGACGGATGCGGCCCACGAAGCTCGGGTCGGCGCCGGCGGCCTCCAGCGGCGTCGGGATGTCGCTCAGCTGCACGCCGGGCGCGTCACTGAGCAGCTCGGTGGCGCGGGCGACGGAGATCGGCTTGCTGAATTCGACGTTGATCGACAGCGAGTGGCCGGTGAAGACCGGCACCCGCACGCAGGTGCCGCTGACGAGAAGCTCGGGCAGCTGGAGGATCTTGCGGCTCTCGTTGCGGAGCTTCTTCTCCTCATCGGTCTCGAACAGACCGTCGTCGACGATCGACCCGGCCAGCGGGATGACGTCGAACGCGATCGGCCGCTTGTAGATGGTGGGCTCGGGCATGCTCACCGAGGAGCCGTCGTGTACCAGCTGGAAGAGGTTGTCGTCGCCGGCCGCGGCGCGGATCTGGCTGGCCAGCTCCTGGGCGCCGGCCAGGCCGCTGCCGGAGACCGCCTGGTAGGTGCTCACGATGAGCCGTTCGAGGCCGGCCTCGTCGTGCAGCACCTTGAGCACAGGCATGGCGGCCATGGTGGTGCAGTTCGGGTTGGCGATGATGCCCTTGACGGCCTGGTCGATGGCTTCCGGGTTGACCTCGCTGACCACCAACGGCACGTCGGGGTCCATCCGCCAGCCCGACGAGTTGTCGACCACGGTGACGCCGGCCGCGGCGAACCGGGGCGCCTGGCTCTTGGACAGGGTGGCGCCGGCGGAGAAGATCGCGACGTCGAGTCCGGTGGGGTCGGCGGTGGAGGCGTCTTCCACGACGATCCGCTCACCCTTGTAGGGCAGCACGGTGCCGGCGGAGCGCGCGGACGCGAAGTAGCGGATGCTGGCGACCGGGAAGTCGCGCTCCTCGAGCAGGCGCCGCACGACGGCGCCGACCTGGCCGGTGGCGCCGACGACGCCGATGTTGATCCCGGCGCGGCGGGGTGCTGCGGTGCTGGTGGCTGCGGTGCTGGTCACTGTGTGGTCCTTACTCAGTCAAGTCTGGTGCGGGTCGGTCTCGTGCCGGGATGCGCATAACTCCTGCAATTCTCCCCGGTTGGAGCCCAAACGGGACAAAACAGGGGTTTTTGGCAGAAATTGCAGGAGTTATGCCGGGGGTGCGCGGGTTTTGGCATCCGGTGGGCTGGCGGGCCGGTGGGTGCCCGCGGGGTTCAACTGTTGCCGATGCGGACAAATGGTGCCGGCGTACCGGGCGCAGAAGTCCGCATGGGCAACAGTTGGCTGCCGTGCGGGCGGGACGGGGCCTTAGCGGCCGGTGCCGCCGTGCACGACGGCGTCGTCGTCGCTGTCGAGCCCGAAGGCCGTGTGCACCACGCGCAGGGCCTGGTTGATGGTGTCGGCGCGGGTGACAACGGAGATGCGGATCTCGCTGGTGGAGATCATCTCGATGTTGATGCCGGCCTCGAACAGCGACTCGAACAGCTTCGCCGAGACCCCGGTGTTGGTGCGCATCCCGGCGCCGACCAGGGCGAGCTTGCCGATCTGGTCGTCGTACTGCAGGCCGGCGAAACCGACGTTGGCCTGCTCGTTGGTGAGCGCGGTGAGTACCTGCTGGCCCTCCGACTTGGGCAGGGTGAACGAGATGTCGGTCAGACCGGTGGATGCGGCCGACACGTTCTGCACGATCATGTCGACGTTGGCGTTGGTCTTGGCGACGATCTTGAAGATCTGCGCGGCCTTGCCGGGAATGTCGGGGACACCGACGACGGTGACCTTGGCCTCACTGAGGTCGGCGGCGACCCCCGCGATGATGGGCTCTTCCACGGGCTCTCCATTCAATATTTCGGTGGCGTACGGGCTGGTGGCGCCCGGGTTGTAGACAATGGTGCCGGTGTTGTTGTTGAACGACGACCGCACGTGCAGCGTGACCCCGTGCCGGCGGGCATATTCCACGGCGCGAATGTAGAGCACCTTGGCGCCGGCGGCGGCGAGCTCGAGCATCTCTTCACTGGAGACCCGCTCGAGCTTGTGCGCCTTGGGGACCACGCGAGGGTCGGCGCTGAAGATGCCGTCGACATCCGTGTAGATCTCGCAGATGTCAGCGCCGAGCGCGGCGGCGAGGGCGACGGCGGTGGTGTCGGAGCCGCCGCGGCCGAGGGTGGTGATGTCCTTGGTGTCGCGGTTGAAGCCCTGGAAACCGGCGACGATGGCGATGGCGCCCTCGTCGAGGGCATCCCGCAGGCGTCCGGGGGTGACGTCGACGATGCGGGCGGCGCCGTGCTGGGCATCCGTGATCATGCCGGCCTGGCTGCCGGTGAACGAGCGGGCGTCGTAGCCCATGCTCTTGATCGCCATGGCCAGCAGGGCCATGGAGATGCGCTCGCCGGCGGTGAGCAGCATGTCGAGCTCGCGGGGCGCCGGGATCGGGGTGACCTCGTGGGCGAGGTCGAGCAGCTCGTCGGTGGAGTCGCCCATCGCGGAGACGGCCACGACGATGTCGTTGCCGGCTTTCTTGGTGTCGACAATGCGTTTGGCAACGCGTTTGATGCTCTCGGCGTCGGCAACGGATGATCCGCCGAACTTCTGCACGATCAGGCTCACGTGGGCACTCCTGGCTTCCGGGTACGCGGCGACATCCCGCGCTCCCATCCTAAATGCGTTCGTATTCTCGGGCGTTCATGTGACGCCGTGTGCGAGGCGGGGTGGCGTGGGGCTCCCGGGGCGCGGCGGAGCCCGGGCGACCGGGCGGAGCGCTAGCTGGTGACGGTGCGGCGGCCCTCGAAAGCACGGCCCAGGGTGACCTCGTCGGCGTACTCCAGGTCGCCGCCGACGGGCAGGCCAGAGGCCAGGCGGCTGACCTTGATGTCGAGGGTGGTCAGCAGGCGGGAGAGGTAGGTGGCGGTGGCCTCGCCCTCGAGGTTGGGGTCGGTGGCGATGATGACCTCCTGCACAGTGTTGTCGGCGAGGCGCGTCATCAGCTGACGGATGCGCAGGTCGTCGGGGCCGATGCCGTCGATGGGGCTGATCGCCCCGCCGAGCACGTGGTAGAGACCCTTGAACTCGCGGGTGCGCTCGATGGCGACGACGTCCTTGGCCTCTTCGACCACGCAGATCGAGGTGGGGTTGCGGCGCGGGTCGCGGCAGATCATGCAAGTGTCCTGCTCGGACACGTTGCCGCAGATCTCGCAGAACTTCACCTTGTCGCGCACCTCGAGCAGCACGTTGGCCAGGTGGGTCACGTCGAAGTTCTTGGTCTGCAGGATGTGGAACGCGATGCGCTGCGCCGACTTGGGGCCGATGCCGGGCAGCCGGCCGAGCTCGTCGATGAGTTCCTGAACGATGCCTTCGTACATTTAGTTATCGTTCCTCTGTCGCGAGATCGGGTCGTGCGGTTGTTCCTCGATGAAGGTGGCGCCGAGGATCTCGCGCACCACGGCCTCGCCGTAGCGCTGCTTCTCGGCGAACGCGGGCGAACGCCGGCCGGGGGCTTGCTGGCGGGGAGCCTGCTGGCCTGGGGCCTGCTGGGTGGCCGGCCGGGTGCCACGGGGCGGTTCCGGGGGTGCGGCGAACTGCTGCGGGTCCGGCGGAAGGTCGTCGTAGGGCGGCGGCTCCTCGTCGAAGGGGGGCTCGAAGTCGGGCTCGGGCGCGTAGTCGTAGGACGGCGCGGACTGCGCGGACTGCGGCGCAGACTGCGACGTGGCAGATGTGGGTGCGGCGGCTGGTGCTGACGACGGTGCGGTGTCGGCCGGGGCGCTCCTGGCGTCCGGGGTGCCGGCGGGGGCGGAAGGTCTGCCGGTGGGGGCGGAGGGTGTGCCGGTGGGGGCGCTGGTGGGTGCACTGGTGGATGCACTGCCGGGTGCCCCGAGGACGGGCGGGACAACGATGGGTTCACCGGCCGCGGTCTCGGCAGCGGCCAGGGCGGCAGCGGATCCGGGGATGACCACGGTGGCCCAGCCTGTGGAGGTGGCCGGCGGTGCGAGGGTCGCCGTCGCGGTGCCGGTGGATGTGGCCGATGCCGGGCCGGTACCAGAGGTGGAGCTGGAGGTGGCATCGCCGGACGGGCCGCCGAAGACGGCGGGACCGGACGAAGGCAGATCGACAGCGGCCGAGGTCGGCGTGGTGCTCGTCGCGGAGGCAGCGGGCGCTGACCCTGTCGTCGAGGCGGTTGGCGTCGCGCCGGCCGGGGAGTTCCCCTCCTGGCCTTGCCCTGCTGCGGACGAGTTACCCTGGCGCACCGGGGCAGCTGGTCCGGAGGTGGGCACCTCGGCAGAGGACGCGGGTGCGGAAGTGGGCGCGAAGGTTTCGGAGTCGGCGCGGGCGATGAACTTCACCCGCAGGCCGAGCACCTTCACGATGGCGCCGCGGAGGAACTCGCTGACGCCCTGGCCTGGAGCCTGCTGAGCTTTGAAGCCCTGCATGTCCTGCTCGCTGGGGAAGGACAGCACCAGAATGTCCTCGCCGCGCAGATCGAGCACGCGGGCGGTGTAGACCACGAGCCAGGCGCTGAGCTTGACCTCCTTGACGGCCTCGAGGATCTGGGGCCAGGCGTCCTTGATCTGGGCCAGGGTGACCGGACCGACGGGCACGACGGGGGCGGCGGGCGGCGGCGTCTCGGCGGTCGGATCGGGACGGTCGGCTTGGGCGCGATCGGGGCTCACGTCGGCAGCCGGGCTGGTGGCGACCGCCGCGGCGGGCTCGACCAGCATGGCAGCGGGGGTGCCCGGCGTCCGGGTGGCCCAGCCTGGGGCGGCTGGAGGGACGGTCGTCACAGCCGGCGTGGTCGCGACCGGAGGGGAAACCTGTGCGGCCGGGGTGCGCGGGGCCGATGCCGCGGCCGGGGTGCGCGGCGCCGGTGCAGCAGCCGGGGTGCGTGGGGCCGTGGCGGCGGGAGCGGGCTCAGCCGGCGCATCCGTGCTGCCGCCGTCGACGCCGATGCGGCGTTCGAGACGTTCGACGCGGGCGAGGGCGCCGCGGGTGCTGTCGTCGGCGGCGGGGATGAGCACGCGCGCGATCATCAGCTCGAGGTGCAGGCGCGGCGAGGTGGCGCCCGTCATCTCGGTGAGGGCGGCGTTGAGGATGTCGGCGGTGCGGCTCAGCTCGGCGGGACCGAACTTGGACGCCTGCACGTGCATACGGTCGAGTTCGTCCTGCGGCACGCCGCGGAGCACGGCCGCGGCGGCGGCGGCGCTCGTGGCGGCAACGATGATGAGGTCGCGCATGCGCTCGAGCAGGTCTTCGACGAAGCGGCGGGGATCCTGACCGGTCTGGATGACGCGGTCGACGGCGTCGAACGCGGCCGAGGAGTTGCGGGCGGCGATGGAGTCGATGGCGTCGTCGAGCAGGGTCGCGTGGGTGTAGCCGAGCAGTGCCACGGCGCGCTCGTACTCGATCGCGTCGGTCTCGGAGCCGGCCATGAGCTGGTCGAGCAGCGAGAGGGTGTCGCGGGGCGAGCCGCCGCCGGCACGCACCACGAGCGGCAGCACGCCGGGCGCCACGGTCATGTTCTCGCTGTCGCAGAGCTGCTGCACGTAGTCGAGCATGGGCGCCGGCGGCACCAGCCGGAACGGGTAGTGGTGCGTGCGCGAACGGATGGTGCCGATGACCTTCTCGGGCTCGGTGGTGGCGAAGATGAACTTCACGTGTTCCGGCGGCTCTTCCACGATCTTCAGCAGCGCGTTGAAGCCCTGCGGGGTGACCATGTGCGCCTCGTCGAGGATGAAGATCTTGTAGCGGTCGCGGGCCGGCGCGAAGATAGCGCGTTCGCGGATGTCGCGGGCGTCGTCGACACCGTTGTGGCTGGCCGCGTCGATCTCGACCACATCGAGCGAGCCGCTGCCGTCGCGGGAGAGCTCAACGCAGCTGGGGCAGACGCCGCAGGGGGTGTCGGTGGGGCCCTCTGCGCAGTTGAGGCAGCGGGCGAGGATGCGGGCGGAGGTGGTCTTGCCACAGCCGCGGGGTCCGCTGAAGAGGTAGGCATGATTGACCCTGTTGGTGCGCAGGGCGGTCATGAGCGGATCGGTCACCTGGGACTGACCGATCATTTCGGCAAAAGTCTCTGGCCGGTAACGGCGATACAGGGCGGTAACCACGAGGTCAATCGTACTTGCTGCCACTGACACCCCGGGTGGATGGTGCACAGGGCGGCGGAGGCGCATCCGCCCGGCTCGGCCGGCGGTACCTAAAGGCGAGCGCGGCTGGGGCGAGCCCGCGCGGATCAGGAGTAGTAGAGGGCGACCGGGCGGCCGTCGATCTGGCGCACGTCGACCTTGGTGTCGTAGACCGCCTCGAGAACCTCCGGGCGCATGATCTCGGCCGCGGCGGCATCCGCCACGACCCGGCCATCGCGGATGGCGACGATGCGGTCGGAGTAGGTGGCGGCGAAGTTGATGTCGTGCAGCACCACGATGACACGTTTGCCGAGCTCGTCGGCCATTCGGCGCAGCAGCTTCATGATCTCGGTCATATGGCGCAGGTCGAGGTTGTTCAGCGGCTCGTCGAGCAAGATGTACTTGGTGTCCTGCGCGAGCACCATCGCGATGAACGCCCGCTGCCGTTGCCCGCCGGAGAGCTCGTCGAGGAACCGGTTGCGAAAGTCATCAAGCTCGAGGTAGTCGATGGCCCGGTCGACGTGGTCGCGGTCGGTGACCGTGAGTCGCCCCTTCGAGTGCGGGAAACGGCCGAACTCGACGAGGTCGTGCACGGTGAGGCGCGCGGCGATGTGGTTGTCCTGACGGAGCACGGCGAGGGTCTTCGCGAGGTCGCTCGACCGGGCGGTGGCCACGTCCGAACCGTCCACGGCGACGCTGCCCGCCTCGGGACGGATGAGGCGCCCCACGACACCGAAGAGGGTTGACTTGCCGGCACCGTTGGGGCCGATGAGCGCGGTCACCCCCTCAGCACCGAACGCGATGCTCACCTCATCGAGCACGGTGTGACCGTTGTAGCGCTTGCTGACGCCGTCGAGCACGATCATCGCGCCCCCTTTCGCAGAACCAGGTAGAGGAAGAAGAGCCCGCCGGCGAACTCGATGATCATCGAGAGGCTGCCGCCGAGGTTGAACACCTGCTCGAGCACGATCTGCCCGCCGAGCAGGCAGATCACCCCGATGAGCACGGCCGTCGGCAGCGTCCACACGTGGCGGAAGGTGCCGGCGTAGGAGTACGCGAGGTTAGCGACGATGAGGCCGAAGAACAGGATCGGCCCGACCAGAGCGGTCGACGCGGCGATCATCACCGACACGATGGTGAACAGCATCAGCAGAGTGCGCCGATGGTTCACCCCCAGTCCGACCGCCGCCGGCTCCCCCAGGGTCAACACATCGAGGATGCGCAGCAATGGCAGGACGGCGGCGCAGGCGAGCAGCACGACGGCGCCGGTGAGCAGCAACAGGGTCTCGTCGGGGCGGGTCAGCGACGCGAACATCGCGTCGGAGAGCACCTGGAAGTCCAGCGGGTCGAGCATCCGCTGCATCCACTCGGTGAAGCTGCGGAAAAAGGTGCCCAGCACAATGCCGACCAGCAGCATCAGGTGGATCGAGCGGCGTTTGCCGCCGAACAGCCAGGTGAACAGGAACACGCTGAACGCCACCATCACCACGACCTGTACGAGCCAGAGGGTGAGTGGGTCGGCGCCCAGGAACGACGCCGAGCCGAAGAAGAACACGATCACCGTGGAGATGAGCACGTAGAAGGCGTCGAACCCCATGATCGACGGGGTGAGGATGCGATTCTGTGTGATGGTGTGGAACACCACGGTGGACACGCCCACCGCGGTGGCGACGAGCAGCATGGCGAGCACGGTGAGGCTGCGGATCTTGACCGCGAAGGCCAACGAGCCGGGCACATCCGTGAAGAAATACACCGCGACCAGGGCGAGCGCCACGATCGCGAGCAGGGCCAACCGCAGCCCGGGGCGGGCCCAGAGCGGGCCGAGCCGGGCGGGCGCCGGCGTGCGGCCGGTGACGGCGTCAGTGAGCACGACCCCTCCTTCGCAGTAACAGCCAGAGGAACAGGGCGGCGCCGATGATGCCCACGATGACCGACAGCGGGATCTCGTAGGGGAAGCGCACCACCCGGGCGACGATGTCGCAGGCGATCACGAACACGGCGCCGAGGCCGGCGATCCACGGGATGGACCGACGCGCGTTGTCGCCGATGATGAGGCTGACCACATTGGGCACCACCAGGCCGAGGAACGGGATCACCCCGGAGGTCACGAGGACCGACGCCGTGATGAGGGCGACGATGACCATGCCCACGGCCACGACGCGGCGGTAGTCGAGGCCGAGGTTGGTGGCGAAGTCCTCGCCCATGCCGATGACGCTGAACCGGTCCGCGGCGAACCAGGCCACGACCACCATGGCCCCGGCGATCCAGACGAACTCGTAGCGGCCCTGCATCACCGAGGCGAAACTGCCCTGTGACCACTGCCCGAGCGACTGGAGCAGGTCGAGCCGATACGCGAAGAACACCGTGACCGACCCGACGATGCCGCCGAGCATGATGCCCACCAACGGCACGAGCACCAGCTGGCGCACGGGCACCGCGCGCACGACCCTCAGGAACACCCAGGTGCCCAGCAGCCCGAACACCGCGGCGACGGCCATCTTGCCGACCACCGCCATCCCGGGCCAGAAAACGGTGCTGATCAGCATTCCGAGTGTGGCGAATTCGGTGACCCCGGTGGTGCCGGGCTCGACGAACCGGTTGCGCACCAGCATCTGCATGATCAGGCCGGCGATGCCCAGGGACGCGCCGGCCAGGAGAACGGCGACGGTGCGTGGGATGCGGCTGGTCACCAGGAGGAACGCCGCACTGCTGTCGGGCCCGCCGGTGAGCAGCGCAAGCGGCGAGACATCGGAGACCCCGATGAACAGGCTCGCGCTCGCAAGGATCACGAGGATGGTGCCAATGAGCACCCCCACCCCGGTGCGCCGCGGACGGGCGGGCACCGGGGTGGGGGTGCGACGGGTGAGGAGGTCGGTCACAGTGTGCGGGCGATCCCGGGGGTCACTCGGCGATCTGCAGGACGTCGTCGATCATCAGCTGCGTGGTGGTGATGCCGCCGAACACGATGTACCAGGCGGTGGGGTCGAGGTAGACGATCTGGTCTTGCTGCGCGGCGGTGGTCTGCTTGACGATCGGGTTGTCGAGAACGGTCGCGGCCGCCTGGGCGTCCTCGGTGCCGGTCGCGGCGTCACGGTCCACGACCCAGAGGTAGTCGGGGTTCTGCTCGAGCAGGAACTCGAACGAGACCGGCTCACCGTGGGTGGCCGCCTCGATCTCTTCGACGACGGGCGTGACGCCGAACACGTCGTAGATCAGCCCGCCGCGGGCGTTGCGCCCGGTGGCGTCGGCGCCGGCGGGGGCCATGGCGTTGAGCTTGCCGCCGGAGACCATCAGGCCCAGGCCGGTGCCGGCATCCGCCGTCACGGCCTGTGCGTCGTCGATACCGGCCTCGAGGTCGGCCAGGGCGGCCGCGGCCTCGTCCTGAGCGCCGAGCACCTCACCGAGGAACTCGGTGTTGCGCTCGAGAGTCTCGAGGAACGAGCCGCTGATGCTCAGGTCGACGGTGGGCGCGATCGCGCTGAGGTCTTCGTAGAGCGCCGCCGAGCGGCCGCCGATGACGATGAGGTCGGGCTGCTCTGCCTCGATCGCGATGAGGTCGGCCTCGAAGAGTGTGCCCGCGTTGAATGCTTCGCTGGTCAGGTGCTCCCGCAGGTAGTCGGGCACCGAGTCCAGCGGGGCGCCGGAGATCTCGCCGCCGAGGGCTCCGATGGTGTCGAGGCTGGCCATGTCGAACACCACGATGTTCTGGGGGTTGGTGGGCACCTCGACCGTGGTCGCCTCGTACTGCGGGTCTTCGCCTTCGCCGGCGATATTGCGGTCCCACGAGAACGACACCGTCGTGGCCGCGGGGGTTGCGGCGGTGCCGGCAGTGCCGGCGTCGGCCTCGGTTGACGCGCAACCGCCGAGGATCAGCGCGGAGGCCAGGGCGAACGAGAGGGTCGCGAGAGGGCGGGTGAGGGACATCGGCGGGGCCTCCTGGGGCACTTAGGTTAGGCAATCCTTACTGGACCTTGGTTAGGGTAACCTAAGCACTCCGGGATTGTCCAATGCGCACCCATGGCGCCGGGCCTTCCGGACCCGCCGAGCACGCGAGGCGGCGCAACTGTGCCCGAATCGGACAATTGCGCCCGGCGTACCGGGTGCAATTGTCCGCTCGGGGAACAGTTGGGCGGGCTAGAAGTCGGTGTGGCCGAGGTCGGGGCGGGGGACGAAGTGGGCGAGGGTGCTCTCGGTGCCGTGCAGGCAGAGGATGACCAGCTCGTTGTCGGCCCGCAGCACCGGACCGGGCACGTAGAGGGTGGTCTGCGGTCCACGGTCCCAGAACCGGCCGAGGTTGAACCCGTTGATCCAGACCTGGCCCTTGCCCCAGCCGGCGGTGCTGAGGAACAGGTCCTTGCCGGGCTCGGCGGTGAACCGGCCGCGCACGAACGCGGGACCGCTGAGCGAGCCGGAACCGGCGAGGTCGAGGGCGAAGCGGGCGCTGCCGGATGCGACGAACCCGTCGACGTCGAGCGGCAGCACCTGCCAGTCGGCCAGGGTGACACCGTCGAGGGTGGCCGGGCCGATCAGGCCCTTGTCCTCGCCGATGCGTGGGCCGTAGTTGACCCTGCCCTGGTCCTCCACGAGCAGGTCGAGGCGCTCCCCCGGCGGTAGGCCGATCGAGCGGTCATGGTGGTCGCGCTGCAGCACACCGACGGGGTCGCCGTCGACGAAAACCTGGGCGCGGTCGCGCACCTCGCCGAAGGACAGCACGCGGGCACCCGGAGTCAACCGGCTGCGGTACAGGGCGAACCCGGTGTACTGGCCGAGGGCATCCATGCTGGGCAGCCCGGCGGTCGGAGCGGCGCTTATGTCGGCCAGCTCGGGTAACGCGTCCCACAGCGAAACGAACTCGTCGAGGGCGACCTCGAAGGCCGGCGCGGGCGCGGCCGGGGCCGGCAACGACCCGGTCACCGGCGCGTACTTGGCGAGCACCTCGCGGAAGGCGAGGTACTTGGCTGTGACCTCACCGCTCTCCGAGAGGGGCGCGTCGTAGTCGTAAGAAGTGACCGTGGGCTGGAAGACACCCTTGTCGTTGGCGCCGTTGGTGAAGCCGAAGTTGGTGCCGCCGGTGAACATGTACAGCGACACACTGGCGCCGGTGGCGAGCAGGTCGTCGAGCTCGCGGGCGGAGTCCTCCGCGGAAGTGGTGTGGTGGTGCGCACCCCAGTGGTCGAACCAGCCGTTCCAGAACTCGGCGCACATCAGCGGTCCGGTCGGCTGGTGGCGGCGGAGCACGGCCAGGCGCTCGGTAGCGCGGGAGCCGAACGAGCCGGTTTTGTGCAACTCGGGCAGGCTGCCGTCGGAGAGCATCTGGTCGGTGGGCTGGTCGATGGTGGTCAGCGGCACCGTGATGCCGCCGGCCCGGTTGAGCTCGACGAGCGCGCGCAGGTAATCCTTGTCGTCGCCGTAGGCGCCGTACTCGTTCTCGATCTGCACCAGGATGACCGGGCCGCCCCGGTCGATCTGCCGGGACGCCACGATCGGCAGCAGCTGCTCGAAGTACTCGGCCACGGCCGCCATATAGAGCGGCTCGTTCCGCCGCACCCCCACGGCCGGGTCGGTGAACAGCCAGCCGGGCAGGCCGCCGTTGTCCCACTCGGCGCAGATGAACGGGCCGGGCCGCACGATGGCGTACATGCCCTCGGCGGCGATCAGGTCGAGAAAACGGGCCAGGTCGAGCTGGCCCTCGGTGTCGAAACCGCCACGAGCCGGCGAGTGCGCGTTCCAGGCCACGTAGGTCTCGATGGTGTTCAGGCCCATCAGGCGGGCCTTGTGGATGCGGTCGGCCCAGTGATCCGGGTGCACCCTGAAATAGTGGATGGCCCCGGCGAGCACCCGGAACGGCTCACCGTTGAGGAGGAAGTGCTCGTCGCCGATCTCGAACGCGCCCATGATCAGGCCGCCGTTCGGGCGCGGCCGAGCACGGCGACGCCGGTGGCCGGGAGGGTGAGCGAGTCCGCGGCGAGGGTGCTGCCGCCGAGGTCGACGGCCACGAGCGTGCCATCGGCCTTGCCCAGCGGCACGGTCACGGCCTTGTCGGAGTGGTTGATGTAGAAGAGATAGTCCATGTCGTCGGACTGGCGCACGGCGAGCTGCACGATGCCGTGCGCGTCTCTCGGCAGCGGCGAGACGATGTGGGCGGCGGCGGCGAACCGGCCGACCAAAGCCACCAACGCGTCGGGGTCGAGGACCGTGGCGACGAAGCTGGCCCGGCCGCCGGACTCGGTCGAGACCACGCGGCTGGTCACCGCCGGCACACCGGGGAACGGGCCGTCCTGGAAGCGGGCGAGCACCTGGACATCGGAGGCCACGGTGACGTCGTGGGTGAGCAGCGACCCGGTTGACCCGGCCGGCAGGTCGCCGGACAGGCCGACGGTCTGGCCCGGCTGCAGGCCGCCGAACTCCTCGGCGCGCACGCCGAGCAGCTCGCGGAACGCGCCGGGGTAACCGCCGGGGTGGATGTGGTCGTCGGCGTCGGCAATGCCGGAGAACACGCCGACCACCAGGTGGCCGCCGGTGCGGGCGTAGTCGGCCAGGGCATCCGCCAGCGGCTGCGGCACTATGTAGAGCATCGGCGCGATGACGAGGTCGTACCCGGCGAGGCCGTGACCGTTCAGCACCGACCGGGCCGGCACAATGTCGGCCTGCAGGCCATTGGTGAGCGCGGCGGTGTACCAGGCCATGGCCTCGGCCTTGTAGCGCAGCAGCTCGGTGGGGTGCGAGTCGAGTTCGGAGGCCCACCAGGAGTCCCAGTCGAAGAGGATTCCGATGCGGGCCTGCTTGGTGCGGCTGCCGGCGACCTCTGCCAGGGAAGCGAGTTCGCCGCCGAAGCGGGTGACGCTCCGGAACACCGAGCTGTTCTCCCCCGCGTGCGGGAGCATCGCGGAGTGGAACTTCTCGGCGCCGGCCAAGGACTGGCGCCACTGGAAGAAGCAGATCGCGTCGGCGCCGTGGGCCAGGTGGGTGAGGCTGTCCCGGCGCAGCTGGCCGGGGGTTTTGGCCTGGTTCACCGGCTGCCAGTTGACGGCGCTGGTGGAGTGCTCCATCAGGAACCACGGCGCCCGGCCGGATATCTGGCCGGTGAGGTTGGCCGAGAACGACAGCTCCTCGAACGCGGCGGGGTCGGCCACGAGCAGGTAGTGGTCGTTGGAGACCAGGTCGATCTCGCCGGCCCAGTCGGCGTAATCCATGCCGCGGGACTCGCCCATCACCATGAAGTTGGTGGTGATCGGCACGTCGGGCGTGATCTGGCGCAGGATCTCCCGCTCGGCGACGAGGTAGCCCTTGAGGGCGTCGCTCGAGAACCGGGCGAAGTCGAGCTGCTGGGTGGGGTTCGGATGCGTCGCGGCCAGCCGCGGCGGCAGGATCTGGTTCCAGGAGGTGTAGTTCTGCGACCAGAAGGCGGTGCCCCAGGCCCGGTTGAGTTCGGTGAGAGTGCCGTAGCGGGCCTCGAGCCAGGCGCGGAACGCCGCTGCCGCGTCGTCCGAGAAGTCGTAGACGTTGTGGCAGCCGAGCTCGTTGCTGATGTGCCACATCGACAGGGCCGGGTGGTTGGCGTAGCGCTCGGCCATTTTCTCGACCAGGGCCAGCGCGTAGCGGCGGAACACCGGTGAGGTGGGGCGCCACTGCTGGCGGCCGCCGGGCCAGATGGTTTCGCCGACCCGGTTCACCGGCAGCACCTCCGGGTGCAGCTCGGTGAGCCACGGCGGCGGGCTGGCGGTGGCGGTGGCCAGGTCGACGGCGATGCCGTTGGCGTGCAGCAGATCGATGGCGCGGTCGAGCCAACCGAAATCCCAGCTGTCCGGGGTGGGCTGCAGCAGCGCCCAGGAGAAGATGCCGACGCTGACGATGTTGACACCGGCCTCGCGCATCAGGCGCATGTCTTCGGCCCAGACCTCTTCGGGCCACTGTTCGGGGTTGTAGTCGGCGCCGTAGCCGATGCGGGCGGCGTCGGCGGGCAGGCTCTCGGTGCCGTCGGCGAGGGTGTGCGCCTCGGGCCAGCGCACCCAGCGATGCTCGTTGGTCGAGACCGTGCTCACGGCGCTCATGCTGCAGCCTTGGCGGCCAGACGCACGATCGACCAGGACAGCGCGGGCAGCACGACCGTGGCGGCGGTGCCGTCGTCGGCCAGTGTCACGTCCGTCAAGTCGACCGGGTGCACGGTGTCTTGATGATCAACAGTGTTGGTGGCGAACCGGTCCCCACCCTCCGGCGCGAACAGGCTCTGCGCTGAGAGCACCGAGTCGGCGGGGGCGCCGGCCAGGTCTACCTCGAGGGTGAGCGGGTCGGAGCTGGAACGGTTGACAAGGAACAAGACGATCTCCTCGTCGGTAGCGGTCACCGCGGCATCCGATAGGTCGACGGTGCCGTGTTCCCTGGTGTCGTAGGTGTCGGAGTGGATGGTGGCGGCCAGCACGTCGCCGTGGGCGGCGGTTGCGGTGAGGGCGAACGGGAAGAAGGTGGTCTGGCGCCAGGCCGGACCGTTGGGCTCGGAACGGATCGGCGCGATGACGTTCACGAGCTGGGCGAGGTTGGCCATGCTGACCCGATCGCTGTTCCGCAGCAGGGAGATCAGCAGGGACCCCACCACCACGGCGTCGCTGACGTTGTATTCGTCCTCGATCAGGCGCGGCTGCGTGTTCCAGTCGCCGGTGAACAGGGGTTCCTTGTCGACCTCGTTGAACCGGGTCTGGTACCAGACGTTCCACTCGTCGACGCTGATGCCGATGGATTTGTCGAGGCCCTGCGCCACGGTGACCTCGTCGATGATGTGGGCGACGTCGCCGATGAAGCGGTCAAGGCCCACGCCGGAGGCGAGGAAACTGCCGAGGTCGCCGGGCTTTTCCTCGTAATAGGCGTGCAGGGAGATGTGGTCGACGAGCTCCGCGGTGTGCTCGAGAACGGTGCGTTCCCAGCTGCCGAAGGTGGGCATCTCGGCGTTGGAGCTGCCGGCGACGACGAGTTCGATGGTGGGGTCGACCCACTTCATCACGCGGGCGGTTTCGGCGGCGAGGCGGCCGTATTCCTCTGCGGTCTTGTGGCCGATCTGCCAGGGGCCGTCCATCTCATTGCCCAGGCACCAGACGCGGATGCCGAACGGTTCGGTGCGGCCGTTGGCCTGGCGCTGGCCGCTGAGCGCGGTGCCGGCCGGGTGGTTGGAGTATTCGAGCAGGGCGGCGGCCTCGGTGATGCCCCGGGTGCCCAGGTTCACGGCCTGCATGATCTCGACGCCGGCGCTCTCGGCCCAGTCGGCGAATTCGTGCAGGCCAACCTCGTTGGTCTCCACGGAGTGCCAGGCCACGTCCAGGCGCGTGGGGCGGTCGGGTCCGACGCTGTCTTCCCAGCGGAAACCCGATACGAAGTTGCCGCCCGGGTAGCGGATCAGGCTGGGGTTCAGCTCACGCACGAGGTCCAGCACGTCTTGGCGGAAGCCATCCGCGGTCGCGGTGGGGTGCCCGGGTTCGTAGATACCCGTGTACACCGAACGGCCCATGTGCTCGACGAACGAACCGAAGAGCCGGGGTGAGACGGGGGCCACGATGTCGTCGCGGGAGATGCTGAGCCGGGCGTGAAACACGAAGGAGATCCTCTGGTTGGAAGCTGATGGTGCGCAAAGGGTGGGCCGTCCGGTCGGACGGGCCCACCCTGTGCCGCTGCGTTACTCGGTGACCGTGAAGCCCTGCTCGTTGCCGTAAGCGACGATGGCCTTCTGCCAGTCGGTCAGGCCCGTGTTGAGGTCGGACTTGTCGGCGTAGGACTGGCCGACGGTGTCGGAGAAGATGCTGTTCGAGTAGACCTGGAACGGCAGGTAGCTCCAGCCTTCGACGACGTCCTTGGCGGACTGGACGAGGACCTCGTTGATCTTCTGGCCGCCGAAGTACTCGCTCTCGGCGCCGAGGAACTCCTCGGACTCGAGGTCGGCGACGGTGGAGGGGAAGCCGCCGGCGTCGATGGAGATCTGGGTGCCTTCACCGGAGTTCATGAACTCGACGAAGCCGGCCGCGGCGAGCTTGTTCTTGCTCTGGGCGAGCACGGCGTCGCCGCCGCCACCGTTCTCGGCGCTGGCGGTGTCGCCGGCCTCATAGACGGGCAGCGGGGCCACACGCCAGTTTCCGGAGGCTTCCGGCACGCCGGATTCCAGGTTGCCGGGCATCCAGGCGCCGATGTTGAGGGTGGCGATGGTGCCGTCGCCCAGACCCCGGTACCACTCGTCGCTCCAGCTGGTGGTCGGTGCGATGAGGTCCTTCTCGATCAGCTGGTTCCAGGTGTCGGCGAACTTCTTCGACCCCTCGTCCTGCAGGTTGATCTCGACGTTCGTGGAGTCGGTGGTGGTGAACGGCTGGCCGCCGGCCTGCCAGATCATGCTGGTGGCGAAGCCCGCGTCGCCGGTGTCGTTGGTGATGTAGGCGTTCGGGTTGGCCGCGTGGAGTTTCTCGGCGGTGGCGATGTACTCGTCCCAGGTGGTGGGCACGGTCAGGCCGTACTGGTCGAACACGGCCTGGTTGTAGAACATGGCCATGGGGCCGGAGTCCTGTGGCAGGGCGTAGACGCCGCCGTCGAGGTTCACCGATCCCCAGGTGCTGGCGGTGTACTGGTCCTCGAGGGAGTCCAGACCGAAGTCGCTCAGGTCGACGAGGGCCTCGGAGAGAGCGAACTGCGGCAGCGCGTAGTACTCGATCTGGGCCACGTCGGGTGCGCCGGAGCCGGCCTTGATGGCGTTCTGCAGCTTGATGTACTGGTCGTTGCCGGTGCCGGCGTTGACCACGTCGACCGTGACGTTGGGGTACTTCTTTTCGAATGCGGTGGCGATGTCTTCCACGGCCGGGGCCCAGGCCCAGACGGTGAGGGTGGTCTCCTCCTGCAGAGCGGCCTCGATGTCGGCGGCGGTGCCGGTCTCGGCTCCGCCTCCGCCGGTGGAGGCGCAGGCGGCCAGGGAGACGCTCAGGGCGAGTCCGGTGGCGACGGCGAGTGCGGTGCGGCGCAGGCGCGTGTTGCTGTGTGGTGCTTTCATTGGGGTGCCTTTCACTTCCTTGTAAACGGATGTTCGGTGCTGCGGATGACGGATGGTGCGGGGGTGGAACGGTAGTGGGGCTACGACTTGACGGAGCCGGCGGCGAGGCCGGACTGCCAGTAGCGCTGGAGGAACAGGAACGCCACGACGATCGGCACGATCGTGAGCAGCGACCCGGTGATGACGAGGTTGTAGATGACGTCGCCGCCCACGGTCTGGGCCTGCATGTTCCACTGCTTCAGGCCCACGGTCAGCGGGTACCAGGTGGGTTCGCTGAGCATGATCAGGGGCAGGAAGTAGTTGTTCCAGGTGGCCACGAGGGTGAACAGGAGCACCGTGACGAGGCCGGGAGCCAGCAGCTTGAGCGAGATGGTGAAGAAGGTGCGGAACTCGCCCGAACCATCCATTCGCGCGGCCTCGAGAACCTCGGTGGGCACCGCGTCCATGGCGTAGGTCCAGATCAGGTAGAGGCCGAACGGGCTGATCAGCGAGGGCAGGATGACCGCCCACGGGGTGTTGGTGAGACCCATCTGACTGAACATGAGGAAGGTCGGCACCGCCAGGGCCGTGCCGGGGATGGCCACGGCGCCGAGCACGACCGCGAAGACGGCCTTCTTGCCGGGGAAGTTGAACTTGGCCAGGCCGTAGCCGCCGAGCGCCGCGAGGAAGGTGGCGCCGCCGGCGCCGACGACGACGTAGAGCACCGTGTTGCCGAACCAGCGCACGAAGACGCCGTCGTTGTAGGTGAGGGTGGCGACGATGTTGTCCCAGAGGGCGAAGTCGCCCGAGAACCAGAGGCCGAACGAGTTGAGCAGCTCGGCCTGGGTCTTGGTGGAGTTCACGAACAGCCAGAACAGGGGCAGCAGGCTGTAGATCAGCAGGGCGCCCATGATGATGGTGAGAATGATGGACTTCTTGGTGTGCAGGCCCTGGGTGGACTTGCCGGCCTTCTTCTCGCTGGTGTAGCGGGACATCCGCGGGGCTTTCGCCCGTGCGGCGGGGGCGTGGGTCTGGTCAGTCGTCGACATGTCAGGCCTCCTTCCTGGAACCGGAGTTCTGCACGATGTAGGCGATCACGGCGGTGATGAGGCCGACGATGATCGCGATGGTGGCCGAGTAGTTGTACTGCTGACCCGAGAACGACAGGTTGTAGGCGTACATGTTCGGCGAGAAATAGGTGGAGATGGTGTTGGGTGCCAGAGACTGCAGGATGCTGGGCTCGTTGAACAGCTGGAAGCTACCGATCACGCTGAAGATGCCGCCGATGACGATGGCGGGGCGGAGCGCCGGCATCTTGATGCTGCGGATGATGCGGAACGCGTTGGCGCCGTCGAGCGAGGCGGCCTCGTAGAGATCGGTGGGGATCACTCGGAGGGCGGCGTAGAACAGGATCATGTTGTAGCCGATGAATTCCCAGGTGACGATGTTGCCGATCGCGGCGAGCACCCAGGTGTTGCCCAGCGGGTTGGGGATGGCGATCGAGAAGAACTCATTGAGATTGCCGACCAGGCCGAACTTGGTGCCGTACATGAAGCCCCACATGAGCGTTGCGACCACGGCGGGAACCGCGTACGGCAGGAAGATCGCGATGCGGAAGAAGCTGGACAGGTGCAGGCGGGCACTGTCGATGGCGAGGGCGGCGAAGAGTGCGATGCCGAGCATGATCGGCACCTGCACGACGAAGAACAGGGTGACCCGGCCCATCGACTCCCAGAACTTGGGATCGGTGAGCGCCTGGCCGTAGTTCTCGAAGCCGACGAAGGAGTTGCCGCCGACGAGCTGGTCCTTGAAGAAGGACAGGTAAATCGAGTACAGCACCGGGGCGATCAGCACGAGGGCGAAAACGATCATGAACGGGCCGATGAACTTCCAGCCGGTCCAGTCGCGCTTCTGCACGTGGGGCTTGGGCTTGCGGCGGTTCGGCTGGGCCCGTGCACTGCGTGTCTGGCCACTGGGGGGGAGTGTTGACAGCGTCGTCATGCCTTTTTCTCTGACTCGGTATGGTGATGCAACGGACGGTGAATCTGACGGCATGTTTACGTAAACATGACGTGTAAGCACGCTAGCATGTTTACGTAAACATACGGAAATCTTTTTTCGGGACCGGGGAGGGCACGTGGCAACGGCGAGCACGACAGACAGTTCTTCGGCCGCTCCCACGGCCCGCGCGCAGCGCCTGCCGTCGATGGCGGATGTGGCGGCGCTGGCCGGCGTCTCCTCCCAGACCGTCTCCCGGGTGGTGAACGGTCGCAGCAACGTCGACGCCGACACCCGCGACCGGGTGCTCGCCGCCATGGACGAGATCGGCTACCGGCCCAACAGCGCCGCCCGCGCGCTGAAGTCGGGCAAGTTCAGCACCATCGGCGTGATCATGTTCGGCCTGTCCAGCTTCGGCAACATGCGCACCCTCGACGCTGTTGCCACGGCCTCCGCCGAGGCCGGCTACTCGATCACCCTGATCCCGGTGGCGCTGCCCACCCAGGGCGCCGTCGCCGGCGCTGTGAACCGGCTCGCCGAGCAGGCCGTGGACGGCATCGTGATCATTATGGAAGCGCACATCCTGGACCGGATCGACGTGACCGTGCCGACCGGGCTGCCCGTCGTGATCGTCGATTCCGATGCCGGCGAACGCTACACGGTGGTCGACACCGACCAGACCGAGGGTGCTCGGCTGGCCACCCAGCACCTGCTCGACCTCGGGCACCGCACGGTCTGGCACATCGCCGGGCCGGAGTCGTCGTTCTCGGCCGGGCGCCGCACGGCATCCTGGCGGGCCACGTTGAAGGCGGCCGGCGCCCCGGTGCCGCCCGTGCTCGAGGGCGACTGGAGCGCGCAGAGCGGCTACCGGCACGGGGTGGCGCTGGCCGCCGACCCGTCGGTGACGGCGATTTTCGCCTCCAACGACCAGATGGCCCTCGGCGTGATGCGGGCGATGCACGAGGCCGGCCGCTCGGTTCCGGCTGGCGTGAGCGTGGTCGGCTTCGACGATATGCGCGAGGCGGATGCCTTCTGGCCGCCGCTGACCACCGTGCACCAGGACTTCGGCCAAGTGGGGCGGCTCTGCATCGAGAAGCTGCTGCGCCAGATCGACTCCCCCGCGGCCGTAGGCCCCGGTACGACAATCGTGCCCACGCACCTCGTCGTGCGGGCGAGCACCGCGCCACCGCCCCGCTAGGCACCCGGCCCGGGGGTCCCGGGCGGTCGCGCGCCCGCAAAGGCGGAGTTTTGCGGGGCACGCCGCGCCACGGGCCGGCGGATGCGGCGGGTCCGCAATTTCTCCACCCGCTACCTCCTCTACGAGGGGCTCGGTCGCCGGGTGTTGCGGCTCACGCAGCGCCACATTCTCGACGAGTGGGAGACCACGTTCCTCGTGATCAAGCGCGTCGTCGAGGATGCTCAGCGGGAGCAACAGAGGCGACACGAGCGCCCGCTGGAGTGACGGGAGGATACCCCCCATTGTGGGGTATCCGCTACCCCCTCCAACGTTGCTGCGTAAAGTCCCGCACCCCTTAAATAGACGGCAAAATCAGCGATTCGTCACGGAAAAAACTTAATTTCGCGGGTTCTCTCAGAGTGCTTGTAATCGCGGCTCGCAAGACAAAGGATATTCCCGAACACGACACTGACGTCGATGCCGGGCGTCGTGCACACCCCGATCTATCTAGGAGAGTCATGTCGAATACATACCCAGCATCCGTCCCGGGAAACCCCGACCTGGACACCAGCACGGCGTCCGACAGCGGAGCCGGCCCCGATGCCAAAGAACGCGCCACCGAGGTGAAGGACACCTCGGTCGCCGCTGGCCAGCACGTCGCCGGCATCGCCAAGGACGAGTTGCACAAGGTCGGCAGCGAGACCAAGCAGCAAGCCAAGGACCTCTATCGCCAGACGCAGGGCGAACTCGCCGACCAGGCGGCCGCACAACAGAAGCGGGTCGCCGCCGGTCTCCGTTCCCTGGGCGACGAGCTGGGTGCGATGGCCGATAAGTCCGATACTCAGGGTGTAGCCAGCGATATCGCCCACCAGGCCGCCTCGCGTGCTGCCGGAATCGCCGACTGGCTCGACCAGCGCGACCCGGGCGCCCTCCTCGACGAGGTCAAGGGCTACGTCCGGCGCAGCCCCGGCATGTTCATCGGCATCGCCGCCGTCGCCGGTGTAGTGGCCGGTCGCCTGACCCGCTCGGTCATCGCCGAGGCCAAGGACTCCTCCGAGACCGCCTCGACGGGCAGCAGTACCCCGGCCACCGCGCCCACCGGCGTCGGAACCGAGTTCGGCACCGGCGCCACCACCGGAATCGACACGGCCTTCGACACCCCCACCACGCCCACCGGCACCGCCACCGGCGTAGGCACCCCGCTCACGGCGGAGTACCCGAATTACACGGAGAACCGCAATGACTGACATGCCCACGCCTTCTGAACGCAAGGCCGAAGAGACCTCGCTGGGCGATCTGCTCAGTGAGGTGACACGCGACGTGTCTACTCTCATGCGCCAGGAGGTCGAACTGGCCAAGGCCGAGTTACGGCAGTCGGCCACTCGCGCCGGCAAAGGAGCCGGACTGCTCGGCGGAGCCGGCTATGCCGCCCACCTGACGGTGTTGTTCCTGTCGTTCGCGGCCTGGTGGGGGCTCGGACACGTCATCGACATCGCCTGGGCGGCCGTGATCGTTGCCGTCGTCTGGGGCATCGTGGCCGCCGTGCTCTACTCGCGCGGGCGCAAAGAGATGAAGACCATCACGGGAGCGCCCAAGACAGTCGATTCCCTGAAGCAGATTCCTGACGCACTAAAACGAAATGAGGAAAACCGATGAGCACCTATGACGAATCCAGCACCGACCCCGAGGTTCTTCGGAGCCAAATCGAAGACACCCGACGGGGCCTCGGCGCCGATGTCGACGCCCTTGCCGACAAGGTAACGCCCAGCAAGATCATGGACCGCCAGAAGGACAAGGTGCGGGGCGTGTTCAGCTCGGCCAAGGACAAGGTCATGGGCACCGCTTCCGACCTGGGCGGTTCGGTGAGCGGAGCGACCGGTAACGTATCGGGCGCCGCTCACGACGCGGCCTCCCAGGTCAAGGGCAACCCGCTGGCGGTGGGTCTCATCGCATTCGGCGTGGGTTGGCTCGCGTCGTCTCTCCTGCCCGCCAGCACCGTCGAGAAGAAGGTCGCGGCGAACGTGAAGGAGGCCGCTGAGCCACTGACCCAGGAGGTCACCGACGCGGCGAAGCAGATGGGCGAGAACCTCAAGCAGCCCCTCGCCGACGCCGCCGATGCTGTCAAGGGCACGGCCACGGATGCCGCCGACACCGTCAAGTCCGAGACGGGGTCGTCCGCTGACGAGGTGCGCGACACCGCCAAGCACGCCGGGCAGGGCACCGTCGGCTGACGGAGTCACCCGCACCAACCGCTAGATGATCACGAGGAGTAGTACCGGTGGCCCGCAACGACGCCCGTAGCAAGAGGAACAGCGCTCCCTCGCCCGACGATCCACGCAAGCCGGATTCGCCGGGCGAGGTGAAGAAGCCGTCCTGGAAGTACGCGATGCGCAAGACCATGCGCGAATTCACCGCCGACCAATGCACCGACATCGCCGCGTCGCTGACGTACTACGCGGTGCTGGCGTTGTTCCCGGCGCTGATCGCGTTGATCTCTCTCCTGGGCGTGTTCGGTCAGGGCGAGCGGTCCACCGACACCATCCTCGACCTCGTCAACGAGGTCGCCCCCGGCGGCACGGCCGACGTACTGCGCGAACCGCTCGAACAGTTCAGCTCGTCACCGGCCGCCGGGTTCGCCCTGGTCTTCGGCATCGTGCTGGCTATCTGGTCGGCATCCGGCTACGTCGGCGCGTTCAGCCGGGCCATGAACCGGATCTACGAGATCGAGGAGGGCCGGCCGTTCTGGAAGCTGCGCCCGATGCAGCTGGTGGTGACCATCGTCACCATCCTGCTGATCCTCATCATGGTCGTGGTCCTGATCGTGTCGGGGCCCGTCACCGATGCCGTCAGCAGTGCCCTGGGCCTCGGCGAAACCGTGCAGACAGTGTGGTCCATCCTCAAGTGGCCGATCCTGGCTCTGGCCGCTGTGCTGATCATCGCAATCCTCTACTACGCCACCCCGAACGCCAAGCAGCCGAAATTCCGTTGGATCAGCTTGGGCGCGCTGCTGGCGTTGGTGGCCCTGGTGATCGCGTCGTTCCTGTTCGGTCTCTACGTCACCAACTTCTCCAACTACGACCGCACCTACGGCTCGCTCGCCGGTGTCGTGGTGTTCCTGCTCTGGCTCTGGATCGCCAACCTTGCCCTGCTGTTCGGCGCCGAGTTCGACGCCGAACTCGAGCGGACCCGCCAACTGCAGGCGGGTATCAAGGCGGAGGAAGACATTCAGCTGCCACCGCGGGACACCCGCAAGAGCGACAAAACCGCCGAGAAGGAACGTGCCGACATCATTGCGGGGCGGCGCCTGCGCGAGGACAGCGCGGAACGCCACGACACCAAGAGCTGATCCCGACACGATCCGAATCCGACCGTTGATCCACCACGTCCCAGGAAAGGACAATTATGTATTTCCACGTGCAACGACTCATCCACGACATCGCGCAGGACGAGCCGGATCCGGCAGCGGCCAACGCACTGCAGGAGGGCCTCGGCGGCCAGTTCGGCGAGATGCGCACCATGATGCAGTACTTGTTCCAGTCGATGAACTTCCGTGGGCCCGCGGCGAAGCCGTACCGCGACCTGATTCAGGGCATCGGCACCGAAGAGATCAGCCACGTGGAACTGATCGGCACCACCATCTCCCGTCTGGTGGACGGCTCGCCGCGCTACCAGGGCAAGGTCACCGACCCGCTGGACAAGGCCGGCTCGGGCGGAGCGATCCCGCTGGAGATCGCCCTCGACCAGGGCAACATCCACCACTACCTGGTGGGTGCGCAGGGTGCGCTGCCGGTGGACGCCGTGGGCAACCCGTGGAGCGGCAGCTACGTGTACAACTCCGGCAACCTGGTGCTCGACCTGCTCTACAACCTGATGTTGGAGTCCACCGGCCGACTGCAGAAGTGCCGCATCTACGAGATGACCGCGAACAAGACTGCACGCTCCACCATCGCTTACCTCATCGTGCGGGACCAGGCTCACGAGAACGCGTACGCCAAGGCGCTCGAGACCCTGGGTGTGCACTGGAACACTCTGCTGCCGATCCCGAAGACCAACGCGGAGAAGTTCCCCGAGGTGAAGAAGCTGCTCGACCTCAACCTGCACAGCAAGCAGTACACCTTCGACCTCGCCGGCCAGTCGGAGGCGGGCAAGATCTTCCAGGGTATGTCCCCCTCCAAGGACGGCACGAACCTGGTCGCCGACGAACAGGCTCCTGAGGGTGTGCCGTCGGTGATCGCCGGCGAAAGGATGGAGGAGTTCGCCCCCGGGTTGGATCCGGCTCTGATGGAGCTGATCCAAGCCACCGCCGACATGGAGATGGCCGAGGTGGACGTGTCGTTCGGCCCGGCGAAGGCCGCGCCGAAGACCAAGTAAGAGCCGATGCCGCCTTACCGGCCGGCAGACCAAAGGGCCCCGGGACTGTGTCACCGGGGCCCTTCACTCTCGCCAGGGTAGGCGAATCAGCTCAGCGTGAGCGGGTTCCGCTCACTTGCCGAGGCCGACCTTGTCGACCCTGTGGTGGAACCGCATGCCGGCGAGGCCGCCGAGCATCGCGCCGCCGAGGCTGACGATGGCGATCGCAACGGCCGTGAGGATACTGCCCAGGGCCAGGTCGCCCTCCTGGACCGGGATCCGCGGGAAGCTGTTGAGGTTGGCGAGCACATTGAACTGGCTTCCCGCGATAGCGGCCACAATGGCCAGAACCACGGCCACGATCAGAGCCCACAGCCACACGGCGATGCCCTGCTTTGCGCCACTGAACCGCGCCATTCGGCCGGCGACATAGCCTCCGCAGAAGTAGGACACGAAGACGACGACGGCCAGGGCGATGGCACCGATCAGGCCGACGGTCGAGGCGTTCTCGGCCGCGGCATCCGCCGTCTGAGCGGGGTCGGCCTGGTTTCCGAGGCCGACGGCTGCGCCGGCACCGGCTACCAGCGCGGTGAGGAGCACGGCTGCGCCGGTGGCGGTGAGCCAGCCGAAGAAGGCCGTGCCGAACTTCATGCCGCCGAACTGCGCCTTCTGCTTGGCGACGACTTCCTGGCGGATGGTGGTGCCCGAGGTCGCCGGCGATGCGACGGGTTCGACGGGGTCGGGTGCCGTGGGACGCGAGTCGTGGGGGGCCGTGGGGCGCTGGTCGTTGGGTGCCGTGGGGCGCTGGTCGTTGGGTGTCATGGGGCGCGGGTCGTTGGGTGCTGACGTCATGATGTTCTCCTCTGAAGGATGGTGCGGGGTGCGGTGGGAAATCCTGTCGGGCATCCGCCTGACATGCTCTGCTGCTTCTAAGACGGTCCGAACCCCGCACCTGTCATGCTCCAGCGTGAAGAAATCTCACTCCGGCCTGGTCAGTCGGTGTGATTCTGGTCGGCATCCTGACCACGCGGTTCGCTGCTCAACAGCAACCCGTCTGCACTGTCGGCCGACGTCGCGAGCACCTCTATCCAGGCCCGGTTGAGCCCGGGGGTCGTGGTCCCGGTGAACTTGAAATACAGCGGGATGCCGGGGTGCAGCCACAGACTGGGCTGCGCCTCGTCTGGCGCGGCCGGGTCGCTCCAGAAGAGGGCGAAGCTCTCGCCGCGGCGAAGCTTGGAGCCGATGACGCTCTGCAAGTGCACCAGCGCGCGGTCCTCGAAATCGACCTCGGTGGCGCCGGAGATGAGCTTTCCCATGTCCATTTCCCCTTAGGGCTCTCGCTGCCCTGTCCTGGATGGCGGGCACCGCTATGGGTAGGACGGTGGCGGGTCGTCAAACGTCACGCCGAATCGGAAAATCGCCCACCGGGCACGGCGGTCCGGTGCCTCCGGACGCGCGGCTTGCGCTGGCCCGCCGGGGTGGTTCGGCTAGGCCGGGGTGCGCTGGGCCCGGGCCTGGACGAACGCGCCGCCGCCGATGGGCACGATTTCCTTGCCGAGCGGCGCGAGGGAGATCGGCACCATCTTGAAGTCGGCGATGCCCAGCGGGATGCCGATGATGGTGATGCAGAGTGCGATGCCCGACACGATGTGGGCCAGGGCGAGCCACCAGCCGGCCAGGATCACCCAGATCACGTTGCCGAGGAACGAGAAGGCTCCGCTCGACGGCTTGGCGACGACGGTGCGGCCGAACGGCCAGAGCGCATAACCGGCGATGCGGAACGACGCGATGCCCCACGGAATCGTGATGATCAGGATGCAGAGCACAATGCCGGCGGCGACATAGCCGAGGAACAGCCAGAAGCCGGAGAGGACGAGCCAGATCAGGTTGAGGAGTGTGCGCACGCCGGAATTCTACTCGCGGTCGGCCCGTCGGCATCCGTTGCTCGGCGTAGACCGACAGCAAAGGCGGAGATTCTCGGGACACGCCGCGCTGCGTGGCAGCGGTGCGGCGTGTCGGGTGAATCTCCGCCTTTAGGTCTGGACGAGCTCGACCAGCGGCCGAGCTCGTCCAGCGGCCGAAGAGTTAGATGACCGCGCGGGTTTCGCGGGCGATCTCGAGCTCCTCGTTGGTGGGGATGACGAGCACGGTGACGCGAGACGCATCCGTCGACACAACACGGGCGACGCGCGAGAACGGGTCGTTCTTTGCCGGGTCGATCTCGATGCCGAGGCCCTCGAGGCCGCGCAGGGCGCCCTCGCGGATGATGCCGGAGTTCTCGCCGACACCGGCGGTGAAGACGATCACGTCGAGGCCGCCGAGCTGGGCCATGTAATTGCCCACGTAGCCCCGGATGCGGTGGTAGTAGACGTCGAGCGCGGCCTGGGCCACGGCGTCGCCGGCCACGGCCGCGTCTTCGACGTCGCGCATGTCACCGTTGCCGGTGAGACCGAGCATGCCGCTCTTCTTGTTGAGCAGGGTGTCGAGCTCTTCGATCGACAGGCCGGCCTTGCGGTGCAGGTGGAACAGCACGGCGGGGTCGATGTCGCCGGAGCGGGTGCCCATGACCAGGCCCTGCAACGGGGTGAGGCCCATCGAGGTGTCGATCGACTTGCCGCCGTCGACGGCGGTAGCGGACGCACCGTTGCCGAGGTGCAGCACGATGGTCTTCAGCTCGCTCAGGGGACGGCCGAGGAACTCGGCAGCGGCCTCTGAGACGAACTTGTGCGACGTGCCGTGGAAACCGTAACGACGGATGTCGTGCTTGGCGGCCAGCTCGGTGTTGATCGCGTAGGTGTACGCGGCCGGCGCCATGGTGAGGTGGAACGAGGTGTCGAAGACGGCCACGTGCGGCACGTCGGGGAAGTTGGTGCGGGCGGCGACGATGGCCTGCACGTGGGCGGGGTTGTGCAGCGGGGCGAGGTCGGCGAGGTCGCTGATCTGCTGCTGAACGGCGTCGTCGATCACGGTGGGGCCGGTGAAGATGGCCCCGCCCTGAACGACGCGGTGGCCCACGGCGATGAGGTTGGCGTCGGACAGCTGCGGGCCATGCTCGGCGAACGCGGCGATCATGACGTCGAAACCGGCGGTGTGGTCGGGGATCGGCAGGTTCGCTTCCTGGCGGCCGGCCTCCGAGGCGGTGTTGGTGTGCCGGGCGTGTCCGCTGGCCTCACCGATGCGCTCGACGAGTCCGCCGGCCAGTTCGGTCTCGGTGTCGATGTCGATCAGCTGGTACTTGAACGAGGACGAACCTGAGTTGATGACGAGGATGGCGGTCATACGGCTGCCACCACCGCTGCGAGAGATGCGGCCTGAATGGCGGTGATCGCCACGGTGTTCACGATGTCCTGCACGAGGGCTCCTCTGGAAAGGTCGTTGATGGGTTTGCGTAGGCCCTGCAGGACGGGGCCGATCGCCACGGCGCCAGCGCTGCGCTGCACCGCCTTGTAGGTGTTGTTGCCGGTGTTGAGGTCGGGGAAGATGAAGACGGTGGCCTTGCCGGCCACGTCCGAATCCGGCATCTTGGCGGCGGCCACGGCGGCATCCGCTGCGGCGTCGTACTGGATCGGGCCTTCGACGGCGAGGTCGGGGCGGCGTTCGCGAACGATCGCGGTGGCCTCTCGCACCTTTTCGACGTCCGCTCCGTTGCCGGAGACGCCGGTGGAGTACGACAGCATCGCGATGCGCGGCTCGATGCCGAACTCGATGGCCGTCTCCGACGCCGAGATGGCGATGTCGGCCAGCTGTGCGGCGGTGGGGTCGGGGTTGACCGCGCAGTCGCCGTAGACGAGGACCCGGTCGGCCAGGGCCATCAGGAACACGCTGGAGACCACGGACACACCGGGGCGGGTCTTGATGATCTCGAAGCTGGGCCGGATGGTGTGCGCGGTGGTGTGCGATGCGCCGGAGACCATGCCGTCGGCCAGGCCGAGCTGCACCATCATCGTGCCGAAGTACGAGACGTCGGTGACGACGTCGCGGGCCTGGTCGATGGTGACGCCCTTGTGGGAGCGCAGGCGCGCGTATTCCTCGGCGAAACGCATCCGCAGCACGTCGTCGAACGGGCTGACGACCTGCGCCTTGGCGATGTCCAGGCCCAGGCCGATGGCGCGCGAGCGCACCTCGAACTCTTCGCCGAGAATGATCAGGTCGGCCACATCGCGGGCCAGCAGGGTGGCGGCGGCGCGCAGCACGCGGTCGTCGTCGCCCTCGGGCAGCACGATGCGCATGCGGTTCTGCCGGGCACGCTCGAGCAGGGTGTACTCGAACATCAGCGGGGTGACCACGTCGGCGCGGCTCACCTTGAGCCGGTCGAGCAGGGCGGCACCGTCGACGTGCTGCTCGAACAACGCCAGGGCGGTGTCGTGCTTGCGCTGCGAGTCGGCGGCCAGGCGGCCGCGGGTGTGGGTGATACGGAGGGCCGCCTCGTAGGAGGCCAGGTCGGTGCGGATGATCGGCACCGACGGGGCGAGGCCCTTCATGAGCTGCTCGATCGACTCGGGCAGCGCGAAACCACCGACGAGAACCACGCCGGCCAGCGACGGGAAGGTCGCGGACGAGTTGGCCATCAGGGCGGCGAGGAGCACCTCGGGGCGGTCGCTGGGGATGACGACGACAGCGCCCTCGGCCAGGCGGGGCAGCACGTTGACCATCGACATGGCGGCCACGACGACGCTGAGCGCCTCACGGGAAAGCAGCTCCGGGTCACCCTGCACCAGGGTGCCGTGGGTGGCTTCGAGGATGGTCTTCATGCTCGGGGCCACGAGGAACGCGTCCTCGGGGATGGCCCAGACGGGCACAACGGCGGCGTGCAGCGCATCCGCGGTGGCCGGGGTGTTGTCGACGCCCTCGCGCACCGCGGCGATGAGGCCGTTGAGGTTGGCGGGGTCGGCGCGGTTGACCACGACGCCCAGCAGCGAGACGTGCTCTGACGCGAGTTCGGTCAGGGCCACATCGGTGAGCTGGCGGATGTCGTCACTGGTGCGCGGTTCGCTCTGGCCGAGCTGGTCGCTCTGGTTGAGCCCCTCGCCCTGACCGAAGGCCACCCGGCCGGCCAGCACGAGCAACACCGGCACGCCGAGGTTCGCGGCGATGCGGGCGTTGTAGGCCAGTTCGGTCGGGCTTCCGACGTCGGTGAAGTCGCTGCCGATGACCACGACGGCGTCACACTGCGCTTCGACGGCCTTGTAACGGGCCACGATGCGCGCCAGCGCGGCATCCGGGTCGGCGTGCACGTCGTCGTAGGTGACGCCGACGCACTCGTCGTAACTGAGCGCCGGCTGCGCGACGGAGTGGGTACCGACGGGCTTGCGGGCCTGCAGGTGATTGAGCAGGAGTTCCAGCACATAGTCGGGCTTGTGCTTGGAGCGAGCGATCGGACGGAAGACACCCACCCGCTCAATGGAGTGCAACAGGGTGTCAAGAACACCCAGGGCGATAGTAGATTTGCCGGTATTTCCCTCGGCGGAGGTGATGTAAATGCTTCGAGCCACGGTTATACGTTATCCCCGCCGGTGGTATCTAGTGCGCGCGCAGCGGCTGCCGCGGCATCGTTCCCAGCCCACACCCAGTCGGTGACCTCGGGAATGTCTTCTCCGTGATCGCGGGTGTACTGCCGGGCACGCAGGCGGGCATCCTGCATCTGCTGGCGAAGCAGTCCGGCACGGGCTCCGAGTCCGGGCACCCGGTCGATGACATCCATCACCAGGTGGTACCGGTCGAGGTCGTTGAGCATGACCATGTCGAACGGCGTCGTCGTCGTCCCGTTCTCCTTGTACCCGCGGGCGTGCAGGTTGCCATGGCCGTGGCGCTTGTAGGTGAGCCGGTGGATCAGCCACGGGTAGCCGTGGTAGGCGAACACGATGGGCTTGTTCGCGGTGAAGTAGGCGTCGAACTCCCGGTCGCTCAGGCCGTGCGGGTGGTCGTCCTCGCTCTGCAGGCGCATCAGGTCGACCACGTTGACCACGCGCACGCTGAGGTCGGGCATGGCCTCGCGCAGGATCTTGGCGGCGGCGAGCACCTCGAGGGTGGGCACCTCGCCGGCGGCGGCGAGCACCACGTCGGGTTCGGTGCCGGGAATCTCGGTACCGGCCCACTCGAAGATGCCCAGGCCCCGCTCGCAGTGCGCGACGGCCTGATCCATGGTGAGCCAGTTCGGCGCCGGCTGCTTGCCGGCGACGACCACGTTGACGTAGTCGACGCTGCGCAGGCAGTGGTCGTAGATCGACAGCAGGGTGTTGGCGTCGAAGGGCAGGTACACCCGCACGACGTCGGCGCTCTTGTTCACGACGTGGTCGATGAAACCGGGGTCCTGGTGGCTGAATCCGTTGTGGTCCTGGCGCCAGACGTGCGAGGAGAGCAGGTAGTTCAGGCTCGAGATGGAGCGGCGCCACGGGATCTCGCGGGTGACCTTGAGCCACTTGGCGTGCTGGTTGAACATCGAGTCGATGATGTGGATGAATGCTTCGTAGCAGTTGAAGACGCCGTGCCGGCCGGTGAGCAGGTAGCCCTCGAGCCAGCCCTGGCACTGGTGCTCGCTGAGCATCTCCATGACCCGGCCCGCGCGGGCAAGGTTGGTGTCTTCGGGCAGGTATTCGCCGTTCCACTGCTTGTCGGTGGCGGCGTAGACGGATGGTGCGAGCCGGTTGGATGCGGTCTCGTCCGGTCCGAAGATGCGGAAGTTGTCCGGGTTCTGGCGGATGACGTCGGCCATCCAGATGCCGAGCACCTTGGTGGCCTCGTCGACGGTGGCGCCGGGGGTCGGCACCTCCACCGCGTAGTCGCGGAAGTTGGGCAGCTTGAGCTCGCGGCGCAGCAGCCCGCCGTTGGCGACGGGGTTGGCGCTCATGCGCAGGTCGCCGTGCGGGGCGAGCGCGGTGATGTTGGCGGCGGGGGCGCCGGCGTCGTCGAAGAGTTCCTCCGGACGGTACGAACGCAGCCAGGATTCGAGCACGTCGGTGTGCGACTGGGTGTCGCGGGCGTTGACGAGCGGCACCTGGTGCGAACGCCAGGAGTCTTCCACCTGCACGCCGTCGATGACGGGCGGGCAGGTCCAGCCCTTGGGGGTGCGCAGGATGATCATCGGCCAGCGCGGCCGGCTGGTATCGCCGGCGAGGGCGGCGCGCTTGATCGAGGCGATTTCGTTGAGCACCTCGTCCATGGTCTGCGCCATGCGCTGGTGCACGGCGAGGGGGTCTTCGCCGTCGAAACCGCCGGAGACGATGTGCGGGTTGTGGCCGTAGCCGCGCATGAGTTCGAGCAGTTCGCTCTCGGGGATGCGGGCCAGGATGGTGGGGTTGGCGATCTTGTAGCCGTTGAGGTGCAGGATCGGCAGCACGACGCCATCCTGCAGCGGGTCGACGAACTTGTTGGAGTGCCAGCTGGTGGCCAGCGGGCCGGTTTCGGCCTCGCCGTCTCCGACGACGGCGGCCACGAGCAGGTCGGGGTTGTCGAACGCGGCGCCGTAGGCGTGGCTGAGCGCGTAGCCGAGCTCACCGCCCTCGTGGATCGAGCCGGGGGTCTCGGGTGAGGCGTGGCTGGGGATGCCGCCGGGGAAGGAGAACTGGCGGAACAAGCCCTTGATGCCGTCTTCGGACTGGTCGATGCTCGAGTAGACCTCGGAGTAGGTGCCGTCGAGGTAGGCGTTGGCGACCATGCCGGGCCCGCCGTGGCCGGGGCCGGTGATGTAGAGGGTGCTGATCTCGCGTTCGCGGATGACCCGGTTCAGGTGCGCGTAGAGGAAGTTGAGGCCGGGGGTGGTTCCCCAGTGGCCGAGCAGCCGCGGTTTGATGTGCTCTTTCTGGAGCGGCTCCCGCAGCAGCGGGTTGTCGAGCAGGTAGATCTGCCCGACCGAGAGGTAGTTCGAGGCTCGCCACCACGCGTCGACGCTGGCGAGAGCTTCGGCGCTCAACGCGTGCGGCAGGCGGCTGGGCCAGGTGAATGAGGTGGCGTTGGACGAATGAACCATCACGGACTCCAAGTGCTCTATGGGCGCCACAGGCGCCGTTCAAGTCTAGGAGCGACGATTCCTGCTCCGGGGGGACGTTGGTCCCCTTTGCTCGCCGGCGATAGGGCTAGGCTGACCGGTTCGCATCCGGGGCGCACTCGGGGGCGCATCCGGGCAGCATCCGGGCAAAGTAAAACTCCTCGCGCACCCACCAGAGCCCAGTTACCCTTGCTACGTTTCCGTCCTGGGGGAGTTGGCTGAGATAGCGCCACGCGAGGAGCCATTGCCAGTTTAGGGCGTCCGGGCCCCGGGCCCAAAACCGGCGGTTTGGTGACGTGTCACTCGGGACCCCCGGAAGCAGGTAAGATTTTCCCTGGTCGTTGTCTTCACGAATCGATCGGCTCAGGAGAATTCGCCTAGTGGCCTATGGCGCACGCTTGGAAAGCGTGTTGGGTGAAAGCCCTCGGGGGTTCGAATCCCCCATTCTCCGCCAGTGAAACGCCCGCTTTCGAGTGGGCGTTTCCGTTTTAACGCCCAACTGTTGCCGAAGCAACAGTCAGTGCGAGCCGGAACGGTTCGGCGGGTGTGCGGCGAGCCGCTGTCGACTGTCGGCCAGCGTTGGGGCCGCATCCGCTCGGGTTGACCTCAAGCACGGTTGAGGTCTTACTATCGCTCTCGTGCCCATCCCCTCCTCGCCGCCTTCGGTCCCCCTGCGCCCGGCCTCGATCTTCGGCCGGGAGTACGTCTGGGTCACCGTCGGGATCCTCGCGCTGATCTTCCTGGCCGCGTTCGAGGCCTTGGCCGTGACCACGGTGATGCCCATCATCAGTGCGGCGCTGGACGGCAACTCCTTGTACGCGCTGGCGTTCTCCGGTCCGCTCGCCGTGGGCGTGGTGGGCATGGTGGCCGCGGGCAACTGGGCGGACCGCGCCGGGCCGGTGCCCGTGGTGCTGACCGCCGTGGTGCTGTTCGTGGTGGGCCTGGTGATCGCCGGCACCGCCGCATCCATGCCCGCCCTGATCGTGGGACGCCTGGTGCACGGCCTCGGTGGCGGGGCGCTGAGCGTGTCGCTGTACGTGGTCGTCGCACGGGTGTATCCGCAGCGGATGCATCCGGCGATCTTCGGCGCCTTCGCCGGCGCCTGGGTCGTGCCGTCGCTGATCGGGCCGTTCATCGCGGGTCTGGTGGCCGAGTACACCAGCTGGCGGTGGGTGTTCCTCGGCGTGGTGGTGCTGGTAGCGGCGGCGATGGGGATGCTGCGGCCCGGGCTGGTTGCGATCGCGGCGGCGGAGCGGGAGCGGCCGATCGGTGTGCGGGAACCGTGGCGGCTGTCGCGCACGCTGTGGTCGCTGGGTGCGGCGGCGGCGGTGCTTTGCGCGTCTATGGCGGCGCAGCTGCCCGGCGCGCTGCTGTGGGTGGGCACCGGCGCCGCGTTCGTGCTGGCCGGGGTGGCGCTGCGTCCGCTGCTGCCGGCCGGGACGCTCCGCGGCCGGCGTGGACTGCCCGTGGTGATGACGATCCGCGGGTTGGTGTCGGGGGCGTTCCTCTCCACCGAGGTGTACCTGCCGGCGTTGCTCACCGGCGAGTACCGGCTCTCCCCCGTGTTGGCCGGGCTGGCGTTGAGTTGCGCGGGGGTCACCTGGGCGCTGGCGTCCTGGTTGCAGGGGCGGTATGCCACGGTGCTCAGCGATGCGGGCAGCATGCTGCTGGGCAGCGCGTTGCTGCTGGTGGCGATCGCCGCGTCGGCGCTGACCAGCGCCCTGGGCCTGGCGCCCGCTGTCGCCATCGCCGGCTGGGCCGTTGCCGGGGCCGGCATGGGCACCCTTGTGCCGCGGCAGAGCGGCCGGGTGCTGCGGCTGTCGGCGCCCCAGCAGCAGGGCTTCAATTCCTCCGCGCTACTGATCGCCGACTCCATCGGCGCGGCGCTGGCCCTGGCGGCCACGGCCGTGGTGTTCGTGGCCTTCGCGCCGCTGGGCGGCACCGCCACCTACACGGCCTCGTTCACGCTCTCGGCACTGCTTGCGGTGGGCGGCCTGCTGCTGGTGGGCCGGGTCGGGCGTGACGCGGCGCCCGCGACCGTTGCGGTTCCGTCCGCCTGAGCCGCGCGCCGGCAGCAACTGTTGCCGAAGCGGACAAATGGTCCCGGTGCGCCGGGCGCACTTGTCCGCACGGGCAACAGTTGCGGGGCCGATGTCGATTGGGGACTGGTTCAGTCGTCATAGGGGTGTCAGTATCCGTAACGCGTGAAAGGACAGCTCATGCAATATTCGCTTCTCGTCATCAGCCAGGAGTCCGGGGACGCCGGAATCACCGAAGAGGACATGGAATGGGGCCGGGCGGCGTTCGACGCCTACGGAAAGGCCCTCGACGCGGCGGGCGTGCTCGTGTCCGCCGACATCCTGCAGCCCGTGTCGGCCTCGACGACGGTGTCGCTGCGGGATGGCGCCCTGCAGATTCAGGACGGCCCGTTCGCCGACACCAAGGAACGTCTGAACGGCACCTTCGTGATCGAGGTGCCCGACCTCGACGCCGCCCTCGACTGGGCCGGGAAATGCCCCGCCGCCCAGTACGGGGCGATCGAGGTGCGCCCGTCGGCGATCGTGTTCACCGACGGCGAATGGCACCAGGTAGCGTGACCGCCCTGGCGCGGGCGGAATTGGCCGCCCGCGCCTCCTATGGGCGCCTGCTCGCCGTGCTGGCCGCGCCCACCGGCGACATCGCGGCCGCCGAAGACGCGCTCTCGGACGCCTTCGAGCGTGCGCTCATCACCTGGCCGCGCGATGGTGTTCCCGACAATCCGGAGGGATGGTTGCTCACCGTGGCCCGCAATCGGCTCAGGGACCTGTGGAAATCCGCGGCGGTGCGGCTGAGTACTCCGCTGGCGGAGGGCGCGCTCGACGGCACCGCGCGGGACGGCGCCCGATCGACAGTGAACGGACCCGGGCGCACGGGGCCGGACGCCTGGGTCGGCAGCGCCGGCACGGTGGGGATTGATGCGCTCGAGTCCCTCGACACCGAGGCGATTCCCGACAAGCGCATCGAGCTGCTCTGCGTGTGCGCGCACCCGGCCATCGACCGGGCCGTGCGCACCCCGCTGATGCTGCACACCGTGCTCGGCCTGACCGCGGCCGACATCGCCGCCGCATACGCCGTGCCGGAGCAGACCATGGCGCAGCGGCTGGTGCGGGCCAAGCGGCGCATCCGCGCCACGCGCATCCCGTTCGTGCTGCCGTCGCTCACCGACCTGCCCCAGCGGTTGCCCGCCGTGCTCGAGGCTGTCTATGGCGCCTACGCGATCGACTGGGCCAGCGCCGAGCCGGATGCCCGTGCCGTGCCGGACTCGTTGGCCGGCGAAGCACTGTACCTGGCCGAGACCCTCGCCGCGCTGCTGCCCGAGGAACCGGAGGTGCTCGGCCTGGCCGCCCTGATGGCTCTCTCGATCGCGCGGCTGCCGGCCCGGATGAGCGGCACGGGTGAGCTCGTCGCCCTCGACGACCAGGACCCGGCTCTGTGGGACACCGCCCTCATCGAGCGCGGGGAGCGCTATCTGCGGCGCGCCCAGCCGTTGGGCCGGATCGGCCGGTTCCAGCTGGAGGCGGCGATCCAGTCGGCGCACTGCGACCGGGCGCGCTCGGGGGTGACGGACTGGGCGGCGCTGAAGACCCTGCACACCGCTCTGGTGCGCCTCTCCCCCACCGCGGGCGCCCGGGTGGCGCTGGCCGCGGTCATCGGCGAGGTGGACGGGCCGACGGCCGGGCTCGACGTGCTCAACGCGGTGGCCCGGGACCGCCCGGACACGGCGTCGTTCCAGCCGTTCTGGGCCACCCGGGCGCACCTGTGCGCCGAGGCCGGGCGGGTGGCGGATGCCCGCGCCGCGTACGACCGGGCGGTGGAGCTGGCCGGCGATGAGCGGCTGCGCGCGGCATTGCGGCGCCGGGCGGGGGCCCTGCCGCCCGGTTGAGCCGCAACCCGTCCGCGGGCCGCGCCCAGTTCACGCCCCGGCAACAACTGTTGCCGAAGCGGGCTTCTGCGCCCGGTGCGCCGGACGCAGAAGTCCGCACGGGCAACAGTTGTCGGGCGGGGCTACTCGCCGACGTGGCGGCGGGGGCGGGGTGGCGGGGGCGGCGGCACCTCTTTGGCGGCGACGACCTCTGCGAGCGCCAGCGTCAGTGTGCCGCGCTTGGTCTCCACTGTGCAGTGCGTGGTGTCGCAGGAACGCAGGTAGCCGAGGGCATCCGTGTAGCCGCCGGCGATGCGGGTGCGCACCACGACCCGGGTGCCGAGGGCGGTGCCGGTGAGAAACTCGACGGGACCCGTCACGGCAGTCGGCTGAACGATTCGACGCGCTCGGTCTGCCCGGCTACCAGGATGATGTCGCCGGCGAGAATCACGGTCTGCATGGTGGCGTAGCTCCAGCCCTGGCCGGCCCGGTGGAACGCCGTGACGGTGATCCCGTGCACCGTGCGCACCCTGGTCTCGCTCAGCGGTTTGCCGAGGATCTCCTGGGGCGGGGCGGTCTTCACCAGGGCGAAGTCCTCACCGATGTCGATGTAGTCCTGCATCACCCCGCGCACCAGGTGCGCGACGCGCTTGCCCATGTCTTTCTCCGGGGAGATCACGTGTTTGACCCCCAGCTGACGCAGGATCTCGCCGTGCGGTTCGCTCACCGCCTTCGCCCAGATGTTGGGGATGCCCATCTTGATCAGCAGCGACGCCGTGAGGATGTTCGCCTGGATGTCGCTGCCGATGGCGACCACCACGCTGCTGAACTCCGGCACCGACAGCTGCCGCAGGGTCTCCTCTTTGGTGGAGTCGGCCCGGACCACGTGGGTGAGCAGCCGGTTGTGCGCCTGCACGATCTCCTCGTCGCCATCGATGCCGAGCACCTCGGTGCCGCTGTCCATCAGTTCCAGCGCGAGGGCGCTGCCGAATCGGCCGAGGCCGATGACCACCACGGAGTCCTCCTCGGCCAGGCGGGCGGTCTGCCGCTGGCCGAACAGGGAATACGATGACGACCTGAACTTAGCCAATGATGGGCCTCTCTTTCGGGAGTTCGTACGTTACCGGGTGCTCGCGCAGGGCGAGGGCGGAGGCGAAGGTGATCGGCCCGAGCCGGCCGATGAACATCAGCATGATCAGGATGGCCTGACCGGCCGGCGGCAGATTCGCCGTGATGCCGGTGGACAACCCGACGGTGCCGAACGCCGAGATCGCCTCGAACAGCAGCACGTCGAGGGTGAGGTCGGTGAGCACCATCAGAACGGCCGTCGACGCGACGACCACGAACACGGCCAGGAGCACCACCGAGATGGCCTGTCGGTGCACGGCCCTGGACAGCCGCTTGCCGAACACGTTCACCACACCGTCGCCGCGGATCTCGGCGACGAGGATGAAGTACAGCACCGCGAAGGTGGTGATCTTGATGCCACCGGCGGTGCCGGCCGGGCCGCCACCGATGAACATCAGCACATCCATGCCGAGCAGGCTGGCGGAGTCCATCGCCCCGATGTCCACGCTGTTGAACCCGGCGGTGCGGGTCTGCACCGACTGGAAGAAGCCGACCAGGATCTTCGCCGGCCAGTCCATCGGGCCGAGCGTGGCCGGGTTGGACCATTCGACGGCGGTGATGTACACCGTGCCGGCCACGAGCAGGGTGATGGTGCCGGCAAGCACGATGCGGGTGTTCATGCTCCACAGGAGCGGCGACCGCAGGTGCTTCCGCAGTTGCACGATCACCGGGAAGCCCAGCCCGCCCAGGATCACGGCCGCCGCGATCGGTAGGCAGATGAACGGGTCGACGGCGTAGCTGATCAGGTTGTCACTGAACAGCGCGAAGCCGGCGTTGTTGAACGAGGACACCGCGTGGAACACCCCGAACCAGATCGCCCGGCCGAGCGGCTCGCCGTAGCCGAACAGGAACCGCAGGCTGAGCAGCACCGCCACGACACCCTCCACGATCAGCGAGATGGTGACGACGCCGAGCACCAGGCCCTTGACGTCCTCGAGGCCCACACTGCGCACCTCGGATGCGGCGGTGACGCGGGAGCGCAACGACAACCGTCGCACCACGGCGAGCCCGATAACCGACGCGAAGGTCATCACGCCGAAACCGCCGATCTGGATCAGGACCAGGATCACGACCTGGCCGAACGGGGTCCAGAAGGTTTCGGTGTCGACCACGGTGAGCCCGGTGACACAGACCGCGGAGGTGGCCGTGAAGATCGCCTCCGCGAACGACGCCCCGCCGGGGCCGACCTTGGCGATCGGCAATGAGAGCAGTCCGGTGCCGAGGAGGATCGTGAGGGCGAAACCCGCGGCCACCGCCTGGGCGGGGTGCAGGCGGAATCTCGGCCGGCCGAGGCCCGGCCCCGTCTTCGCCCGCGAGTTCACTGTGTCACTCTACGACCCTTGGGCGACCCCGTGCGCACGCGATTTTCGCCCTGCCCTATCGCGCGTACCCCCCGAACGGTGTCTACTGGGTTGCCGGGGCATGGGGCATACTCTGTAGTACACCGGGGGGAGGGGATACGAGGGTGGGCAAAATCACGGGTACGGCCTTGCGTGTGCAAGTGCTGCGACCCCACGGGCATCTGCTGCGTCAGACGACCCTCTCGATACTGGCCTTCTTCGCCCCCGTCTTCGCAGTCCTTTACTGGCTCACCATCCCCCTCGGGGAGTGGATTCCGGTCCTCATCGTGCAGCTGTTGGTGATGCTCGGGGCCGCCGTCGGCATCGTCGGTTTTCTGCGCACCTGCGTCTGGGTCGACGACACCGGCATCTCCGAGCGGGGCTTCTTCGGCCAGGTGACAAGTTTTCCGGTGGAGCAGGTCGCCAGTGTCGTGGTTCTCGAGCTGTACCAGAGCGGCGCGATCGACACGCACCCGCAGCTTTTCGTGACCGGCGCCGACGGTCAGCTCCTGGTGCGGATGCGCGGACAGTTCTATTCTCGCGGCGCGATGGACACGGTCGTGGACGAGCTGGGCGCCCCCGTGGTGCGTGTGCCGGACCCGATGACCCTCACCGAGCTCAACCGGCTGCGCCCCGAACTCCTGTACTGGTTCGAACGCCGGATCACCGGCCGGGCACCGCAAGACTTCGACCCGGGCGCCGACCTCGGCCGTTGACGGTTCCTCCATTCCCCCGGGTTGAAGTGCGGCGGCGGCCGGACCCTAGCCGAGCGGGTCGCTGGCGTCGGTGGTGAAGACGTAGTCGTTGTCCGCCGTGAGCTCGGGGCGGAGTTCGCGGCCGAGCGCCTCGGCGAAAACCAGCCTGGAGTCCTCCCGGCGTCGGGCGGCGCCGACAGGGTCGTCGGCCCGCAGCTGCTCGAAATCCACGTCGAGCGGCCAGCTGGTCACGGCGGTCCAGTCCCGGACGGGTCCGCCGGCGAGAGCGTGCAGCACCCTTGGGGAGTTCAGACTCCAGCGCACCTCGAACCTGTCGCTGCGGTCGCTGCCCGAGATGACGTCGTCGAGCCGGCCGTAGAAATCGGGTAGGAACCCGGTCACCTCGGCCCCGAGCTTGACCAGGTTGAAGTGCGCGTTGCGGCGGATCAGCGGGTCGAAGGTCCAGCGCATCTCGGTGATGCCCTGCTCGAGGCACAGCGCACGCTGAAAGAGTTTGAGGGCGTAGCCCACGCCGCCGCCCCGGTGCCACGGCACCACCGCGGCCATGTGCGAGTGCAGGTGCACCCCGTCGGTCCAGCCCAGGAACCCGAGCGTCGCGCCGACCGGCTTGCCGTGCTGGGTGGCCAGCAGCACCGGGTTTCCCGCGAAGTCGAGCGCGAGCAGCATCGCCCGGTCGGGGCTGCGCCCCACCCCCCAGGTGCGTTCGAAGAGGCCGATGATGCCGTCGAGGTCGCGCGGTTCCGCCGCTCGCACCGTCACCGCGGCCGACGCCGCGGCGATGGTGGCCAGCCTGTAGGCCTCGGTCACGCTCTGCTCAGCAACGCTCATTCCACGAGTACACCACAGGACGGCGCCTGAATCGAGGGCCGGCGGGGGCGAGGCGCGGGCGGCGGGCGGATGCCGAGCTAGTGGCCGCGGCCGGAGACCCGGTCGGCGAGGGTCGCCAGGCGCGAGGTGCTGCGGCGGCGGGTGAGCTCGGCCCGGTCGGCGTGCGTGTAGGCCTGGTACAGGGCGGTCACGGCCAGCCAGCGCAGCGGCTCCGGCTCCCAGTTGCGCACCCGGTGGTTCACCCACGGCAGCGCCGTCAGGGCGCTCTCGCGGCCGAGGATCAGGTCGGTGAGCGTGCGGCCGGCCAGGTTGGTGGTCGCCACGCCGGTGCCCACGTAGCCGCCCGCCCAGGCCAGACCGGTCTGCCGGTCCAGGCCCACCGTCGCGGCCCAGTCGCGGGGAACGCCCAGCACGCCGCTCCAGGCATGCTCAATGGCCGCATCCGCGGTGCCGGGGAAGAACCTGTGCAGGATGCCGGTGAGCGCCTCGATGGTGCTCGCCGGGGTCTGGCCGTCGGAGTCGGTCTGGGAGCCGAACCGGTACGGCACCCCACGGCCGCCGATGGCGATGCGGTCATCCGCTGTGCGCTGGGCATACATGTAAGCGTGCGCCATGTCGCCCAGGGTGGCCCGGTCGTCCCAGCCGATGCCGGCCCAGACGGCGGCGGGCAGCGGTTCGGTGACGATCAACGAGGAGTTCATCGGCAGCCAGGCCCTGTGCAGTCCGGCCAGGCCCGCGGTGAAGCCCTCGGTGGCGCGCACGATGAACTCGGCCTGCACGGTGCCGTGTTGGGTGCGGGCGGTCTGCGGGGTGATCTCGCTCACCCGGCTGTCGTCGTAGATCTCCACGCCCAGCGCCAGGACGGCGCGGGTGAGCCCGGCGACCAGCTTGGCCGGCTGGATGCGCGCGCAGTGCGGGTGCCACATCGCGCCGGTGCTGCCGGCGACATTGATGCGCGCCGTGGCGGCCTCGGCGCTCAGTAGCTCGACATCCGTGTGCGGCCAGGCCTGCTCGGCCTGCACCGCGGCCTCGAGGCGTCGCTGTTGCGGCCTGTCGTAGGCGACGGTGAACTCGCCGCCCTTGACGATGTCCGCGTCGATGCCCTCGACCGCGGCGACCCTGATCACCTCGTCGACGGTGTCGTTCATGGCGGCCTGGAAACCGGCGGCCGCGTCACGGCCGTGGCTCCGCAGGTACTGTTCGCACCCACCCGTGACCGAGTTGGTCAGCCAGCCGCCGTTCCGGCCGGACGCGCCGTAGCCGGCGAAACGCTGCTCGAGGATCACGATGCGCAGCTGCGGGGCAGCCTTCTTGAGGTAGTAGGCGGCCCACAGGCCGGTGTACCCGGCGCCGACGATGCACACGTCGGCGCGGGTGGAACCGGGCAGCGGCGGCCGCGGCGCCGGCCGGCCGATCTGGTTCCACCAGAAGGAGACGTCTCCGTTGATCATGGCCGCACCGTTCACCGCATCCGTTGACCGGGGCCGGGCTCAGGACAGGGTCTGCGTGGGCTGCCAGGCCGGGGTTTTGGAGCCCAGCTTCTCGACGGGGTCGAACCGGGCGCCGGCCGGCTTGCTCGGGAGTAGGGCGAAAACCAGGGCCACCAGGGGGCCGAAGCCGGGGATGACGGTGAGGAAGTAGAACCAGCCGGAGAAATCGATGTCGTGCAGCCGTCGCACGAAGACCGAGATGTTGGGGATGATCACGCCCAGGCCGAACACCAGGATGAGAAGGCCGCCGACGATGGCGGTGGGTTTCGGTTCCTCGAACGGAGGCGGGTTGATGATCACGGGGAGGAACCCGACGGCAAAGATCACCAGAACTACCACGACCTGAAAGAGCTGGAACCACCAGTACTCGCTGCGTGTGGCCCGTCCGGCGAAGGTGGCGTAGTTGCGGAAAACCGACACGATGGCCGCTTTCGGAGTGAGCATTGTGAATCCCCCAGGATGTCGCGCTGTGCCTCGGACAAGGCGATCGCGTGGCTCACCCTAGCAGGGCATCAGCCCGCGCGCCGCGCGGTGGCGCCGACCCGCAGTTCAGTCCAGGTCGGCCGGCAGGCCGAACGCCTTCTCGCCCGCCTCGACCATGGGGAACATCGACTGCTGGAAGATCCAGCCGGCGAACGGGATCACGAAGATCGCCGGCGCCAGCAGCAGCGGATGCCCCACGAGGACAGCGCCGACCGCAGCGAGGGCCACGATGCCCTGTAGGACCAGTGCTATCGCCGCGCCGCCTCGGGTGCCGTCGGCGGCACGGGTGCGGAAGAGGTCTCCGGCTCCTCCGACACGCTCGCGCCGGCAGCTGCGGCCGGGCTGTCAGACGAGCTGTTCTGTACGAAGGCGGGCCGCGCCATGTCGCCGATCTGGGCCTCCGCATCCGCCCAGTCGAACGCGTCGCCGCTGGCAGCGGCACGCCCCTCGAGGGCGGGCAACGCGGCGTCGGCGAGGTCGAGCCGGCGCACCTCCGCGAGGTGCACCCGCGCCGCCGCGGCACGGCCGGCATCCAGGAGCAGGCCGGCCAGATGCATCCGCAGTGCGGCGTTGTCGGGCGATGCGGCGACGGACTGCCCGATCAGGTCGATAACTGAGCTGTCTGGCATGGCGTTTTCCCCCTGAACTGAGCCGAACCCCGAGCCCAGCGAATTAGCGCAGGCCCGAGCCCTGGAAGGAGAGTCCGGGAACGCTGGGCTGTCGGTCGAACCGGGCGCCGGCGGAGTTGCTGGGCAGCAGCGTGAAGACCAGCACAACGACGGCTCCCACGAGCGGGAACAGGGCCAGCAGGGCGAACCAGCCGGAGAAGTTCGCATCGTGCAACCGCCGCACGAGCACCGCGAGGCTGGGCAACAGCACGCCGATCGCGACGATCGGGGCCACCAGCATGAAGACGAGCTCGAAGTTGTGCGAGGGATACCCGTTGCGGTCGGTGCCGGTCGGGATCAGCTGCAGCAGCGAAAGCGCCACGAAGACGACCCAGAGGATCAGCCCGAACCACCAGTATTCGCTGCGCGGCGCCCGGCCGGTGAAGTCGGCGTACTTGCGGAAAACGGAGGCAATCGCCGCGGCGGGTGTCAGCATGGGGGTCTCTTTCGTCGGCTTCAAGAAGTCGGCGCAGGCCGACGGAGGCCGTGCGCCCCCACGCTCAGGCTACCGGTAGCCGGTCTACTGAAAGAGGAACAGCAGGGTCGTGGCTCCGACGGTGATGGCGACCAGGGAGAGGATCAACACCCAGGTGAGCCCCTTGAAGTTTCGGAGTTTGCCCATGAAGCCGACCGGGCGGCCGTCGTAGTCGTCGTTGTCATTCATGGGGCGACTCTAGCGCCGCAGCTCGGGCGTGGCCTGTGCGGCCGACGTCAGGAGAGCGTCTTGCTCGGGTTCCACGCCGGCGTGGCGCTGCCGGTGTTTTCGACGGCGTCGAATCGGACGCCGGCCGGCTGGCTGGGCAGCAGGGCGAAGATGAGCACGACCAGAACACCGGCGTACGGGATGCAGGCCAGGAAGTAGAGCCAACCGGAGAAATCGCCGTCGTGCAGGCGACGCACATACACCGTGATGTTCGGGATGGCGAGACCCAGGCTCAGGAGCAGGGTGACGCCAATGGCGATACCCATCGACACGGGCATCTCGCCGCGCTCGGGTGTGCCGATGCCGAGACCGCCGAGCAGGACCACGACGGTGAACAGCACGGCCTGGAACAGGGCGAACCACCAGAATTCGCTGCGCGGAGCCCGCCCGGCCAGGGTGGCGTAGTTGCGGAAAACAGACTTAATGGCCGCTTGCGGAGTCAGCATGGTGTTCTCAAATCCCCCATTTGATAGGCCGTCCAGAGGGGACGACCGCAGGGGATCACCCTAGCAGCGGCGCCGAACGGGCCCGGCCCCGGCATCCGCGGCCTGCTGCGATTGACTTGCGGATGCCGGCGAGCCCGGGCGGGTCAGGCGGCGGGGGTACGTTCCTCCAAGCCCCAGGGCTGGCCGTAGCCGGCGGGTTCGGGGGCACTCATCAGGTCGAGGTAGGGCTGCGCGTCGAACGCCTCCGGCCCGAGCACCCCGGTGCCGGCCCACACTCCGGTCGCGAGCAGTTCCAGGGCGATCGCGGGGTTCAGGGCGGTCTGCCAAACCACGCACTGGGCGTCGTACTCCGCCATCGTCCACTCGTTGTCGCTCACGTGATAGAGGTAGACCTCCCGCGGCGCGCCATCCAGGCCGGTACCGGTCACCCAGACGCCGGCGCAGGTCTTGCCCGTCATCCGTGGGCCGATCGTGGCCGGGTCGGGCAGGCTCGCGGCCACCACGTCGCGCGGGGCGACCATCGCCGGGCCGTCCGCGGTGCGCACCCGCACCGGCGCGACGCTGTCGAGGCCGAGTAGGTGCAGGGTGCGCAGAACCCCGATGAACTCCTCACCGAGCCCGTACTTGAAGGTGACCCGCTTCGCGTCCAGCCAGCGGGGCATCAGCAGCACCTCTTCGTGCTCCACGTTCACGCACTCCACCGGGCCGATGCCCTCCGGGAAGTCGAACACCTCGGGCTCGCTGAACGGCGGCGTCGTGAACCAGCCGCGGTCCTTCTCGAAGATCACCGGCGGGTTCAGGCACTCCTCGATGGTGGTCCAGATGCTGAACGACGGCGCGAAGATCTCGTTTCCGGCTTCGTCGCGCACAACCAGGTCGGCGCCATCCCGGGTGCCGAGCTCGTCGATCTCGCTGAACAGGTGATCGGACGCGTACCGGGCGAAGACGTCGCTCAGGCCGGGCTCCACGCCCATGCCCACCAGCGCGAGCCGGCCGCTGGTCTCCCAATCACTCGCCTGTTCGAACTGGTCGTCGCCGAGCTTGATGCCGGTCTGCGCGTGCGGGTCGGTCGGATGCGGCTCGCTCAGGCTCATCGCCATGTCGAGGTAGTCGGCGCCGGCGGCCAGCGCACCCGTGAAGATGCTCTGCACGAACTTCGGTTCCACGGCGTTCATCACGTGGGTGACCCCGTGCTCGCGTGCCACCCGGGTCACCACCTCAGGGTCGGATGCGTCGATCTGCGCCGCTGTGAACCGGGCGGCGGTCTCCCCGCCGTGGCGGGCGGCGATCGACGCGATCGTGCGCTCCGCCCGGCCCAGGTCGTAGTCGCTCACCACGACGTGCTCGTAGAAGGAACGGCGGGCAATGATCTTCGCGAAGGCGTCACCGACGCCACCGGCACCTACGAGGAGGATTCTCATGACCCGACGCTAGCGCGCGGCCACCGCGAATGTCAGCCCCACAGCCAACATCCGTGCCCCGCGAGCCCGGGCTCGTCGGGGCTACAACGCCCTGGAGTCGACGGGCAGCGCGCTCCGATCAATGGGCTGGACCGTGTAGATGAAGGGGGTTGTGTCCGCAATGTCCACCGTGGAGCTGTCGAGGTACACAAGTCCCGCACCGTCATCGCGCCACTGGACGGGATGAGTCTGCCCGTTCCAGGTGGTGGTGGCGGTCACCTGCCGGAGGTCGGATACCTCGCTCTCATCGACGGTCACCCGCCACGTCCAGAAGTGCAGGGAAGACGCGGCCAGGACGAATTCGTCGGTCACGGTGTCACCCCGGTCTTTCTTGACGACGATTGCTCTGTCCGGGGCAGCCACCGGCTCCTCGCCGGCCACATGGGGCCCCGCCACTCGAACCATCGACGCGGTGCGGCCGCGCAACGTTCCCACGCAGGCGGCCACGACGCCGACGCCCAACGGGCTCTCGGTGAGGGTCCAGCCGCGCAGGCTCAGCTGCGCCAGCGGCACCACGGCAGACCAACCGTTCGTGCGGCGGCCTCCTCCGAGCACAACCTCCGGCGCGGTCAGCGGCGGCTCCCCGCCTCCCCCGACGAAGATCACCGCCCGCCCGTTGCGGACCGCGGCGATCTGCACCGTGAAATCCCGCCAGATCGCCGTCCACCCCACCCGATGCACCACGGCAACGACGCTCCGGTCCACCAGCCTCGTGAACATGCCATAGCCATCCGGCGCCCAGCCCTCGCCCGTGGGCAGGACCGCGCCCAACCAGATCAGCTGCAGCTGAGGCACCCCGGCCGCGCTGACGGTGCCGTCGGTGTCAACCAGGCCCACCGTCAGCCCGCCGATGGATGCCATCAGTCCGGGCTGCGGCGTGGTCTCGTCGATCAGGTCGAAGCTGGTGGTGCGGGTCAGCCAGAATCGGCTCAGCCAACCGAAGTCCACCCGGCCGAACGCCACGCCCACCCGGGGGTCTTGTTCACGCCCGAACACCCCGGACAGCGGAAGGTCACCGGCCACCGAGACCCGGCCATCCCTGCTGACACCGCGCACCCGCAGCCGCATGCCCTGGAAATTGGCGTACCCGGAGACCTCCATGCGGCCGCCGGGTACGTTCTTTTCGCGTAAGACGTAGATGCCCGAGGGATTGGTGAGCGAGTCGTCGAACTGGTCGGACGCGTCGGTACCGGGTTCGGTCATCCGTCGGACCGGGTGGGTGCTCGTCAGTCGCGGCGGGTCACCGGGGTGCCGGGCGCGTTCGCTCGTTCGGCGACGCGGCCCGCCGCCTGGCGATGGTGTTCTCGCCGTCGAGCTTGGCGGCCAGCGGCGCCCACAGGACCACAGCCACGCCCGCGCCGAGCAGCAGCCCGCCGATGGTGTCGGTGAGCCAGTGCGCGCCGAGGTAGGTGCGGCTGACCATCATGGCGACGGTGTACACGGCGCCGGCTATCCACACCCACAGCCACGGGAAGATGATCCCGAGCGCGACGGCCATGGTGGCGGCATTGGCGACGTGCCCGGAGGGGAACGATCCGAAGTCGGAGGTGATCAGCATGTCTTCGGGGCGCGCCCGGCCGAAGAGGGTCTTCAGCAATTGGACGAGACCGGCGCTGACGATGGTGGCGATCACGAAGTACCCGGCCGCCCAGGGCCGGCGCAACACGAGCAGGAGCACAACAATGGCGATCGGGATCACGAACACCCCGGCGATGCCGGCGCCGAGGAAGTTCATCACCAGCGCCGGAACCTCCCAGACCGGGGACCGGTGCTCGAGGATCTCCTCCATCCACTCCGCGTCGGCCTCGATCGGGCGGCCGTTGCCGCGGGTGAGGATCAGGGCGCCGAGCAGGAACGCGAGGACGACGGCGACCGCACCGCTGATCAGCGGCCACCGCCGGGCGACCCGGCGGGCGGGCGCATCCGCCGACGCCTCGGCCCGGCCGGGGGCGGGTGGGGTGGGCTCAGTCTCGGGGTTTCGGGAGGGGTCCATCAACCCATGGTAGATCGGACGCCGCGGGCGGGGCGCCCTGCCCCGGACCGCCCGCCTGCCCGACCACCCCATGACTGGCCCACTTTCGCTAGTGCCCGACCCCGACAACTAGCAAAAATGGGGCAGCCTTGCTGAAGCGAGTGGTGAGTTGCCCGGATTCGCCAGTGCAGCAGGCGCTGCAACTAGCGAAAGCGGGCGAGTCTCCGCTTGGCCGATGAGCAGTGCGGCCTCGGGTGCCGCAGCCGGGTCAGTGCGTGAGCGCCGACACCGTTCGCGGGCGCACGATGGACCAGAGGCTGAGGATGGAGATGATCGCGCAGACACCCATCACCGAGGCCATCGGGACGGCGGTGCCGACCCCGAGCAGGCCCACGACCGGGGAGATCAGCCCGGCGATGCCGAAGTTGGCGGCGCCGAGCACGGACGCGGCGGTGCCGGCCTCGCTGCCGTGCGAGTTGAGGGCGATGACCTGCACGGTGGGGAAGGTGAACCCGCAACCGGCGATGAAGAACCACAGCGGGATGAGGGTGCCCCACAGGCCCGCGCCCAGCAGGTCGAGGGTGAGAATCGTTGCCGACGTGATCACGAGTACCGTGGTGGCGCCGATCAGGATGTTCTGCGGCCCCACGTTGTAGCGGTGCATCAGCCGCGAGCTGGTCTGCACGCCAACGACGATGCCGAGGGAGTTGACGGCGAAAAGCACCCCGTACTGCTGGGCACTGAACTCGTAGACCTGCTGGAACAGGAACGGTGAGGAGGAAAGGTAGGAGAACAGCCCGGTGAAGGTCATCGCGCCGATGATCGCGACGCCCACGAAGGTGCGGTCGCTGAGCACGGCCCGGTAGCGCTGGCCCAGGCTCGAGTGGCCCGGCACCGTGCGACGATCCTGCGGCAGGGTTTCCACGATCCAGATCGCGACGGCCACCATCACCACGATGCCGTAACCGGCGAGCACCCAGAAGATGCCGCGCCACGGCATCACGAGCAGCAGCTGCGAGCCGACGACGGGGGCAATCACCGGCGCCAGGCCGCTGACCAGGGCCAGGCGGGAGAGCATTTTGACCAGCGGCTTGCCGCCGAACAGGTCGCGCACCATGGCCATGGCCACCACCGCGCCGGCCGCGGCGCCGAAGCCCTGCAGCACCCTGAAAATGCCCAGCGTCACGATCTCGGTCGACAGTGCCGCGCCGACACAGGCGAGCACGTGGAAACCCGTGGCCAGCAGCAGCGGCAACCGGCGGCCGACCTTGTCGCTCCACGGGCCCACGATCAGCTGGCCGAAGCCGAAGCCGATCATGGTGCCGGTCAGGGTGAGCTGGATGGCGGCGGCCGAGACCCCGAGTTCGCTTTCAAGGGTGGGGAACGCGGGCAGGTACAGGTCGATGGTGAACGGGCCGAGGGCCGTGAGCGCGCCGAGGATGATGATATAGACGATGCGCTGCCCGCGGGAAAGCGCGTCACCCGGGTGCCGGGCGGTGGAGGCGAGCTGCGCCTCAGAGATCACGGGGATGACGGCAGTAGTCACGTTGAAGAGTCCTCGGTCGGAGTCGTGCGAAAGGAGTGCGGGCGATCGCCCAGTAGCGAAAAGCGTGCGCCGCTCGGTTCTATTCCACCTCAGCGGCATCCCGGCAAAGATTGCGCGGATCCGGCCTTTTCTGCACGTTCCCGGGCGCCGGGTGCGTCTGAATCCGCCCGGCCTGGTGAACCCTGGTCCGTCCCGGGTCCGGTAGGGAGGGGGCAGGGTCAGGGAGACTCGGCGGGCGCACCGGCGGGCGCCGTGGCCGGGAGTCCGGCCGGGTCGTCGAGCAGGCCCTCGAAGGCCAGCTCCGCGGCGCCGATCATCAGCAGGTTCGAACCGAGCTCCGCGGCGCTGAGCCGCACGGTGCCGAAGGCGGCGTCGAGCGAGTGCTTCGCCACGGCGGAGCGCAACCTGTCGGCATCCACCGCCAGCAGCGCGGCAAGAAACCCGCCGAGCACCACCACCTGTGGGTTGAGGATGTTGATCGCCCCGGCCAGCGCCACCGCGAGGTGGTCGATCTGACGGTTGACCTCGGCGCGTACCTCCGGTGACGTGGATGCCCGCAGCGCCTGTTCGAGCTCGTCGGCATCCGCTCCGGCCAGGCCGAGCACCTCGAGCAGCTCGCGCCGGGTGACCTCGGCCTCCAGGGTGCCGCGGATGCCGGCGGAGTCGACCCGTTCACTGTCACTGACCCTGGTGTGCCCGAACTCGCCCGCGTATCCGGCGATGCCGCCGGCAGGCGCACCCCCGACGATCATGCCGCCGCCGATGCCGCTCGCACCGCCGTTGAGGTAGATGAGATCGGTGATGCCCTTGCCGGCGCCGAAAAACCGCTCGGCCATGGCGCCCAGGCTGGCGTCGTTGGCGGCGAGAACCGGGTAGCCGGTCGCGGCTTCGAGCATTTCGGCGAGGGGTTCGTCGGTCCAGCCCAGGTGCGGCGCGTGCCGTACGAGTCCGTCGTGGGCGCGCACCAGGCCGGGCACGGCCACGCCGATTCCCACGACCTTGAACCTGGCCTCGAGTTCGCCGCGCATGCCGTCGATCACGGCTGCGGCGATGTTGACGGCCTCGAGCACGCTCGGGGACTGGTCGGTGGGGTAGCGCACCCGGCGGTGCACCTGACCGTCGAGGCCGACGATGCCGATGGTGACGGCGTCGATCTCCGGATTCACGGCGAGCGCCACGACCTGCTCGCTGACACTGACGATGGGACTGGGCCGGCCGACCTGATTGGTGGAGCTCGGTTCGCGCTCGACGACCAGTCCGCGATCGACCAGCTCGGCGACGAGGGCGGCAATGGTGGACCGGTTCAGTCCGGTGACCCTGGTCAGCTGGGACCGCGACGCCGCCCCACTGCGGTGCACGAGTCGCAACACCACAGACAGGTTGTGTCTGCGCACGTCGTCATGGCTGCTGCCCTGCACGGTTCCTCCGTCTGGCTGACGCCCGATTCTGCGAGCGTGAGTCACTCTGGCCCCCAGAATACCCGGCATCTCCCCCGACCCGGCGTGATACGTTGCAGAACGCTACAAATCGACCCAGACAAGGAAGTCCATGGAATTCCCCAGCATGAGAATCGCCCTCACCGGCGGAAGCGGCAAGCTCGGCAGGACCGTGCTCGCCCGGCTCCGCGCCGAGGGCCATCACGTGATCAACTTCGACCTGGCCGGCAGCCGCGAAGCCGGCTTCGTGCGCATCGATCTCACCGACTTCGGACAGGTGGTCGACGCCTTCGCCGGCGTCAACGACCAGGTGAACGGCTTCGACGCCGTGGTGCACCTGGGCGCAATCCCGGCGCCGGGCCTGGCGCCCGATGTCGCCACCTTCCATAACAACATGCTCTCCAGCTACAACGTGTTCCAGGCCGGCCGCCGCAATGGCATCAAGCGCATCGTGTACGCGTCGAGCGAGACGGTGCTCGGCCTGCCGTTCGACGTCGACCCGCCCTACATCCCGGTCGACGAGGAGTACCCGGCCCGGCCGGAGAGCACATACTCGCTGGTGAAGCACCTCGAGGAGCAGATGGCCATCGAGCTGGTGCGCTGGGATCCCGAGCTCTCGATCACGGCGCTGCGGTTCTCCAATGTGATGGACCCGGAGGACTATGCCATGTTCGACGGGTTCCAGACGGATGCGACGCTGCGCAAGTGGAACCTCTGGGGCTACATCGACGGCCGCGACGGTGCCCAAGCCGTGCTCAAGGCGCTGCAGACCGCCCCGCCCGGCTTCGAACGCTTCATCATCGCCGCCGCGGACACCGTGATGCGCCGGCCCAGCGCCGAGCTCGCCGCCGAGGTCTTCCCGAACGTGCAGCTCACCCGCCTGGTCCCCGGGACCGACACCCTGCTCTCCATCGACAAGGCCCGGCGCCTGCTCGGCTACTCCCCCGAGCACTCCTGGCAAGACCCCCCGCTGACCCCTCGTGACCTGTGAGAAAAAGCCCCAGAATCTCGATTTCTGGGGCTTTACTCACGGTTCGCGGACCGGGGCGGGGCCGGTCGAACCCCGCTCGACGTAACGCGGCGGCAGCAGGTCGACGTGCGGGGTTCGGTCGCCGGTGATCTGGCGGATGGTCAGTTCCACCGCACGTACTCCGGAGTCCTCCGCGGACAAAGGGATCTCGTCCAGCGGCGGACTGAACGCCGAGGTGTCGAAGACCGCGCAGGCCGAGATCACCGACAGCTGGCCGGGAATCGAGATCCCCCGGGCGGCGAGGATCTCCAGCACCGTGACCTGCACGGATTCGCCGGCGTGCATGACCAGGGCCGTCATGGTCGGCATGGCGCTGAACAGCTCGTCGATACCGCGGCGGATGCTGTCCATGTCGCCGTCCGGCATCACGAAGGCCGTCGCGATGTCACGGTCGTCAGACGCGGCGAAGAACCCGTCCCGGAACCGAAGCGGGTAGTTCGCACCCCAGTCATAGGTCAGGCGTGACATGCCGAGAAGTCCGATCGAACGGTGCCCGAGGTCGGCGAGCCGGCCGACGGCCAGGTGCGCGGCCTCCTCGAAGTCCAGGTCGACGCAGACCAGCCCGGAGGTGTCGGCCGGCACGCCGATGACCGTGGCGGGGATGTTGAGAGCGCGCAGCAGCGGCATCCGCTCGTCGTCCAGGGAGACATCCAGCGCGATGATGCCGTCGGCGAGTCGGCTCGAGGTCACCCGCTCCAGCCCGGTGGAGGCCTCGTCGGCGGTGAGCAGAAGCACGTCGTAGTCGATCTTGCGGGCCGCCGTGGCGACGGCGAGCACGAAGGACATCAGCACCCCGGCCTGGGTGTCGGGGCGCACCGGGGCGGTCAGGGCGAAGATGCGGGTGCGGGTGCCGGCTAGCATCCTTGCCCCGGCATTGGGCCGGTAGCCGAGCTCCTGGATGGCGCTGACCACCCGGTTCCTGGTGGACTCGGCGATGGAGCGGTTGCCGCTGAGCGTGTACGACACCGTGCTGATCGACACCCCGGCGAGACGGGCTACGTCGTTGATAGTTGCCATGCGTCCTCTGATACCTGGATGGAGCCGTCAGTGCGTCACTGCTAAGAATACCCAGCGCCCGGCCGGCTGCCGCCCGGGCGCTGGGTACTGGAATCAGCCCTTGACGGCGCCGATCATGACTCCGGAGCTGATGTGCTTCTGCAGGAACGGGTAGACGATCAGCACCGGCACCAGCGCGATGATCACGACGGCCATCTGCACCGCCAGGGTGGCGACCTCACCGCTGCCCACACTCACCTGGCCGGGCACTGAGACGCCCTGGAGCACGTAGGAGCGCAGGATCACCTGCAGCGGCAGCTTTTCGCTGTCGTTGATGTACAGGGTGGCGTTGAAGAACGCGTTCCAGTAGCCGACGCCGTAGAACAGGCCGATCACGGTGATCACCGAGCGTGACATCGGCAGCACCATCTTGGTGAGGATACGCCAGTCGCCGGCGCCGTCGATGCGCGCGCTGTCGATGATCGACTGGTCGATGCCCATGAAGAAGCCGCGCATCAGGAAGATGTTGAACACGCTGATGCAGCTGGGCAGGATCAGCGACCAGTACGAGTTGATCAGGCCCAGGTTGCTCACCAGCAGGTAGCTGGGGATCATGCCCGCACCGAAGAACATGGTGATCAGCAGGAAGAACAGGATCGGCCGGTGCGCGTATGAGCCGGGCCTGGAGAGCCCGTAGGCGGCCATCACCGACACCACCAGGCTGATCAGGGTGCCCACCGCGGTGATGCCGACACTGACCATGACGGCCCGGGTGACCACTCCGCCGGAGAGGATCTGTTCGTAGGCGGAGAAGGTGAGCTCGCCGGGCACCATCACCATGCCGCCGGCCGCCGTGATGGTGGCCTGCGAGGAGAAGCTGGTGAGCACGACGATGTAGAGGGGTATGACGATCAGGGCGGCCATGCCGAAGAGCACGATGCCGCGGGCACCGGCTTCGAGCGGAGCGCGGGGCTCCTCCCAGGCCGGCCGGATGACCCGGGGAGGACGGGAGCGCGCTGAGGCGCGTGGTTTGGTGGTGATACTCATGATTTCTGGTAGACCCCGGCTTCTCCGAATAGGTGCGCGAGTTTGTTGGCGCCCAGTACCAGGATCACGCTGATCACGCCCTTGATCAGGCCTGCGGCGGCGGCGTAACTCCAGTCGCCGTTTTGGATGCCTGAGTAGTAGACGAAGGTGTCCAGCACCTCCGCCGCACCCGCTCCGACCGCGTCACGTTGTAGCAGCAACTGCTCGAAGCCCACGGTGAGGGAATCCCCCAGGCGCAGGATGAGCAGCAGGATGATGATCGGCCGCAGGGCGGGCAGGGTGATGTGCCACATCCGCTTGAGCCGGCCGGCGCCATCCATCGCCGCAGCCTCGTACTGACTCGGGTCGATGGCGCTGAGCGCGGCGAGGAACACGATGATTCCCCAGCCGGCGTCCTTCCAGAGCGCCTGAGAGGTGACCAGGATCAGGAAGGTGTCTGGCTGGGTCATCAGGTTGACCGCCTCGATGCCGTTGTCGCGCAGGAACTGGTTGAGCAGCCCCGCCCCGCCGAGGATCTGCTGGAAGATCGAGATCACGATCACCCAGGACAGGAAGTGCGGCAGGTAGACGATCGACTGGAACAGCGACCGCACCCGCGGGCTGAGTAGCCCCTGCAACAGGATCGCCAGCATGATCGGCACCGGGAAGAAGAAGACCAGCTGGAACGCTGTGATGGTGAGGGTGTTGCGCACCGCCGACCAGAAGGCCTCGTCGGCCAGCACCCGTTCGAAGTTGGCGAAGCCGACCCACGGGTTCTCGAACGCTCCCACGTAGGGCGAGTAGTCCTGGAAGGCGATCGCATTGCCGACGATCGGCACGTAGGCGAACAACGCGGTGAGCAGCAGCGCCGGCAGCACCATGATCAACAGGGTGCGGTCGCGCTTGAACAGGGCGCGGCGCTTTTTCCGCTTTTTCGCCGTCGCGGCCTTCAGGGTGGCGGGGTCTGCGGGCGGCGCCTCCGGAGTGGGGCGCCGCTCGTCGGTTAAGGTCATCGGCCCGGCCTACGCGTCCAGGTACTTCTGGTAGAACTTGCGCAGCTCGTTGCCACCGTTGGACTTCCAGGTCTCGATCGCGCCGTCCAGGGCCGAGAGTTCCTTGCGCCCGTTGGCCACGTCGGCCTTGAGGTCGTCGAAGGGCTTGCCCAGCGAACCGAACTTGGCCGGTTCCTGGATCTGCACCCCGTAGAGCACCGGGTCGGCCGCGAAGGCACTCATCCGGGCGCTCCAGTTGCAGTAGTCGGTCACGAACTGCGGGTACTCCACGTGCGCCTGCACGACCGGCGGGTGCACCAGGAACGAGTAGGTCGAGGTGACCTCGGCCTGGCCCTTGGCGTTGAGCACCGGGGCGCCGTTCGCGTCCAGGTCGTAGTGGGTGCCCTGAACCCCGGAGTTGAGGAGCTGGTACTCCGCGGTGCCGAACGGTGCCGCGATGAAGTCGGCCACGGCGAGCATCTCCTTGATGGCCTTTTCGTCGGCCTTCTTGTTGATGAAGCTGAAGATGTTGGTGGGGCTGCCCTTGTACAGGGTGGGGTCGCCGCCGTCGGCCGCGAAGAAGTCCATGGCCTGGGTGTTGTAACCCGGGTTGGACGGCAGCACCCTGGCGAGGGACTCGGCCCAGCCGCCCACGCCGTCGCTCTTGACCAGTGTGTTCCCGGCCTCGTAGCGACTGTTGGCCTGCTGGTCATTGCCGGCCATGGCGTCCGGGTGCACCGCACCGGACTTGAACAGGCGGGTCAGCCAGTCCAGGGCCTCGCGGTACTGGTCGGTCTCGAACTTGTGCACCAGCTTGCCGTCGGCGACGGTCCACTTGTCTGGCACGCCGAACATGATCTGACCGGCGTTCCACAGGTCATCGGCACCCCAGCGGTTCTTGGACGCATCCGTCGCCTCGGTGAGGATGGTGATGAAGCTCTCGGCGTCGGTGGGCAGCGGCAGGCCGAGCTCGTCGAAGATGTCCTTGCGGTAGAAGAACGCGTTCTGGATGACCTCACCCGGGTACGGAAGCCCGAAGAGCTTGCCTTGGAAGACCGAGTACTTCCACGAGTCGGTCGGAATGTTGGCCAGGTTGGGGTAGTCCTTCACCTTGTCGCCGGCGAGATAGGGGCTGAGGTCGGCGAACAGGGAGGTGACGGCCTGGTCGAATTTGGGCGGCAGGTTCCAGGACGGGATGACCACCATGTCCGGCACGTTGTTCGGCGAGGCGAGCACGGCCTGGATCTTTTCGCCGTAGGTGTTGCCGTCGGAGACCTGGAACTTGATCGTCGCGCCCAGTTCCTTGTTCACGGCCTTGAAGTAGTCGTTGTTCGAGCTGGGGATGGTCCACCAGGCCGGGGAGAGCGCGGTGTACGACCCGCCGGCGCCCGGTACCTTCGCCACGGACTTGCGCAGCGTGGTGGGCAGCTTCAGGTAGCCGGCGGTGGAGCCGTTGACGCTGACCAGGTCCGGGACCGCGAAGTCCACCGGATAGTAGTTCGGGATGACGCCGGCGATGTCCTCGGCGCTGAACAAGCCGCCCGACGTGCTGGCCGTTCCTGTGCTGCAGCCGGCGAGAGTGGCTGCGGCCGCTCCGGCACCTACGAAGCCCAGGAAGGACCTCCGGTTCAGCGGCTTCTTGGCGAATGCTCTCAGATCAGAACTGGCCGTTTGGATGCTCATGCTGCCTCACTTCTTCGTAAGTTGCTGTTCTTGCCGAGGCCTGGAAAAGCAAGATTTGCCCCCAAGTCCAACTCCCTGCGGAAGCGCTTCGACAATCGGGAGTGTACAGGGAGGAATTACGCGGAGGCAACCACAAATCGTGAATTGTGACCTAGACTCGGCATGTCGACGTAGTTTTCGCGACAACTGTCGAAACGCTTCGACGGTCACCGAACCAGGAAGAACTTGATGACGCACGGCACCGACGCCGCAACGGCACACCACCTACTCGACCAGCTCACCGTCGAGGAGAAGCTCAGCCTGCTGCATCAGGCCAATCCCGCCATCGAGCGCCTGGGGCTGGACGCCTTCTCCACCGGCACCGAGGGCCTGCACGGCCTGTCCTGGCTCGGCGAGGCCACGCTGTTCCCGCAGCCGGTCGGCCTCGCCGCCTCTTGGGACCTGGACCTGGTGCGTCGGGTAGGCGAAGCCGTGGGCATCGAGGTGCGGGGCAAGCACGCCGACTCCCCCGCGGTGAGCCTGAACGTGTGGGCGCCGGTGGTGAACCCGCTGCGGCATCCGCTCTGGGGCCGCAACGAGGAGGGCTACTCCGAGGACTCCTGGCTGACCGGTCTGCTCGGCTGCGCCTACTCGTGGGGCCTGCGCGGGAACGATCCCGTGCGCTGGCGCACGGTGCCCACCCTCAAGCACTTCCTCGGCTACAACAACGAGGTCGACCGCTCCACGACCAATTCGCAGCTGCGCCAGCGAGTGCTGCACGAGTATGAGCTGCCGGCCTACCGCCCGGCCATCGAAGAGGGCGCCGCCGGCGCCGCGATGCTCTCCTACAACCTGGTGAACGGCCACCCGGCGCACGTCTCCGACCTCGTCGCGGCACACCTGCGCACCTGGGTGGCCGACAGTGCCGACCTGTTCATCGTCAGCGACGCCGCCGCCCCCACCAACCTCTTCGTGTCCGAGGAGTTCTTCGACGGACCCGTGGCCGCTCACGCCGCCGCGTTGATCGCCGGCGTCGACAGCTTCACCGACAACGACACCAACACCGAACCCACGGTCTCGGCCATACGCCAAGCCCTCGCTGAGGGACTCATCGGCATCGAGCACGTGGATGCCGCGGTGCTGCGCCTGCTCACGGCCCGCGCCCGCACCGGCGAATTCGACACCGAACCGCATCAATACGCCGGCATCACCGCCGACGTGATCGGCTCACCCGCCCACCTGGCCCTGGCGAGGGAGGCAGCCGCGGCCGGTACCGTGCTGCTGAAGAACGACCCTGTCGCCGGCACCCCGGTGCTGCCGCTGGCCCCGGCGTCCCGGGTCGCCCTCCTCGGGCCGCTCGCCGACCGGGTCCTGGCCGATTGGTACAGCGGCAGTCTGATCGCCCCGGTGAGCCTCACAGATGGGCTGGCCACGGCGCTGGCCGCCACCGGCGGTGGCGTCACCGTCGCCAGCGGCAGCGACCTGATCGCGCTCCGCGACCCGCGCACCGGCCGCTACCTCACCTCCGGCGGACCCGACGGCGGGCGTCTGCACGCCGCGAGCGACACCGTCGGCGACGCGCAGACCTTTGAACTGACCGAGTGGGGTCATGGCCACGTCACCCTGCGGAACACCGCAACCGACCGCCTCGTCACCCGCGGCGCGCACGGCTATCTTGAGGACACCGCCACCCGGGTGGGCGGCTGGGTCGCCCAGGAAGACCTGCGCCTGCTCCGCCACGACGACGGCAGCGTGTCGCTGCAGCACCGCGGCTCCGGCCTCTGGCTGCACGCCGACCTCGGCAACGGCGCCATCCTGGCCCAGCCGGCCTCCGAGGCCACGGCCGACAGATTCGGCCTCCGGGTGCTGCGCTCCGGGCTCGCCCACGCCGCCCATGTGGCCGCCGAGGCCGACACCGTGATCGTCACCGTCGGCAACGACCCGCACCTGGGCGGCCGCGAGACCGAGGACCGTCCGGCCCTCGCGCTGCCGGAGCACCAGGCCGAACTTGTCGGCGCGGCCGCCGATGCCAATGCGCACCTGGCGCTGCTGGTGATCTCCTCCTACCCGTTCGCCCTCGGCGGGGCACTCGAGAAGGCCCCGGCCATCCTGTGGTCGTCGCACGCCGGCGAAGCGCTCGGCCACGGCCTCGCCGACGTGCTCACCGGCGCGGTGGAGCCCACCGGGCGTCTCGCACAGACCTGGTGGTCCGGCGAGTCCGACCTCGCCGACGTGCTCGACTACGACATCATCACCAGCGCCAGTACCTACCTCTATTCCTCGGCAACACCCGACTTCGCCTTCGGCCACGGGCTCGGTTACGCCAGGGCATCCGTGTCGGCCGCCACGCTGTCCGCCAGCCGGGTTCGGTGGACCGACGAGACCGGACTGACTCCGGTCACCGTGACCGTCGGAGTGATCGGCGACCCCGGCGACGCGCAGCCCGCGGGGCCGGCCGTTGCCACCGTGCAGCTCTACGTCGCGGCGAACGCGCACCGGCTGCCGTTCCCCCGCCGCCGCCTGGCCGGCTTCGGTCGGGTGAGCGTCGCGGCCGGCGGTGCCGCAGAGCTGACCATCGCCCTCGACCCTGCCGCGTTGATGGTCTGGGACGTGACCACCCAACGCCTCATCGTGGAAACCGGCGACTACGAGATGCTCGTCGGCCGCTCGGCCGAGAGCATCGACCACCGGCTGCTGTTGCACGTCGACGGTGTCTCCGTCGCACCCCGCAACCCTGTCGCCGGGTTCGGCGCCGATTCCTTCGACCACACCGGGCACAGCGACACCGTGCGGAGCGAGCTGGTGGCGTACACACCGCTGGCCGGCACCGCCGTGGCGGTGGCCGCCGATGCGCGGCGCGCCCGCCTGGTCTACCTGACGGTGGACCTGGCCGCCCTGGCCGGGGTGCTCGCGGTCGAGGCCCGCGGCACCGGCCGGATCGACCTGGAGAGCCGCCGCGATGGACTGTGGTCACCGCTCGGCAGCGCCGAGGTCGGTACGCTCGACTGGAAGACCGTGTCGATTCGTCTCGAGGGTGCGGGCACCAACGCCGCACCGGCCGACCTTCGGGTCACTCTGTCGCGGGGGGTGCAGCTCGCGTTCCTCGGCGGGCCGCACATCGCGCTTTCCTAGATTCGCCGCATCCATTCACCATCAGCATCACCGACTAGACGGGACATCATGCTCAGCAATCTGACCGGATGGCACTTCATCATCATCCTCTTCGTCGTTCTCCTGCTCTTCGGCGCACCCAAACTGCCCGCACTGGCGCGCAGCATGGGCCAGTCGATGAAGATCCTCAAGACCGAGCTGGCGCCCACCGACGCCGCCGTGCCCGACGAGAAGCCGGCCACCGCCCCCGCCGCAACGACGCTCGACAAGCCCAAGCCCTAACCCCCGTCCCGGTCACGAGAGGGTGCCGTCGGGTGCCCTGAAGAGATGGATGCCCGTGGTGGGCACAACGACCTCGTGCCGGCGGCCGCGGTAGCCGACGAGCCTGGCGCCCGCGAAGCGCTCCGCGCGGGCGCGCAGTGTCACGCTCACCAGGGTTCCGGCGGACCAGGTCAGGTCGACGAGCACGCCGCCCCGGGCGGCCAGCCCGGTCACCCGGCCCTCGGGCAGTGACGCGGGCAGCGCGGGCAGCAGCTCGAGGGTGCCGGTGTGCGACTGCAGTAGCAGCTCGCAGACCGCGGCGACAAAGCCCAGGTTGCCGTCGATCTGGAACGGCGGATGCGCGGCGAAGAAGTTGGGGTACAGCCCGCCGACATGGGGACCGGCGTCGTCGCGGGCCGGCCGCAGCACCAGCTCGAGCAGGTCGTCGACCTTGGTGGGCTGGTGCAGCCTGGCGCGTAGGCACAGTTTCCAGGCCAGCGACCAGCCGGTGGAGTCGTCACCGCGGCGGTCGAGGGTGGCCGACGCCGCCCGGGCGTGCTCGGCACTCAGACCGTCGCCGGGGTACAGCCCCACCAGGTGCGAGACGTGCCGGTGCTGCGGGTCGGTTTCGAGGCGCTCCCGGTCCCACTCGAACAGGGTGCCGTCGCTGCCGATTCGGGGGCCGGGGATGCGCACCAGCGCGGCCGCCGCCTCGGCGAGGATCGGGTCGTCGCCCTGCCCGCTGTCGGCGGCGAGGCCGGGCAGCAGCGCGAACAGTTCGCGCAGCAGGGTGCGGTCCATGGTCGACCCGGTGCCGGCCGCGACCGGCCGGCCGTTCTGCAGGAACTGGTTCTCTGGCGACGTGGAGGGCCGGGTGGTCAGGCTGCCGCCGGGCAGTTCCACCAGGAAGTCGAGGCAGAACCGGGCGGCCCCGGCCGCGAGGCGCCACAGCCGGGCTAGCTGGTCGGGCGTGGCGGTGCCGAACCGGCGCACCTCGTCGAGCTGCCGCACCAACCAGACCCCGGCCATCGGCCACTGCGCCCAGGAGGCGTCGCCGGTGACCGGCGAGCTGAACGCCCATCCGTCGGAGTTGTGGTGCGCCACCCAGCCCCGGCAGCCGTAGAGCCGGTCGGCGGTGTTCGCGCCCCGCTCGGCGAGGGCCTCCACAAAGGTGAGCAGGGGCTCAGCGGTCTCGCCGAGCCGGGCCACGTGGGCGCCCCAGTAGTTCATTTGGGTGTTGATGTTGAGGGTGTAGTTGCTGCTCCACGGCGGCTGCATGGAGTCGTTCCAGAGGCCCTGCAGGGTGGCGGGCAACCCGCCAGGTCGGGAGGACGCTATCAAGAGGTAGCGGCCGTAGTCGAAGAGGAGCGACAACAGGCCGGGATCGGTCAGCGCGGCCGGGCGGGGGTCGATGGCGGCGCGGTCGAGCCGGTCGGGAGCGGTCCAGCCGTCGGCACCGGCCGGCCCGGGCAGGTCCAGGCTGACCCTGTCGAACAGGGCCGTGTAGTCCAGCCGGTGCCGGCCGGCGAGGTCGTCGACGGATGCCCCGGCGACAGCGCCCAGGCGGGCCGAGGCGGTGGCGGCGCCATCCGCTGCGGTGCCGGAGGCCGGCCGGCCGGCGGCGGTGAAGGTGGTCTCGGTGGCCGCGCAGACCAGGATCTCCCTGGCACCCTCGATGCGGAGGGCCCCTGACCCGTCGGGTGCGGCGTGACCGTCATGCCGCACAGACACCACGATGGCGCCCTTCAGCGGCTGGATGCCGTCCAGTTCCCAGATGGCGGCGGGCCGGTCGGGCCGGTGCCCCGGCGCCACGTCGGCCGGCAGCTGCAGCCGAAGACTCAGGCCGTCGGTCGTGACCGTGCGGCCGAGTTCGGCGAGCGGGCTGCTGACCGAGACCGTGAAGACCGGGTCGGACAGGGCGGCGTCGGCCACGATGTGGTGCACGAGCACCCCGTCGGGGTGGCTGGCGAAGCTGGTCTGTTCGAGGCCGGCCCCCTGGATGTGGTGGACGGCGTCGGCCAGGTCGAGCCACCGCCTGGTGAGGGCGTGGCCGCCGGGTAGGTCGATCTGCACGGTGCCGAACGGCAGGAAGGCCTGGGTGTACTCGGCGCTCAGCACCGCCAGTTCTGCCTCGGCCTCGGTCGCGCGGTCCTCGGCGAGGTGCGCACGGGCCGCGGCCAGCGCGGCCGCGGCAACCGCCGCATCCACCTGCCCGTGGTGATGTTCGCTGGCCGTCGAGCCCGACCAGGCGGTTTCGTCGTTCAGGTGCAGCCGGGTGCACCTGTCGGTGGCGTCGACCATGGCGCCCAGGCTGCCGTTGCCGAGCGGGAGGGCGTCCAGCCAGCTCCCGCTCTGGTCGGTGTAGGAGAGCACGCTCATCCCTAGAACCGCACCCCGCCGGCGGCCAGGCCGGTTTTCCAGTACCGCTGCAGCGACACGAAGACCACGATGATCGGGATGATCGACACCAGGGAGCCGATCACCACGAGGGTCTGCAGGCCGGGGATGGTGATGGAGGCCTGGCTCCAGCCCGACAGCCCGACGGTGACCGGTTGCAGCCGGGCGTCGCTGAGCACCAGCAGCGGCAGCATGAAGTTGTTCCAGCTGCCGATGAACGCGAACAACAAGATGGTGACGCCGCCGGGGCTGAGCAGTTTGAGGGCGATCGAGAAGAACGCCCGCCACTCGCTGGCACCGTCGAGCCTGGCGGCCTCGAGCAACTCCATCGGCATAGCCGACTGCGCGAAGACGAAGGCGAGCAGCACGCCGAACGGGTAGGCCAGGCTGGGCAGCAAGATGCCCCAGATGGTGTTGTTCAACCCGAGCTCCACCAGCAACAGGTAGGTGGGCTGGGCCAGCACGGTCTGAGGGATGAGCATGCTGCCCAGCACCGCACCGAGCACCATGGTGCGCCCCTTGAAGCGGTACATCGCCAGCGCGTAGCCGGAGATCAGGCAGACGAACGTCATCGCGATCGAGCCGAGCCCCGAGTAGATCATCGAGTTGCCCATCCAGCGCCAGAAGATCCCGTCGTTGTAGGTGCTCAGGTCAACGAGGTTCTCCATCAGGTTGAAGTTCGAGAACACGAAACCCGGGGTGCTGAACAGTTCGGCCGTGCTCTTGGTGGATGCCACGATCAGCCAGTACACCGGCACCAGGAAGTACAGGGTGATCGCGCCCATGAAGATCCAGGCGGCGATGCGGGCGCCCCGACTGGGGCGTTCGCCCTCGGCCAGGACCGAGGGCCGGGAGGAGCCGGCCTTCTGGGCGGCCCGCCGGGAGCGTGTCTCACGCACGGGCGGCGGCGAGGACGTGACTGTGACCTGCGTCATCATGCCTTCCCTTTCTTTCGGTTGGTCATGATGGACACCACGATCGAGAGCACGAAGGTCGCCAGCCCGAGGATGATGGCCATCGCCGAACCGAGGTTGATGTTTCCGCCGAGGGTGGTGGCCGAGAAGATCGCCATGTTCGGCGTGTAACTGCCCGAGATGTTCGAGGTCACCGAGCGCATGGTCATCGGCTCGTTGAACAGCTGCAGGGTGCCGATGATCGAGAACAGCGTGGTGAGCATCAGGGCCGGGTAGATCATCGGCAGCTTGATCTGCATGGCCATCCGGAATTCGCTGGCCCCGTCGAGGCGGGCGGCCTCGTACATTTCGCGGGGAACCGTCTGCAGGGCGGAGAACAGGATGATCATGTTGACGCCGGTGACCGACCAGACCGCCACGTTGGCGATCGACCAGAGCACGGTGCCCGGGCCGAGGAAGTCCACCGAGACGCCGAGGTCTGCCAGACCCTCCACGATCGGGCTCACCCGCGGCTGGTACAGGAATCCCCAGATCAGGGCGGCTACGACGGACGGCACCGCATACGGCAGGAACACCGCGAGCTGGAAGAACCGTTTGGCCTTGACCACGGCGGAGTCGAACAGGAGCGCCAGCAGGAGGGAGAGTGCCAGCATGATCGGCACTTGCACGACGCCGAAGAGCAGCACCCGGCCGAAGCTGTCCATGAAGGCCGAGTTGGCGAACGCCTGCACGTAATTGTCGAAGCCGACGAACATCGAGTCGTTGTCGCCGCCGAAGCCGAGGCCGCTGCGTTTGACCTGGAAGAAGCTCGTGTACAGCGCCACCACGATCGGCAGGATCATGAAGACCACAAACGAGAGCATGAAGGGCGCGAGGAAGATATACGGGGCCACCCGCATCCCCCCGCCGGCGCGGGTGCCGCGCCGGCGGGGGGATGCTGCGGGGGCGCCGGGAGGCGCCGTCAGGGTCGAGGAGGTCATTTGACGCTCAGACCGCTGTCCTTGAGGTTGGTCACGGTCAGCGCCTGCACCGCGTCCAGGGCCTCGGCGAAGGTCTGCGCACCCGTGCCGACCTTGGCGAACTCGTCCTTGAGGGCATCCTGGGTGATGTCGTAGTTCGGACCGTCGACCCAGCTGCTCGGCACGTTCTTGGCCGCGTCGATGAAGACCTCGTTGATGACCTGACCGCCGAAGAACTCCTGCTCGGTCAGCATGGCGGGATTGTCGAGACCGGCCAGCGCGGTCGGGAACAGCCCACCCTCCTTGATCAGGATGTCGAGGGATTCGTCCGAGCTGTTCAGCCAGGTGAGGAACTCCACGGCCTGCTCCACGTTTTCGGTTCCGGTGGGAACCACGTCGACGCTGCCACCGGTTTCACCGGCGGCATCGCTTCCCGCGAAGGTGGGCGACGGTGCGACCGACCACTTGCCGGTCAGGTCTGCGGCGTTCTCGGCCAGCAGGGCCGGGAACCACGCGGCGTAGTTGATGCTCGCGATGGTGCCCGCGTTGACCTCGGCCCAGTACTCCGGGGTCCACATGTCGACCACCTTGACCAGCTGCTCGTCGACGAGGGTCTGCCAGATGGCGGCGACCTCCTGGCTCTTGTCGTTGTCGACCTCCACGGTCCACGCGTCGCCGTCGATGGTGTTGAAGGTGCCCTCGTTCTGCCAGACCTGCTCGGTCCAGAGGCCGATCTCGTTCGGCGAGAACTGGCCGATGTAGATGTCGGGGTTGGCGGCCTTGAGCGCGCGGGCCGTCTCCAGGTACTCGTCCCAGGTGGTGGGCACGGCGAGGTTGTACTGGGTGAAGATGTCGGAGCGGTACATCAGACCGGTGGGGCCGGAGTCCTGCGGGATGGCGTAGACGCCGTCGCCGAACTCGACGCCCTTCCAGGAACTGGCGGTGAACGACGCGTCGAGGCCGTCGGTGTACTCACCGATGTCGATCAGCCGGTTGTTGATGATGTGGCCGGGCAGCGAGTGAACGGACATCTGCACGGCATCCGGTGCGGTGCCCGCGTCGATGGCCGGCGGGATCTTCGCGCCGTCGTCGCCGGTCATCCGGAAGAATTCGACCTGGATGTCGGGGTTGGTGTCGTTCCAGGTTTCGACCGCGGTCTCAAGGCCGGGGGCCCAGCCCCAGAATTCGAGGGTGACGGCGCCGGTGTCGGAGCCGGCGGAGGAGGAGCAGCCGGCCAGCAACAGCGCGGACGCTGCCGTGAGGGCGACGGCGGAGCCGAAGGTTCGAAGAGAGCGGTTGAGTGCCATCATTGGCATCCTTTCTGGGTGTGCCACGGGACTGTGGCTGTGCCAGGCGGTTCGACTGCGAACCGCCTGGCTGGGTGACATCAGGGGTGGTGCGGGGCATCCGGCAGGGCATCCTCGCGGAGCACGATCGAGGCGGCGGGGGCCAACTCGATGTCGCCGGAGAGCTGCGCGTCGGTGAGCAGGTCGTAGCCGTTCAGGTCGACCGTGCGGGGACTCTCTCCGTGGTTGAAGACGAAGAGGTAGCTGCGGGTGCCGGCGTAGCGGCGTACGATTTCGACCCCGTCGCCGGCCTGCGGGTGTTCCGGCGTCACGCCGGCCTCCGCGAGGATGCGGCCGATGTGGTCGCCGAGCGCCGCGGCATCCAGCCGGGTGGCCAGGTAGTGCACGGTGCCGGCGCCGAGCCGGTTGCGGGTGATCGCCGGCCCGCCGGCCAGCGGAGCGTGGGTGAAGGTGGCCAGCACCTCGGCGCCGGTGACCTGCAGGTCTTCGGCCCAGGCATCCGCCAGCGACCCGTCGGAGAGCTGCACGGTCTCGCCGGCGGCGAGCGGGTGGTGCTCTTCGACGCGGATGCCCGCCAGCGGGGCAAAGGCGCCGCTGAAGCCGCCGGGGCGCACGCTGAGGTTTTCGTCGGTGCTGCCGGAGAAGAACCAGACCGCCGCGTGACCGCCGGCCGTGACGAAGGCGCGCAGCGTCTCGGCCTCGGCGTCGGAGGCGGCGATCTTGTTCGGCACCAGCACCAGGTCGTAGCCGGAGAGGTCCTGATCGAGCCGCACCACGTCGCAGGAGACGCCCTGCCACCAGAGCGCCCGGTGCACGGCGCGCACGGCGGGCAGGAAGGCGAGGTCGTCGGAGGGCAAGGCGCGCGTCTCGGCGGCCCACCAGGCGATGGAATCCCAGACGATGGCGACCCGGGCGTCGTTCACCCGGCGGCCGTCCGCGGGCGGTTCTGCGATCTCGGCTAACGACGTGAGGGTGTGCCCGAGGGCGACGATCTCGCGGAACACCCGGGTGTCCTCCCCCGCGTGCGGCACCATCGGCGAGTGGAAGAACTCCGCGCCGACCCGCGGCGAACGCCACTGGAAGAACAGGCTGCCGGTGGCGCCCCTGGCCAGGTATTGCAGGGTGTTGCGCTCGAGCCGGCCTGGGTCCTTGGCGAACAGACGCGCGGCGGCGTAGTCGTAGATCAGGCTGGTGGCCTGCTCCATCAGTACCCAGGGTCGGCCCTGGTTGAACGAGCGGGCCACGTCGGCGCCGAACGCCACGTGGGTCTCCCCTTCGATGTCGCGGGCGCTGGGATAGTGGTCGATCGACACCTCGTCGATCTCGGCGGCGAAATCCCACTGGTCGTAGTGGTTCCAGCTGGGCAGCATGAAGTTGGTCGTCACCGGCACGCCGGGGCTCAGCTCGCGGATGACCGCGACCTGCTCGCGCAGCGCGTCGCGGAGAGTGTCGGCGGAGAACCGTTTGAAGTCGAGCAGGTGCGCCGGGTTCGGCAGGTACTGGGTAGCCTGCGGCGCCAGGATGTGCTCGAAGGTGGCGTAGCTCTGCGACCAGAACGCACTGTTCCAGGTGCTGTTCAGCGCGGCCACGGTGCCATAGCGCTCGGCCAGCCACAGCCTGAACGCCCGGTCCGTCTCGGGGCCGTACGAGACCGTGCCGTACTCATTGTGCACGTGCCACATTCGCAGCGCCGGATGCCGGCCGTACCGTTCGGCGAGCGCGCCGGCGATCCGCCGCGCGGCATCCCGGTACGCCGGGGCGGCCGGGTTGTAGGTGTCCCGGCTGCCGTGCACCAGGCGCACGCCGTCCGCGGTGACCGGCAGGGCCTCCGGGTGGGCAAAGGTGAACCACGGCGGCGGCGACGCGGTGGGGGTGGCGAGCACCACCCCGATCCCGTTGGTGTGCATCAGGTCCATCACCCTGTCGAGCCAGCCGAAGTCGTACCGGCCTTCTTCGGGCTCGAGCGACGACCAGGAGAAGACCCCGACGGTGACCCGGTTGACGTGCGCCTCACGCATCAGGCGCACATCCTCCGCCCACACCGATTCGGGCCACTGCTCGGGGTTGTAGTCGCCGCCGTACACGAACTCGCTCAAGGTATATCCATCCGTACGTGCCGCGAACTGTGAGCTGTACCTCGAAAAACGAGGATTTCTGGGGCAAAGCTCACAGTTCGCGGGCTGGTGTGTGGGGTTAGGGGAGGGGCAGGGTGCGGGTGGCGACCAGGGCCGCGTACCAGTGGGCGCTGTCCTTGGGGGTGCGCACCAGGGTGTCGTAGTCCACGTGCACGATGCCGAACCGCTTGGAATAGCCGTAGCCCCACTCGAAGTTGTCCATCAGCGACCACACCTGGTAGCCGCGCAGGTCGACGCCGCGGGCCAGTGCGCGGTGCGCGGCGGTGAAGTGCCGGCGCAGGTAGTCGGTGCGGTCCACGTCGTGCACGCGGGGTCCGTCCTCCGTCTGCACGACCGTGTCGGCGAACGCCGCACCGTTCTCGGTGACCATCAGCGGCTGCGCCGGGAACTCCTCGTGCAGCGCCACGAGCAGCTCCTCGAGGCCGGCCGGTTCGATGTTCCAGCCCATCTCGGTGTACGGGCCGGGCTGGGCGAGGAACTCGACCCTGTCGGCGCCGGGCCACGGCGAGGCACCGACATCCTTGTGCCCGTCGGCGTTCTGGCGCGGTGCCGCCCCGTCCCACAGCCGAACCAGGGTGGTGGAGTAGTAGTTGACGCCGAGCACGTCCAGCGGCTGGTGGATGATCTCGGTATCGCCGGGCAGGATGAACGCCCAGTCGGTGATGTCCTTGGTGTCTTCGAAGACATCCGCCGGGTAGGCGCCGGTCAGCAGAGGGTCCAGGAACACCCGGTTGGCGAGGGCGTCGATCTGCCGCACGGCCTCCGGCCCGGTCTCGCCCTCGCCGCGCAGCACGTGCAGGTTGAGGGTGATCGAGAAGTCGGGGTCGTTGGTCACCAGCGGCTTGAGCGCCAGGATCGCCAGGCCGTGCGCCAGGTTGAGGTGGTGCACGGCGGTGAGCGCCTCGGCGCCGTCGGTGCGGCCGGGCGCGTGCGAGCCGGAACCGTAGCCCAGGTAGGCGGAGCACCACGGTTCGTTCAGGGTGGTCCAGGTGTCCACTCGGTCGCCGAATGCCGCGCCCAGGATCGCCGCGTAGTCGGCGAACGCGTACGCGGTGGCCCGGTTGGTCCAGCCGCCCTCGTCCTCGAGGGCCTGCGGCAGGTCCCAGTGGTAGAGGGTGACGATCGGGCTGATGCCCCGGGCGATCAGCCCGTCGATCAGCCGGCCGTAGAAGTCCAGGCCCGCCTGGTTGGCCGGGCCGCGGCCGGTGGGCTGGATGCGTGACCAGGCGATGGAGAACCGATACGCCTGCAGGCCCAGCGTCACCATCATGTCGAGGTCCTCGTCGAGCCGGTGGTAGTGGCCGGAGGCGACGTCGCCGGTGTCGCCGTTCCAGATCTTGCCGGGGGTGTGGCTGAAGGTGTCCCAGATCGAGGGGCCCCGGCCGTCCTCGTCGAAGGCGCCCTCGATCTGGTAGCTGGCCGTGGCGGAGCCGAAGATGAACGAGTCCGGGAACGTCAGGCCGGCGTCGCGGTAGTCGGGTGAGGCCTGCGTGGTGCTCTGCTCGATGATGCTCATCGGAGGGTGGCCTTTCGGTCGGTGGAGGAGAGGATGTCGCCGCCGGCGAGGCGGGCCCGGAAGGGGGCATCCGAATCGCTGGTCACGACGGTGTCGTCGCGGGAAACTGTGATGGTGAAGGTGACAAAGCTGCCGTCGAGCGGGTTGGCGACTTCGACAGTTCGGATGCCGGCCGACTCGCCCGGGTAGACCGTGAGCAGGGTCTGGTCGGTGTAGTCGTAGTCGGGCCTGTCGTCGCGGGAACCGGTGGCCAGCACCGCTCCCCCACGCACCCACAGCGGGATGCTGTCGAACGCGTGCGTCTCCCGGCGCCAAACGGGACCGGTGACGACCTCGTCGGTCAGGTAGTTCGTCCAGGTGCCGGCCGGCAGGTAGTACTGCACGTCGCCGGCTTCGCTGAAGACCGGGGCCACCAGCAGGTCGGCGCCGAGCAGGTACTGCCGGTCGAGGTAGTCCACGGCGGGGTCGCCGGGGAACTCGAGTTGCATCGGCCGCATGAACGGGGCACCGAGACGGTGTGCCTCCAGGCCCACCTGGTAGAGGTAGGGCATCAGAGTCAGCTTCAGCTTGGTGAACACCCGGGTGACGTCGACGGCGCTCTGGCCGGGCTCCTCCCGGCCCTCGTCGAAGAGCCACGGCACCCGGTAGCTGGTGGACCCGTGCAGCCTGGAGTGGCTGGACAGCAGGCCGAACGCCAGCCAGCGCTTGAACACGGCCGGGTCGGGCATGCCCTCGAAGCCGCCGATGTCGTGGCTCCAGTAGCCGAAGCCGCTGAAGGCCAGCGAGAGCCCGCCGCGTAGGGTCTCGGCCATGGACTCGTAGCTGGAGGAGTTGTCTCCGCCCCAGTGCACGGGCTGCATCTGGCCGCCGACGGTGGCGGAGCGGGCGAACAGCACCGCATCGCCCTCGCCGCGGTGCTCCTGGAGCACCTCGAAGACGGCCTTGTTGTAGAGCTGGGTGTACAGGTTGTGCATCACCTCGGGCGACGAGCCGTCGTGCCAGACCACATCCGTGGGGATGCGTTCGCCGAAGTCGGTCTTGATGGCGTCGACGCCCTGTGCGAAGAGGCCGCGCAGCTTGTCCTGGAACCAGGTGACGGCGGCGGGGTTGGTGAAGTCCACCAGTGCCATGCCGGCCTGCCAGAGGTCCCACTGCCAGACGTCGCCGTTGGCCTTCGTCACCAGGTAGCCGGCGGCGGCGGCCTCGGCGAAGATGCCGGCTCGCTGGGCGATGTAGGGGTTGATCCAGGCGCTCACGTGCAGGTTCTTCTCGTGCAGCCTGGCGAGCATGCCCTCGGGGTCCGGGAACACCCGCGGGTCCCACTCGAAGTCGGTCCAGTTGAATTCGCGCATCCAGAAGCAGTCGAAGTGGAAGACAGAAAGTGGCAGGTCACGCTCCGCCATGCCGTCGATGAAACTGTTCACGGTGGCCTCGTCGTACTGGGTGGTGAACGAGGTCGACAGCCATAGGCCGTACGACCAGGCCGGCACCCGCGCGGGGCGGCCGGTGAGGCGGGTGTAACGCTCGAGGATCTGCTTGGGAGTGGGCCCGTAGATCACCAGGTATTCGATGGCCGGACCGGCGACGGAGAACTGCACCCGTTCGACGGCCTCGGTGCCGACCTCGAAGGAGACGTGCTCGGGGTGGTTGACCAGCACGCCGTAGCCGCGGTTGGTGAGGTAGAACGGCACGTTCTTGTAAGACTGTTCGCTGGAGGTGCCGCCGTCGGCGTTCCAGATGTCGATGGTCTGGCCGTTCTTGATCAGCGGGCCGAAGCGTTCGCCCAGGCCGTAGACCAGTTCGCCCACGCCGAGGGAGAGCTGTGCGTGCGTGTAGCTGGGTGCCGGTGCGAGCCCGGTGGTGGTGACGCCGGAGACGCCGGCCGGTTCGGCGGCGATGGGGGCCCCGGGGGCGAGCTGCATGTGCCCGATCGACTTGTGGCCGCTCTCGGTGAGGGTGCGGCCGTCGGCCTCGAAGCTGAGGTTGAACGGAGCACCCGGGGCGATGCGTGCGGTGAGCGGGCCGGCCGTGAGGGTGCCGCCGGTGGCGTCGATCGCGATGTCGCCGGCATCCGGCTCGGCGCCGACGAGCTCGAAACCCGGGCCGGTTGTGGTCCCGGTGTGCTGTTCCACGCGCACCTTGACGATGCCCTCCAGCGGCGACGAGAGCGTCACGGTGAGCATGGCGCGGTTGAGCACATCACCGCGACGTTCGATCACCTTCGTCGGGGCGGAGACCCGCAGGGCGGCACCCACCTGTTCGATGTCGTAGGCCTCCTGCGCGTAGAACGCGGTGACGCCGGGACGGGTGTGCCAGAAACCATCGGTGAATTTCATGTCTACTTGACTGCTCCTGCGGTGATGCCCCTGGTGAGGGTGCGTTGGGTGGTGCTGCTGGGCTCTACGGTTCTCGATCGCATTTCGAAACGTTTCGACGGCGCGAAGACTCTGAGGGTATTTCCGAGGTTCTATCGATGCGGGCCGGGGGCGGTCGACCCGAGCTCGACGTAGGTCGGCTCGATGTACTCGACGTGGGGCTCGGCGTCTCCGGCGAACTGGGCCATCGTGAGCTCGATTGCTCGGGTGCAGGACTGGTCAGCGGGTAGCGGGATCACGTCGAGCGGCGGGTTGAGATGGTCGGTGGAGAAGCTGGAGCAGGCCGAAATGACCGAGAGGTCGTTCGGCACGCTGATGCCGCGCTGGCTGAGCACGTCGAGAACCATGGACTGCACGGGTTCGTTGCAGTGCAACACGAGCCCGGTCATTCCGGGCAGAGCGGCCGTCATGTGCTCGACGGCCGCGCGCACGCCGGCCGACTCCTCGGCGGCCGGGGTGAAGGCCACGGTGATGCCCAGCCGGGCGGCTTCGGCCAGGAAGGCGTCCCGGAAACGCGGCGGGAAGTTCGAGCCACGCTCATAGACGAGCGGCGCCTGGCCGATCAGGCCGATCTCGCGGTGGCCGAGGTCGACCAGCCGGCGAACGGCCAGCACCGCGGCCTGTTCGAAGTCGAGGTCGACACAGGTGAGGCCGGCGGTGTCACTGGGGATGCCGATCACCGTGGCCGGCAGGCCGAGCTCGCGCACCAGGTCGGTACGGGGATCGGCGGTGGAGACGTCCAACAGCACGATGCCGTCGACCAGGGAGCTGCGCGCCACCCGGCGGAGACCCACGGTTGCTTCGTCTTGGGTGAGCAGAAGCACGTCGTAGTCGTACAGGCGGGCGGCCGTGACCACCGAGAGCACGAAGGCCATGTGGGCCGGGGCGTGGGTGCCGGCATGCAGCGGAGCGCTCAACGCGAGGATCTGGGTGCGCGCGCCCTTGAGCATCCGCGCGCCGGCGTTGGCCCGGTAGTCGAGCTGGAGAACGGCCTGGTCGATGCGCTGTTTGGTGGATGCCGCGATCGAACGCTTACCGCTGAGGGCGTAGGACACCGTACTGATCGACACTCCGGCGACACGTGCCACGTCGTGAATGTTGGCCACCTGGACTCCATCGTCGGTCGGATAGTGCGGGATCGATTGCGGAAACGCAGCCGAGCGGCGAGCGAAGTGTCTAAACGTTTCGACCGCCTCGCAAGGGAGCCTACGGCAGACTTCCTCGCTTCCGCAAGTAGTTTGTGGTGATTGACGACAAATGTCAGATCAGCGAACTAGCGACGAGAGGCACGACCGCGCACGAAGCCGGCCGGGTCGTCGAGCAAGTCGGCGAAGGCCAGCTCGGCGGCGCCCACGAGCATCAGGTGCGAGCCCAGGCTGGCCCGCTCGATGGCCACGGTGTGGCCGATGCTGCTCATGGAGCGCACGATCATCGCCGCGGTCAGCTGTTCCCGGCCCACCGAGAGCAGCGAGCCGAGGAACCCGCCGAGCACCACCATCTCGGGGTCGAACAGGTTCACGAAGTTGGAGATCGCCTCGGAGAGCAGCTCGATCTGCCGGCGCACCTCGGCCAGCACGGCCGGGTCGCGGGAGACGCCGAGCGCGATGTCGAGGTCGTCCAGGTCGGCGCGCGGCAGCTTCAGCACCGCGAGAAGCCTGGCCATGCTCACCTCGGTCTCCAGGCAGCCGATCCGGCCGCAGTGGCAACGCACCCCCGCGCTGTTCACCAGGGTGTGGCCCAGCTCCCCCGCGTAGCCGCTGGTGCCGCGGAGCGGTGTGCCGCCGATGATCAGGCCGCCGCCGATTCCGCTGGCGCTGCCGTTGAGGTAGACCAGGTCGTTGATGCCGCGGGCCGCGCCGAACATGCTCTCGGCGATCGCGCCGAGGCTGGCGTCGTTGCCGGCGAAGACCGGGTAGTCCAGCACCCGGGCCAGATCGCGGGCCAGGTTGACGTCGCGCCAGCCCAGGTGCGGGGCGATCAGCACCCGGCCGTCCGCGGAGTTCACCAGCGCCGGCACCGCCACGCCGACCCCGGCGATGCTGTAGCTCTGGTCGATCTCACCGCGCATGCCGTCGACGATGGCCTTGACCGCGTTGATGGCCTCGGCCACGGTGGGCACCCGGGTGGTGTCGAAACGGATGCGCCGGATCACCTCACCGCCGAGTCCCACCAGTCCCACGGTGATGGCGTCAATATCGGGGTTGACCGCGATCGCGGCCAGCCCCGGGTTCGGCACCACCTGCGGGCTGGGCCGGCCCACCCGGCCCACCACGCTCTCCGGTTCCACCTCGAACGCCATGCCCAGGTCGACGAGTTCGGCCACCAGGGCCGCGATCGTCGATCGGTTCAGTCCGGTGCGCTTGGTGAGCTCGGCTCGGGAGCAGCCACCGGCGTGGTGCAGCATCGTCATGACCATCGACAGGTTGTACCGCCGGAGCTGGTCGTTGCTGGTGCCGCCCCGAACACCCAGGGTGGGTGACGCTTGGCTCACGGGTGGGTCACGGTCCTTTCGGGTGCGGGCCCGACAGAGGACCGCCGGGTGGCGTCAGTGCTATCGTCCTCCGGCGCGCCGCTTGTTGAAGATATCAAACGCGACGGCCAGCAGCAGCACCAGGCCCTTGATTGTCATCTGCCAGGCGGCATCCACCGAGAGAATCGACAGGCCCATGTTGAGCACGCCCATCACCAGACCACCGACCACGGCACCGACCACGGTGCCCACGCCGCCCTGCACGGCCGCACCACCGATGAAGACGGCGGCGATGGCGTCGAGCTCGTAGTTCTGGCCCGCCGAGGCGACGGCGCCGCCGGCTCGCGCGGTCGAGACCACACCGGCCAGGCCGGCCAGCACGCCCATGTTCACGAAGATGTAGAAGTTGACCCACTTGGTCTTCACCCCGCTCATCACGGCGGCGAAGAGGTTGCCGCCCATGGCGTAGACGTGGCGGCCGAACACCGTGCGGTTGAGCACGAAGTTGTAGATCAGGATCAGGGCGGCGAGCACGATCAGGATGATCGGGGTGCCGCTGTAGTCGCTGAGCAACCAGGCGAACCAGACGATCGCGATGGCGGCGATGCCGTTCTTGGTCCACATCGAGGCGAGCGGTTCGCGCGGCAGGTCCAGCCGGGCCAGGGTAGCGCGGGTGCGCAGCTGGAAGACGATCAGGGCCACGGCGGTGAGGATGCCCAGCGCCAGGGTGAGCACGTCGCGCCCGGCCAGTTCGCCCAGGTACGACGGTAGCCAGCCGGCGCCGATCGCGGTGAATTCGGCGGGCAGGCCGCTGATGGTTCCGCCGGTGAGCAGTACCAGGGTGAGGCCGCGGAAGATGAGCATGCCGGCCAGGGTGACGATGAACGCCGGGATGCCGACGAACGCCACCCAGTAGCCCTGCCAGGCGCCGACCAGGGCGCCGACCAGCAGCGACACGAGGACCGCGCCCCACCAGGGCAGACCCCAGTTGTTCATGCTGATCGCGGCGACAGCGCCGACCATGGCCACGACAGAGCCGACGGACAGGTCGATGTGGCCGGCGATGATCACGATGACCATGCCGATCGCGAGGATCAGCACGTAGGCGTTCTGCTGGATGAGGTTGTTCACGTTGCCGGGCAGCAACAGGCGCCCGTCGGTGAGGATCTGGAACAGGATGACGATCACGGCCAGGGCGGCGACGATGCCGTACTGGCGGAGGTTGATCGAGAGCTTGGGCATCCGGCGCTTGACGGGTGGTTCTGTGGGCGCCTTGCTCGCTGGCGTGGTGGTGGTCATCGCGCTCAGTCCTTTCCTGCGGTCATGTAGTGCATGAGTGTTTCCTGCGACGCGTCGGCCTTGGCGACCTCGCCGGTGAGTTTTCCTTCCGAGATCGCGTAGATGCGATCACAGATGCCGATCAGCTCGGGCAGTTCGGAGGAGATCACAATGACCGCCTTGCCCTGCGCCGCGAGCTCGTTGATGATTCCGTAGATCTCGTATTTGGCCCCCACGTCGATGCCGCGGGTCGGCTCGTCCAGGATCAACACGTCGGGGCCGGAGAAGATCCACTTCGACAGCACCACCTTCTGCTGGTTACCGCCGGAGAGCTTGCCGGTGATCGAGGTGACCGACGGCGCCTTGATGTTCATCTTCTGCCGGTAGGAGTCGGCGACCTTGTACTCGCGGTGCTTGTCGATCACGCCGTACTTGGCCAGCTTGGCCAGGGCGGCCGCGGACACGTTGACGGTGATGTCGCCGATCAGGTTGAGGCCGTAGCGTTTGCGGTCCTCGGTGGCGTACGCGAAGCCGTGCTCGATGGCCTCCCCCACGGTGCGCATCTGGATTTCGGTGCCGTCCTTGAAGACCTGCCCGGAGATGTTGGTGCCGTAGGAGCGGCCGAAGATGCTCATCGCCAATTCCGTGCGGCCGGCGCCCATCAGCCCGGCGAAGCCGACGATCTCGCCGGCGTTGACGGTGAAGGAGGCGCCGTCGACGACCTTGCGGGCCACGTCGACGGGGTGGTGCACTGTCCAGTTCTCCACCCTGAGCACCTCGGCGCCCACGGCGGGCTCCCGCGGCGGGAACAGGTTGTTCAGGTCCCGGCCGACCATGGCGCGGATGATGTGAGCCTCCGTGGCATCCGGCCCTGCCATGTCGATGGTCTCGATGGTCTTGCCGTCCCGGATCACCGTGACGGTGTCGGCGATGCGTTTGATCTCCTTGAGCTTGTGGGAAATGATGATGCAGGTGATGCCCTGCGTGCGCAGGTGGTCGATCAGGCCCAGCAGATGGGTGGAGTCCTCGTCGTTCAGGGCCGCGGTGGGCTCGTCGAGGATGAGCAGTTTGACCCGTTTGGAGAGCGCCTTGGCGATCTCCACGAGCTGCTGCTTGCCCACGCCGAGCTCGAGGATCTTGGTGGCCGGGTTCTCGTCCAGGCCCACCCGGGCCAGCAGCAGGGCGGCCTCACGGTTGGTCTTGTTCCAGTCGATCACCCCGCGGGTGGCGTTCTCGTTGCCGAGGAAGATGTTCTCCGCGATTGACAGGTACGGGCTCAGCGCCAGCTCCTGGTGGATGATGACGATACCGTCGTGCTCGCTGTCGTTGATGGTCTTGTAGGCCACCTCGTGGTCCTCGAACTCGATGCTGCCGTCGAAGCTGCCGGCCGGGTACACCCCGCTGAGGACCTTCATCAGCGTGGACTTGCCGGCGCCGTTCTCCCCGCAGATGCCGTGCACCTGCCCCCTCGTGACCTCGAGGGAAACACCGTCGAGGGCCTTCACCCCATTGAAGTCCTTCACGATGTTGTTCATCCTGAGGATGATCGAATGCTCCACTGCGCTCTCCTGTTTGCTGATGGGCCGGGCACCCGGTTTCCCGGGTGCCCGGCTAGGAGGTCGGCCTGCTCGGAACGAACAGGCCGGCCAGGGTCGGCTCGTTAGAGGCCGACATCCGATGCCTTGATGAAGCCGGAGTCGACGAGCTTGGTCTGCACATCGTCCTTGACGACGACCTCGGGGTCGAGCAGGAACGACGGCACGACCTTCTCGCCGTTGTCGTAGGTCTCGGTGTCGTTGACGGTGACCTCGTCGCCGGCCACGATCTCCTCGATCATGGTGAACACCTGCTCGCCGAGCGTGCGGGTGTCCTTCCAGACCGTCATGGACTGCTCACCGTCGAGGATCGCCTTGACGTTGGCCTTGTCGGCATCCTGTCCGGTGATCAGCGGGTAGTCGGTGCCCGGTGCGTAGCCGGCCGATTTCAGCGAGGCGATGATGCCGATGGCCAGGCTGTCGTTCGGGGAGAGCACCACGTCGACCTTGTCGCCGCCGGTGTAGAACGACGACAGACGGTTGTCCATTTCGGACTGCGCCTTGTCGCTGGCCCAGCCCTGGATGCCGATCGAGGCCCAGTCGTCGTTGGAGGCGGGTGACTGGCCGCTCGGAACGACGAGGACGCCGCTCTCCACGTAGGGCAGCAGAACGTCCCAGGCGCCGGAGAAGAAGAACTTGGCGTTGTTGTCGTCGGGGCTGCCGGCGAACGGTTCGATCGAGATCGGCCCGGTCGCGTTGGCCAGGTCGAGCTGGGTCTCCAGGAACTGGCCCTGCAGCTGGCCGACCTTGTAGTTGTCGAAGGTGGCGTAGTAGTCGACGTCAGGGGTGCCGTTGATCAGGCGGTCGTAGGCGATGACGGTGGCGTCCTGCTTCTTGGCCTCGGCGAGCACCGGCGCGAGCACCTGGCCGTCGACGGCGGCCACAACGAGGATCTTCGATCCGCCGGCGACCTGGTTCTGGATCTGGCTGATCTGCTGGTCGGTCTTGTTGTCGGCGTACTGCAGGTCGACGGTGCAGTCGGCCTCTTCGAGCAGCGCCTTGAGCTGCTCACCGTCGTTGATCCAGCGTTCCAGGCTGCGGGTCGGCATCGAGATGCCGACGTTGCACTCGGTACCGCCGGCGGCTGCATCGCCGCCTCCGGTGGTTTCACCGTCGCTGGCGCAGGACGCGAGCGACAGGGCGAAAATGCCTGTGGCCGCGAGGGCGAGAATTTTCTTGGTCTTGGACATAGTTGGAGCTTTCCTCTCTGAGAGCTGCCAGTCACCGCAGTCACCGGTATGCCGGTGGACTGCCAGAGGAGGAAATCTTGTCGCCCGCTCCCCCAGCACTGGGCGAACGCGTGTCAGGGTTACCTCCTTGTAACGGGACATCGCTGTGATTGACCCACCGCGCAAATGCGGCCTTTGTTGACGGACAGAACTTATCTCGTACCTTCTCGGTTTGCCTAGGGGCAAAACAGGAAATGCCCCTGTTTGGGGGGTTGGCATGATGACGCACCCCCTCGAGGGCTCTAATTGCGACGGGAATCGTCGAAACCGTTCGACAGGGTCAGTGGCGGGAGGAGGCGCAAAAACGGACTTCCGGCGAATATGTTGTGGCCGGGGGTTTTCCTGCGGCCCGTGCGGGCAACTGTACGGATGGGCCGCGGGTGTGTAATATGTTGGTCATAGCAACAAATCGCCAATGAAGCTGAATCGGAGCACAGTCATGTCACTCACCCCCACCCCCGCCGACAAGTTCTCATTCGGCCTGTGGACCATCGGATACAACGGGTCTGACCCGTTCGGCGGACCCACTCGCCCGCAGCTGGACACCGTCGAAGCCGTCACCCGCCTCGCTCAGCTCGGCGCATACGGCCTCACCTTCCACGACGACGACCTCTTCGCCTTCGGCTCCACGGATGCCGCCCGCCAGAAGGAGATCGACCGTCTCAAGCAGGTCCTCGCCGACACCGGCATGATCGTGCCGATGATCACCACCAACCTGTTCAGCGCCCCGGTCTTCAAAGACGGCGGCTTCACCTCCAACGACCGCGCCGTGCGCCGGTTCGCCCTGCGCAAGGTCATGCGCAACCTCGACCTCGCCGCTGAGCTCGGCGCCAAGACTTTCGTCATGTGGGGCGGCCGTGAGGGCGCAGAGTACGACGCGGCCAAGGACATCCGCGCCGCCCTCGACCGCTACCGCGAGGCTGTCAACCTGCTCGGCGACTACGTCACCGACAAGGGTTACGACATCCGTTTCGCCATCGAGCCCAAGCCCAACGAACCGCGCGGCGACATCCTGCTGCCCACGGTCGGCCACGCCATGGCGTTCATCACCACCCTCGAGCGCCCCGAACTCGTCGGCGTCAACCCCGAGGTCGGTCACGAGCAGATGGCCGGGCTGAACTTCACCGCCGGCATCGCCCAGGCGCTCTACCAGGGCAAGCTGTTCCACATCGACCTCAACGGTCAGCGCGGCATCAAGTACGACCAGGACCTGGTCTTCGGCCACGGCGACCTGCAGAACGCGTTCTCGCTGGTGGACCTGCTCGAAAACGGCGGCCCGAACGGTGGCCCGTCCTACGACGGCCCGCGTCACTTCGACTACAAGCCGAGCCGCACCGAGGACATCAGCGGCGTCTGGGACTCCGCCGCCGCGAACATGCGCACCTACCTGCTGCTCAAGGAGCGTGCCGCGGCCTTCCGCGCCGACCCCGAGGTGCAGGAGCAGCTGGCCGCATCGCGCGTGCCGGAACTGTCGCAGACCACTCTGTCCGACGGCGAGAGCTACGACGACTTCCTGGCCGACAAGAGCGCCTACGAGGACTTCGCTCCGGAGGAGTACTTCGGCGGCAAGGGCTTCGGCTTCGTTCGCCTGCAGCAGCTGGCCCTCGAGCACCTGCTCGGCGCCCGCTAACCAGCAGGTTCGTTCGACCGTTCCACCCGCACCATCTGCCCCGGCCGGGTTCTCCCGGCCGGGGCTTTCTCGCATCCCCCACCCGCGAACCGTGAGGTAAGCACCTTCGCGCGAGTTGTGGGTGCTTTTCTCTCAGTTCGCGAGGATGGTGTCCAGCTCGGCCCAGACCGCATCCGGCACGTCGATCGCGGCGTGGGCGACGGCCTCGTCGAAGCGCTCCCTCGTGCGCACGCCCAGCACGGTCGTGTCGACGAGCGGATGCCGCAGGCTGAATTGCAAGGCGAGCGCGGCCAGCGGGATCCCGGCGTCGGCCGCGATGCGGGTGACGGCGTCCACGGCGGCCTGGGTCTCCGGCCGGATCGGGCCGTAGGCGTAGGTGCCGGCGAACCGGGGGTCGCCGGTGAGGATCCCGGCGCCGAACGGGGCCGCGTTCTCCACGATCATGCCCCGGTCCCTGGCCGCCTGGTACAGGCCCAGCGCCGAGCGGTCCACCAGGGTGAAGCGGTTGTGATTGATCAGGACGTCGAAGAGGCCGGTGTCCACGAAGCGGCGCATCATCGCGACAGGTCCGCCCGAGATACCGATGTACCGGGCCACACCGCGGTCCCGCATGGCGACGAGCGCATCCACGGCACCGCCGGGCTGCATGACGCTCTCGAAGCCGACGTTTTCGGGATCGTGCAGGAAAAGGATGTCGACGGATTCGAGGCCGAGCCGGTCGAGCGACTGCTGCAGAGATCTCTCCATCTGCGCCGCCGAGAAGTCGTTGCGCGCCACGTCGCGGTCGAGCTTGGTCTGCACGACCAGTCCCGGGCCGACAGTGCCGGCCAGCGCCTTGCCGATGACCCCTTCCGAGTGTGAGTCGCCGTAGATGTTGGAGGTGTCGATGACGTTCGTGCTGAGCCGGCCGGCCGCCCAGGACGCGGCCAGGGCATCCGTGGCGCTGGTCTCGGCAGCACTCCGCGGCGACCAGCCGGACGTGCCGAGGGTGAGAGGAGACAGGAGGAGCGCCTGCGAGCCGGTGGGCCGGGGATCAAGGGAAACCATGAGGCGAGGCTAGTCCGTTTCTGCCGAGGGGCGTGGAGCGACAACCCGCTGACGAACCGGGGATCGGCATGCGGTACCGTGTCGAGAACCGGGCGTCCGGGCGGGAAGAGGGTCGCCCTCGTCCCTGCGTTCGTCGCTTCCACAGAGGATCGATCCCATGAAATTCGTTCTGGCCCCCGACTCGTTCAAGGAATCGATGACCGCACCCGAGGCCGTCGCCGCCATGCGACGCGGTGTGCTGTCGGTGTTTCCCGACGCCGACTGCGTGGCCGCGCCGATGGCCGACGGCGGGGAAGGCACCAGGGAGGCCCTCACCGATGCCCTCGACGGTGTGCTCGTCAGCGCCCCGGTGCACGACGCCCTGGGACGTTCCGTTCGGGCCCGGTACGGCTACGTCGGCTCCGAGCACCTCGCCATCATCGAAATCGCCGCCGCCGCCGGGATCGACCTGGTCGCCGTCGCCGACCGGGACCCGAAGATCACCAGCTCCTACGGGGCCGGCGAGTTGATCCGCCACGCCCTGGACCGTGGAGCGACGCGGTTCATCGTGGGTCTGGGCGGTTCGGTGACCAACGACGGTGGCGCCGGGATGCTCGAGGCCCTCGGCGCCCGCCTGCTCGATGAGGCCGGTGCGGACTTGCCGCGCGGCGGTGCGGCCCTGGCACGGCTGCACCGGATCGACCTGTCCGCCGTCGACCCGCGGTTGGCCGGCAGCACGTTCCAGATCGCCAGTGACGTCACGAATCCGCTGCTCGGAGCCGCCGGCGCCAGCGCCGTCTTCGGCCCGCAGAAGGGCGCCGACCCCGCCACCGTGCACCAGCTCGACGCCGCGCTGGGCGTGTACGCCACCGTGATCGCCGCCCTGACCGGCACGGATGTGTCCAACCAGCCCGGCGCCGGAGCCGCCGGTGGACTCGGGGCCGCCTTTCTGGCGTTCTTCCCGGCCGAGCTGCGCCGCGGTGTGGATGTCGTGATGGATGCCGTGCACCTGGCCGACCGGATCGCCGGCGCCGATTTCGTGTTCACGGGCGAGGGCAGCCTCGACGCCCAAACCCTGAGCGGGAAGACCCCGATGGGTGTTGCGGAGGCCGCCGGCGTGCACGGTGTCCCGGTCGTCGCCTTCGCGGGCCGGATCGGCCCCGGCGCCGAGGTGCTCTACGACCACGGCTTCGCCGCCCTGGTGCCCATCCTGCCGGGTGTCTCCGACCTGCCCAGCGCCCTCGCCGACGGCGCGGCAAATTTGGAGCGCGCGGTCGCCACCGTCTGCCGACTGCTCACCCTGTCCTGAGGGTGCCGCCCGCCCGCTGCGGGCGGCACGGAGCCCCTTGCGTGATGCCGCGGGGGCCCGCAAGCGTTTGAACATCCCCGCTGGACCGAATATGTTTAGACCCAGAACATTTTATGTGTGAGCCCCCGGGCGACGGCGAGGACGCCGCCGACCCACCGCGGATTTTTGAGGTTTGGAGTGCGCCATGGCGCTGGTTGCCGGAGTCGACTCGTCGACGCAGAGTTGCAAGATTGTGGTGCGGGATGCCGAGACGGGCGCGCTGGTGCGCACCGGCAAGGCGAGTCATCCCGTGGGCACCGAGGTCGATCCGGCCGCCTGGTGGGATGCCCTGCTGGCCGCCGTCGAGAAGGCCGGCGGTCTCGACGACGTCGCCGCCGTGTCGGTGGCCGCGCAGCAGCACGGCATGGTCGTGCTCGATGAGGACGGCCGCGTCATCCGCCCGGCCCTGCTCTGGAACGACACCCGCAGCGCGCAGGCCGCCGCCGACCTGATCGATGAGGTCGGCGCCGCCGAATACGCCCGCCGCACCGGCCTCGTGCCGGTGGCCTCGTTCACCGTCACCAAACTGCGCTGGCTGCGGGATGCCGAACCGGCCAACGCCGCCAGGGTCGCCGCCGTCGCCCTCCCGCACGACTGGCTCAGCTGGCGGCTGCGCGGTTACGGCCCGGCCGGTGAGAGCGAGCTCGGCCCCGTGCTGACCGCGCTGACCACCGACCGGTCGGATGCCAGCGGCACCGGCTACTTCTCGGCCGCCCTCGATGACTACGACCGTGAGCTGCTCGTGCGCGGGCTCGGCCACGACGCCGTGCTCCCCCGGGTGCTCGGCCCTGGCGAGACCGCAGGCACCACGGTGGCCCTGCCCGGGGTTCCCGCCGGTCTCGTCGTGGGTGTGGGAGCCGGCGACAACGCTGGAGCCGCCCTGGGCCTGGGCGCTGCGGCCGGCGACGTGATCGTGTCGATCGGCACCAGCGGCACGGTCTTCGCCGTCACCGCGGTGCCCAGCGAGGATGCCTCCGGCGCCGTCGCCGGGTTCGCCGACGCCAGCGGGCTGCACTTGCCGCTGATCGCCACGCTCAACGCCGCCCGCATCCTGGACTCCATTGCCGGCCTGCTCGGCGTCGACCACCACGAACTGGGCCGGCTCGCGCTGGAGGCCGAGCCCGGCGCGCAGGGCCTGGTCCTGCAGCCGTACTTCGAGGGCGAACGCACCCCCAACCTGCCCGACGCCACGGCATCCCTGTTCGGGATGACCCTGACCTCGACCACCCGGCCGAACCTGGCCAGGGCTGCGATCGAGGGGCTGCTGTGCGGCCTCGCCGACGGGCTGGACGCCGTGCGCGCGCAGGGAGTCAGCGTCGAACGCATCCTGCTGATCGGCGGAGCGGCGCAGAACCCGGCCGTGCAGTTCATAGCCGCGCAGGTGTTCGATGCACCGGTGGCCGTGCCCACCCCCGGCGAGTACGTCGCCGACGGCGGTGCCGCCCAGGCGGCCTGGTCGCTCACGGGCACCCGCCCGGCCTGGTCGGTGGCGGTCGAGGCGCACCCCACCCCGGACTTCCGCCCGGTCATCCGCGCCCAGTACGCCGCGCACCGCGCCTAGCTCCGCACCCCGCTTTCGTACGTTCGCTGTGTCGCGAAAGCGGGGAAACGGTCACTTCGCGCGACCCGAAGCAACCACATCACCGCTTTCGCGAGGTGGGCCGAGTGCGCGGATGGCGGGGTACGGCTAGCTGGTGGGGATCCAGACGCGCATGCCCCCGGGCGCGCGGTTGCCCCACCGGTAGTACGGCACCGCGGTCACGGTGATGGCATCGCCGCCGGGAGACCGGTCGCCAGAAGCCACCGGGTAGAGCTCCCCCGCGTCCGGCGCCCGCCGCGCCCCGGTGATTCGCACCAGCGGCACGCCCAGATCCGCGTCGACCGGGCCCAGCTCGGCGGCGGCGGCGGCATCCACGACGAAGTCCTCGAGCACCAGCGACCCGGGCAGGTCGGCCTGTTCGAGCGCGTAGACCAGCGGCCCGCGCGTCACCACGACGCAGCCGCGCACCGCATCCACCTGCGGATGTGCCCGCCGCAGCCGCACGGGCATGTCCAGCACCAGCTCGATCGAGCGGATGCCCGCCCCCGGCACCCGCAGGTAGCCGGCCGACACCGCCGCAGAAGCCGCCTCCCCGTTCACGGTCAGCCGCCAGGACTCCGCCCAGGCGGGCACCCGCAGCGCCACCTCGCCACCGGTGAACGGCGCGTCGAACTCGATCGCCACGACACCGTCGACCGGGTAACCCGTGCGGATCCGGGCCACGGTGGCCGCCCCGCCGACCCCGCCGAGGTCGATGGTGCCGGTTTCGTAGAGGTGCAGCTGCAGGGAGCCCGCAGCCGTCGTCGCCGCGTAGTGCTGCAGCGACGAGACCAGTCGGGCCAGGTTGGGCGGGCAGCAGGCGCAGTCGTACCAGCCCACCCGGCGGGCCGGAGCCTGCTCGTGTGCGCCGTCCCGGTGGGTGCGCACCTGCAGCGGGTTGGAGTAGAAGAACGCGGTGCCCTCGCTCGTGGTCGACCCGGCGACGGCGTTGTACAGCGCGCGTTCGATCTCGTCGGCGAACCGGCCCTCGCCGGTGAGTAGCAGCATCCGCCAGTTGAACTGCACGCTGGAGATCGCGGCGCAGGTTTCGGAGTATGCCCGATCCGGCGGCAGCTCGAACGGGTCGCCGAAGGCCTCGTCGCGGTGCCGGGAGCCGAGCCCGCCGGTGACGTACATCTTGCTCCGGTGCACATCGGACCAGATGCGTTCGAGGGCGGCGAGCAGCTCCGGCTCCCCGTTCTCGGCATAGACGTCGGCCACGCCGGCGGCCAGGTACAGCTGGCGCACCGAGTGCCCGGTGGCGCCGGGCACCGTGCGCACGGGTTCGTGGTCCTGGAAGTACCCGTAGCCGAACCGGTCCTCGCCCACGCTCCGGTGGCCGCGGAGGTCGACGAAGCGCTGGGCCAGCTCAAGCCAGCGCCGCTGCCCGGTCACCCTGTACACCTCGACCAGGGCTGTCTCGATTTCCGGATGCCCGCAGACCGCGTCCACGCCGCCGGCGCCGAAGCGCTGCTCGACCAGGCCGGCGAACCGCAGCCCCACCTCGAGCAGGTCGGTGCGGGCACGGGTGCGCTGCCACGCCACCCCGGCCTGCAGCAGGTGCCCGAGGCAGTACAGCTCGTGGCCCCAACGAAGGTCGGCGAACTTCTCGTCGGGCTTGGCCACCTGGAAGAACGAGTCCAGGTAACCGTCGTCCTGCTGCGCCGCCTGCAGCAGCGCCACGGTGTCATCGACGAAGGAGACGAACACCTCGGCGCCCCCACCGGCCCGCCCGGCCTCCCAGCCGATGGCCTCGAGCACCTTATAGACGTCGGAGTCGGCGAAGACGAAGCCGCGGAAGACCCCGCTCTCCAAGCCGGCCGCGATCCGCAGGTTGGCCAGCGCCCCCGACTCCTCGAGCTGCCGCACGCAGTGCGCCAGGGTGGCGTCCCGGTTCACCCGCTGCCAGCTGGCGAGCTGCCCGGTTCCAGTGAGGCTCACCGCGTCGAGGGGCAGCGGACGGAGGACGCTGTGTGCCCTGGCGAGGGGGCTGACGGGTCCGGTGATGGGCATGAGGACTCCTGTGGCTAGTTCGGAAGAAATGGGCGGCTATTCCCAGGCCACGACCGGCCAGCCGTCGTCCCAGCCGAGCGGAATGAGGCCGAGTTGAAAGGCGCCGTCCAGGCTGGCGTCGTAGTAGTGGAACGCGAGGGTGCCGCCGGACACCGACTGGCCGCCGGGGCCGACCCGGTCCCCGTCGCCGGAGAGCACCGGGGTGCCGCCGTCATCCAGCAGCGCGGCGCCGTTGGCGTCCAAGTACGGTCCGTCCACGGTCTCGGACCGTCCGACGGCGATGTTGTAACTGCTGTCCACGCCGCGGCAGCAGAAATCCCGCGAGAAGAACAGGTAGTAGAAGCCGTCGTGCGCGAGCAGGAACGGCGCCTCGAGAGCGTTCACGGCCAAGTTGCGGTCCGCGATCAGCACCGGGTCGGCGTCGTCGGCGCGCAGCCCGCTCGGCCAGTCGAGTTCGACGAGGTGCAGCCCGGACGAGAACGAGCCGAAGCTCAGCCAGGGCGTGCCCTCGGCATCCTCGACCACCCCGGCGTCGATCGCGTTGTAGTCGGTGCCCACGGAGGTGATCACCTCGCCCCGGTCCACCCAGGCGTAGTCGGCCGCATCCGGATCGAGGGTGCTGTTGGTCGCCAGCGCGATCACCGAGGTGTTCGTGCCGAATAGCGACGCCGAGTAGTAGAGGTACCAGGTGCCGTCGTGCTGGTAGAGCTCCGGCGCCCACAGGTTGTCCACCCCGGGCACCGCCTCCACCAGCCAATCCGGCTTCTCCTGCCAGACCTCGCCGATGTATTCCCAATCCAGCCCGTCCATGGACCGGCGGATCTGGATGTTGCCGTCCGCGACCTGCCCGTTGCCGGTCGAGTACACGTACGACGCGTCCCCCTCGACCCCGGCCACGTAGGCGGGGTCGTGGGTGGCGATGTCACCGCTGAGCTCGCGGGCGCCCTGCTCGGCCGAGCATCCGCTCAGCACGAACAGGACGACCGCGGCCAGGGTCAGGACGAACAGGCCCGCGGGCGTGCCCGCCTGACCCGCTCGTCCTAACCGAGCGCGATCGCCGACCATGAGACGGGCGGCAACGTCACGGTGAGCGTGCCGTCGGCGAGGACCGAACCGGTGAGGTCCTTCAGGCCCACCCGGTTCTGGTCGGCCAGCGTGTTCTTCGCGTACGGGTCGGCGTCGTGCAGGGTGACGGCTTCCGTGATGGCGGATGCGCCGAGCCCGGACACGTCGATGGCCACCTCGATCGACTCGGTCTGGCTGCGGTTCACCAGGAACACCGCGCTCGTGACGGTCTCGGCGTCAGCGGTCACGACCGAGTCCACCAGCGGTGCGGCGCCGTACACCGCGGTGTCGTAGGTGTCGACGGTGATGCGGGGCGTGAGCACCTCGCCGCGGGCGAGCCTGGAGGTCACCGAGAAGGGGAAGAATGTGCTCTGGCGCCAGGAGTCTCCGCCTGGTTCGGTCATGATCGGGGCGATCACGTTCACCAGCTGTGCCAGAGAGGCCGAGCCGACCCTGTCGTGGTTCTGCAGCAGGGTGATCAGCAGGTTGCCGAGCACGACGGCATCCGCCACCGAGTAGACGTCCTCGAGCTGACGCGGCGCGAAACGCCACTCGTCGTTGACCTCCTCGGAGGCCTGGTGCTCGTCGAGGTACCAGATGTTCCACTCGTCGAAGGAGAGCTGGATGGTCTTCTTGCTGCGCAGCTTGTGCTTGACGTGGTCGGCGGTGGCCACGACGGTGTCGATGAAGTACTTCATCTCCAGCGACGACGCCAGGTAGGAGGCCAGGTCGCCGTTGCGTTCCTGGTAGTAGGCGTGGCAGGAGATGTAGTCGACCGACTCGTAGCTGTGCTCGAGCACGACCCGCTCCCACTCGCCGAAGGTGGGCATCGCCGAGCCGGAGGATCCGCAGACCACGAGCTCCAGCGACGGGTCGGCGGTCTTCATTGCCGAGGCGGTGCGGGCCGCGATCTTGCCGTAGTCGTCGGAGGACATGTGGCCGACCTGCCAGGGGCCGTCCATCTCGTTGCCGAGGCACCACATGCGGATGTCGTACGGTTCGGTCTTGCCGTTGGCGACGCGCTCGTCGGCCAGGGCGGTGCCGGCCTCACCGTTGGCGTATTCGAGCAGGTCGAGCGCCGACTCGATGCCGCGGGTACCGAGGTTCACGGCCATCATCAGTTCGGAGCCGGTCAGTTCGCACCAGCGGCCGAACTCTTCCAGGCCCACCTGGTTGCTTTCCAGCGAGTGCCAGGCCAGGTCGCGGCGCACCGGGCGCCGGTCGCGGGGTCCGACGCCGTCTTCCCACTTGTAGCCGGAGACGAAGTTTCCGCCGGGGTAGCGAATGGTGGTGGAGCCCAGCTCCTTGACCAGGTCGACCACGTCGAGGCGGAAGCCGTCCTCGTTGGCGGTGGGGTGGTCGGGCTCGTAGATCCCGTCATAGACGCAGCGACCGAGGTGCTCCACGAAGGAGCCGAAGATGCGCCGGTTGATGGTGGCGACCACATTGGTGCGGTCGATACTGATTCGTGCGGTGGTCATGGAGATCGTGTCCTATCTGTGCAGCGTTGACGAGGTGGGGCGAAGTCGAGTGAAACGAGAAAAGGCGGTGGGGTGGGCTGTTCAGGCCGGCGACGCACGCCGGCTGGGCGCGAGTGACAGTGCGCCGTCTTCGTTGCGCACCGCGCCGTGCGCGGGGTGCGCCGCGTCGAGGGCGGCGAGCCGGTGGTCGATGAGCCAGCCCGCCACGAACAGAGGCGCCGAGGCGCCGATCAGCGGCACCAGCACGCCGAACTGGAACAGGGCCAGCGTGAGCGCGCCCAGCGCCAGGATCAGCGACAGGCTCAGCAGCGGGGACACGAACGGCAGCACAAACGCGTACCGCCAGATCGAGCGGGCCGAGTCGCGGTAGCGGGTGCAGATGATGATCGCGGAGAACGCCGCCAGCAGGGTGCCGACCGAGACCACGACCAGCAGCACGAGCAGCACTGCGCTGACCGGGCTGCCCGCCACCGCAGTGGTCTGGAAAGCCACCAGGTCGAGGAACACCAGTACCGTGGCGAGCTGGAACGGGATCGCGACGACCGCGAGGTGCCAGAACTGGGCGCGGTAGGCGGTGATGAAGTCCCGCACCAGCCTGTCGCTGGGCTGGCCGGCGCGCAGCCGGCCGAGCAGGATCGCCGCGGCCGTGGCCGCCGGGAACACGCCCAGCACGATCAGCCCGGCGAGAGTGCCCGCGAGGAAGAGCAGGTTGATCACCACGAGCGCGATCGCGAACCGCAGCCAGTGCATCACCTTCCCGGCCCAGCCGATGGCGTAGTCGTCCATCTCAGGCGCCACTCGTGCCGAACCAGGCCACCCCGTCGGCGGTGAGACCGCTGAAGGAGAGGGCGGGCCGGGCGTTCGCCCAGTCCCAGCTGGTGAAGACCACGGCGTCGAGTTCGGTGCCGGATACGCCCCCGACCACCAGCCGCACGCGTTCGGTGCGCCCGTCGAAGAGCCGCTCAGGCGCATCCGTGGGAACCAGAACCGTGGGCGCCACCGCGACGGTGACCGGGTCGGCATTCACCAGCGCGGTCGACTCCGGAGCCAGACGCACCGCGCGCCACGGGCCGGCCAGGCTCACCGGCGCGGCCAGGCGCTCCGCATCGGCGCCGGCGAACGGCTGCGGCGAGACGACGGGCCACCCCGCTTCGGTGAAGAAGGTGCGCCGCAGTTGCACAACGTGCTGGCTGGGGTCGTCGGCGAAGCGCACGTGGTGCACCATGAAGTACTCGTCGGCGCGGCAGGCTGACGCTGTTGCATCGGCGGCAGGGCTCGTGCCGGGCAGGCCCGGCTCGGTCAGGATCGAGTTGTGCCCGGGGGCGAGCCAGCCGGTGTCGTCGCCGAACCGGTGGCTGCCGAGCACCTTGGTGCCGATCAGGGCCGGATCGGTGTCGAGGTCGGTCATCGAGTGGCCGAGCAGGTCGGTGTACGGGCCGGTGATCTCCTCGGCCACGGCCACCCGTACGTTGTAGCTGTCGAAGAGCGAGTCGTAGGAGGAGAACAGCACGTAGCGGTCCTCCTCTCGGCGGTAGACGATGAAGGCGCCTTCGATCGCCCGGTCCACCGACACCGGCCGGCGGGCGATGACGGTGCCCAGGTCGCCCGGCGTCTGTGGTCGGCCGGTCGCCGGGTTCAGCGGCAGCGTGTAGATGCCGGAGAAGAACGACCCGTAGGTCAGCCACGGGGTGCCGGACCTGTCGACGGTGACGGCCGCGTCGATCGCGTTCTGGCTGTCGGTTCCGGCGCGGGTGGCCACGACGATGCCGCGGTCCTCCCACGGTCCGGCCAGCCGGCTCGCCACGGCCAGGCCGATGGCGGACGTGCTCGAACCGAAGGTGGAGGCCGAGTAGTACATGTGCCACTTCACATCGGATGCGGCGGCGGTCGAGGCGCCGCCCGTCGGCCAGCGCACGACCTCCGGAGCCCAGAGCCCGGGCGCCTGGCTCCACTCGAAAGCGGGCCCGGGCACGCCGTCCAGGGCGGTGCCGACGAAGGACCAGTGCACGAGGTCGGTCGACCGGCGCACGTGCACGCCGGCCGCCACCGCATCGGCGCCGGCGGCGGCATCCGTGGAGAACATGTACCAGGTGCCGTCGGTGTCGCGCACGACGGTGGGGTCGTGGGCGTTGCGGGTGCCCCAGTCGGCCGGGTCGCCGGCGGGCGCCGGGGTCAGGCTGCGCAGCGCCTGGCCGGGTCGCGCTTGGCCGGGCAGGGTCTGGTCGAGAACCGACATGATCAGCCCTTCCCGCCGGTGAGGGCGACGGATTCGATGATCTGGCGCTGGAAGATGATGAACACGATCAGCACGGGCAGCAGGGCGATGAAGGACGCCGCCATGATCAGCGGGTAGTCGGTCTGGCTGGCGTACTGGGCGTTGAAGCTCGCGATCACCAGCTGCAGGGTCTGCTTCTCCGGCGTGTTCAGGTAGATGATCGGGGCCAGGTAGTCGTTCCAGACCGCCATGAACCAGAGGATGAACTGCGCCGCCATGGCGGGCCGGATGGCCGGGAAGATCAGCTTGAAGAAGATCTGCAGGTAGGAGGCGCCGTCGAGCTTGGCGGCCTCGATGATCGAGTCCGGCACGTTCTCGAGGTACTGCTTGAGGAAGAAGATCATGATGATGTTGCCGAACAGGCCGGGCACGATCAACGGCAGCAGGGTGTCGACCCAACCGATCTCGGCGAAGACCATGAACTGCGGAATCATGATGGTCGGGAACGGGATCATCAGGCCGGCCAGCAGCATCAGGAATGCGGCGTTCTTGAACGGCATCCGCATCTTCGCGAAAGCGAACGCGGCGATCGAGGAGGTGACCGATCCGACCACGGTGACGGTACCCGCCACGATCAAGCTGTTCCGGATGCCGCTGAGCAGCGGACCGGCCGACCAGACCCGCAGGTAGTTCTCCCACACCATCGGGTCGGGGATCCACTGCGGCGGCAGCGAGAAGATCGCTTCCTGGGTCTTGATGGAGGTGGAGAACGTCCAGAGCAACGGGCCGATCATGACCACAGCGCCGATGGACAGGATGATCGTGACGATCACATTGCCGATCGAATAGCTGGTGGTGCGCGAGACGCCGCGCTTGCGGTTCGGCGCCGGGAGACGGCGGCCACCTGAGGTCGGTGGGAGTGCCCCGTCGGGGGCCAGGAGGGGAGCTGCGCTCGGAATGGAGCCGGGCAGGGAGGTTGATGTAGTCACGGTGGCGGCCTCAGTCGATCGAGAACTGGTTGCGGCGGTTGAGCCTGAATTGGATGACGGTGATCACGAAGATGATCAGACCGAGCACGATCGACATCGATGACGCGTAGCCCATGTGCAGGTTGTTGAAGGCCTGCCGCCAGATGTACCAGACGATGGTCGCCGAGCTGAATTCCGGACCGCCCGTCGGGGTCATGATGTTGACCTCGATGAAGATCTGCGAGCCGCCGATGATGCTCGTCACCACGAGGAAGAAGGTGACCGGTCGAACCATCGGGAGGGTGATGTGGCGGAACTGAGCCCAGGTGCCGGCGCCGTCGAGCGCTGCGGCCTCGTAGAGGTAGCGCGGCACCGATTGCAGGGCAGCCAGGTAGAGCAGCATCGAGTAGCCGAGCCCCTTCCAGGTGGCCATGATGATCAGTGCCGGCTTGACGGTGTCCTTGTTCGCCAGCCAGTTGGGTCCCTGAATGCCGAACAGGTCCAGAACCTGGTTGACCAGGCCGAAGTCGCCGTTGTAGGCCCACTGCCAGAGGATGGCGATTGCGGCGATCGAAGAGATCACCGGCACGTAGTAGACGGTGCGGAAGAACGTGGTGCCGCGCATCTTACGGTTGAGCCCGAGGGCCAACGCCATCGAGAGCACCAGGCCGATCGGGATACCGATCATCATGAAGAAGGTGTTCCACATGGCCTTGGCGAAATACGGGTCGTTCCACATCTTGATGTAGTTGTCGATCCCGTTGAACTTCGGAGCGGCCAGCCCATTCCAGGCCGTGAAGGAGGCGTAGACGGAGAACAGCAGCGGGTAGAGCGTGAAAAGCAGGAAGCCGATCAGGGGGATCGCGATGAACGCGAGGGCAACCTGGTGCTCGCGCCTGTGCAGTCGAGAGCGGCGCGGCTTGGTGCGAAGAGCTGTGGTGGACATCAGTGATCTTCCTTGACGTGATTCCATGAGCGGGGGGCCGGCCGGGGCCGGGGGCGGATGCCGCGGCCACGCGTAGAGAGCGCGGCCGCGGCATCCGGGCGGTGTTAGCCGATACCGGCCTGGGCGTTGGCGTCGTCCAGGAAGGCCTGCATCTTGGGCTGCGCCTCCTTGAGGTAGTCGGCGGCGGTCTGCTTGCCGTCGAGAACCGGCTGGATGTTGGTGAACAGCTCGTCGTACCACTCGGCGTTGTAGGTGTTGTTCGCCGGCAGCGCACGACCGTAGTCGTTGACGATGTCGAGGAATTCCTGCTTGTTGGCCGGCTTGGTGGTCGAGTCGGCCACCCAGGTGTCGGCCATGTCCTTGAGGTTCGGGATCTGCACCCCGGCGTCGACCAAGGTCTGCTGCGCCGTGACGTCGGCAGAGAGGTACTCGACAAGCTTGGCGGACAGCTCAGGGTCCTCGGTGGTGCTGCCGACGGCGATGCCGAGCGAGCCGACCCAGGTGGCGGACTCACCGGTCTTCCCGGCCGGGTAGGGAATCAGGTCCCAGTCGAAGTCGAGCTCGGCGTACGTGGAGACGTCCCACGGGCCCACCGGGAAGAACGCGATCTGGCCACTCATCCAACGCTGGTAGGTGTCAAGGGTCTGCGCCTGCGCGGTGGAGGGGGTGACGCCCTCCACGTTGGACAGGTCCGCGAACCACTGCAGCGCCTCGGCGAACTCGGGCGTGTCAACGGTGACCTTGGTGCGGTCCTCGTTGAGGAAGTCGGCGCCGTTCGACCATGCGAACGACTGCAGGCTCCACTGCACGTTGAGGCCGGTGCCCCACTGGTCCAGCTCGCCGTCACCGTTGAGGTCCTTGGTGAGCTGCTTGGAGATGTTGACGAACTCCTCGAGCGTCAGGGGAACGTCCACGTCGGGCAGCGGAATACCGGCGGCCTCGAACATGGTCTTGTTGTACCCGAACGAGAACGGTCCGACGTCCTTCGGCAGAGCGTAGATGGCGCCTTCGCCGACCAGGCTGCCGTCGAAGCGGTAGCTGTCGACGCCGTATTCCCAGATGTTGTCGAGGTCGAGGGTGTCCGACCCTTCGACGTACTCAGTGATGTCGAGGACGACACCGTTGTTCACGTAGGCCTGGATGTCGCCCTGCGCGATGTAGAACACGTCCGGGATCTGCTTGCCGGCGATGGCCGCCTTGAGCTTGGTGGCGTAGTCGTCTGCGGTGGTCGAGATGATCTTGACCTTGACGTCGTTGGCTTCTTCGAAGGCCTTGATGGCCGTCGTGTATGCGGCCTTCTCGTCTTCGCCGCCGCGGAACATGAATGTGAGCTGCTTCTCACCGGTGTCTGCTGCTCCTGCCGAGCATCCGCTGAGCAGAAGGCCGGTCGTAGCGATCATTGCTACGGAGGCGGCGATAAAACGTGACCTCTTCATCACGTAGTTCCTTCCCGATTGGCTGTGCTGTGAGTGGTGGATGCCACGGCCCGTCGGGTCGGACATCCGCGTCCTGAGTGTTTTACAACGTTGTAACAGTATGACAGGCTCGGTGCATACGCAACGAATCCCGGTAAAAAATTCCAACGTTGCAATAAATGTTATCGTCCCGTTACCGGCCGTGGCCGGGGCGGCCCACCGAACCGGAGCCTCCCGATGTCCCTCGAATTCCCCGCTGACCTGGCCATGCACGACACCGTCGCCCCACTCGCCGACCGGCCTCCGATGGGCTGGAACTCCTGGGATTGTTACGGCACCACCGTCACCGAGGCCGAGGTGCTGGCCAACGCCGAGTTCATGGCCGAACACCTTCTGCGCTTCGGCTGGGACACCATCGTGGTCGACATCGCCTGGTACGACCCCGCCGCCCGCGCGGGTGGTTACAACGAGAAGCCCGGCATCGAGATGGATGCCTGGGGCCGCCAGCTGCCCGCCACCAACCGGTTCCCGTCGGCGGCCGCCGGCGCCGGCTTCGCCCCGCTCGCCGCCCGGGTGCACGCGCTCGGCCTGCGTTTCGGGCTGCACATCATGCGCGGGATCCCGCGCGCCGCGGTGGAGCGGGCCCTGCCCGTCTTCGAGCGTGCCGGGGTGACCGCCGCCGACATCGCCGACCCGGCCTCGGCCTGCACCTGGAACCCGGACAACGTGGGCCTGAACCACGACCACCCCGGCGCGCAGGCCTACTACGACGCCCAGGTGGCCCAGTTCGCGACCTGGGGCGTGGACTTCATCAAGGCCGACGACATGCTCGCGCCGTACCACTCCCGCGAAATTGCGGCCTACGCCCTGGCCATCGCCCGCTCCGGACGCCCGATCACCCTCAGCCTCTCCCCCGGCACCGATCTCTCCCAGGCCCACCGCGAGCACCTGGCCGCAAACGCCGAGCTCTGGCGGGTGTCCGACGATCTCTGGGACCGCTGGGAGGACATCCTCGACCAGTTCGGCCGGCTCGCGCGCTGGGCACCGCACCAGCGCCCCGGAGCCTGGGCCGACGCCGACATGCTGCCGTTGGGGCGCATCGGCATCCGGGCCGAACGCGGCGACGACCGGATGAGCCGGCTCACGCCGGACGAACAGCGCACCATGCTCACGCTGTGGTGCCTGGCCCGGTCCCCGTTGATGTTCGGCGGCGACCTGCCGTCCACCCCATCCCAGACCCTGGCCCTGCTCACCAACCCGGCGGTGCTGCGCATGCACCGCGACTCGCACGGCCAGCGGGAGCTCTGGCGGGAGGGTGACACCATCGTGTGGAGTTCGGTTGCCGGGGCCGAAGTCGAGGAGCCGGCGGCGATTTATGTGGCCGTGTTCAACACCGCGGACGCCGCCAGGGACATCCATCTGCCGTTGTCTGCGCTGGGCGCACCGGCCGGGGCGGCCACGGCCACCGACCTGTGGCACGGCGATCAGGTCGCGGTGACGAACGGCGGCCTCACCCTGCGGGTGCCGGCACACGGCTGCCGTCTTGTGCACCTCGACACCCCCCTCGAGCACCAGTCCAGTCAGCCTGCCGTCGACTCCCGGTCGATCACGGTGTAGTCGGCCAGGTAGACCTCGGGCACCCGCGGGGTCACGCCCTCCTCGATGCGCTGCACGAGCAGGCGCACCGCGGTGTCGGCGATCTCGTCGCGGCCGGGGTCGATGGTCGACAGGGTCGGCAGGGAGTACTTGGTCTCGTCGAGGGCGTCGAAGCCGATGAACATCACGTCTTCCGGTACCCGCAGCCCGGCCACCTGAGCCACCCGCATGGCGCCGAGCGCCAGGGTGTCGTTGAGCCCGAACACCGCGTCGAAACTGACGCCGGTGTCGATCAGGGCGCGCATCGCCTCGGCGCCGTCCGCCCGGTGCCACCGGCCCACATTGCAGATCAGAGCCGGGTCGAACGGGATGCCGGCCTCGGCGAGGGCCTCGCGATAACCCTGCACACGCAGCACGGCGGAGCCCACCACCTCGCCCTCGTGCGCACCGATGATGGCGATCCGGCGCCGGCCCCGGCTGATCAGGTGCAGGGTCGCCGCCTTCGAGGCTTCCACGTTGTGCATGGTGACGTGGTCAACGGGTCCGCCGAAGACCCGCTCACCGAGCAGCACCATCGGGTAGCCCACGTTGAGCATTGCGGCATCGTCGGTGCTCAGGCCCAGCGGGCTGAAGATCAGGCCGTCGGTCAGCTGTAGCCGCGGGCTCGAGAGCATGGCGATCTCGCGGCCGCGGTCACCGCCACCGGTCTGCTCGAGCAGCACCACCAGGTGACGGCGCTCGGCGGCCTGGATGATCGCATCCGCCAGCTCGGCGAAGTAGCTGAGGCTGAGCTCGGGCAGGGCCAGGCCGATCACACCGGTGCGGCCGGAGCGCAGGCTGCGTGCCGAGATGTTGGGCTTGTAGCCGAGCTCGTCGATGGCCGCGCGCACCCTCTCCCGGGTTGCGGGCCGGATGTGCTGAAAGTCATGGACCACATTGGAGACGGTCTTGATCGACACCCCGGCCAGCGCCGCCACATCGCGCAGTGTTGCTGCCAATTTCGCTCCCTGTCGGTCAGTGCCGCGAACAGTCCGTGCGCGCGGTCGCGGCGCCGCGCGGCCACACACCGTCCTCGGCGCGTCGGTCTGCTCACGTCCGAACTTACCGCCTCCATTACAACGTTGCAGCCGCCTGGCGCCTCTGGCGCGGTCCATTCCCGGCGGGTCCTCGCCCCGCTTCCGGCGCCGCGGGCCTCTCGGCACGCGCCAGTCCCGGCGGCACAGGTCAGTCCCGGCGGTACACGCTAGAACCCGTGCCGCCGCGAAGGACACCTGCCTGCGGGAGGAAAGTGGTCCACGAGACGCGGAGGGCACTCGCCTGCGCCAGGAACACCATCCCGGTACCGTCGCCGCCGACGACGTCCGCATCGGTGACAAGCGGGCCGCCACCCACCCGGTCCGCGCCGGATCGGCGTGAGTAGGCTGGATGGGTGAATGCCTACGCCTCCGCACCCGTCGACCCCGAATCCACCGCAAACCTCGCCGAACGCGGCCTGAGACTGGCGGTGCTCGACGCCGACGACGAGGCGGGCCTCAAGCGTTGGCTGCTGGCGGATGCCCGCGGCTTCCACGAGGTCACGCCCACCGAGGGCACCCTCGAGGTGCAGGTCGAGGACATCGCCACCGACAGGGTCACCGGCGTCTGGGACGCCTCGCAGGCCGACCCGGAGACCCCGGTCGCCACGATACGGTCCTGGGAGATGGGCCTGACCGTGCCCGGCGGCACCGCCCTGGGCACCTGGGCGATCAGCTCGGTCACCGTCTCCCCCACCCACCGCCGCCAGGGCATTGCCAGGGCCATGCTCACCTCGGAGCTCCGCACCGCCCAGCGGCTCGGCCTGCCGATCGCCATGCTCACGGTCTCCGAAGCCACCATCTACGGCCGGTACGGTTTCGGACCGTCGGCTCGGCAGTCCTCGTACGTCGTCGACACCCAGCGGGCCCGCTGGACCGGCCCAACCCCGGCCGGCCGCGTTCAGTTCGTCAGCCCGGAATCGCTGCTCGCCGACGGCCCCGAAGTCTTCGAACGCACCCGCGATCGCTCCCCCGGCGAGGTCGACCGTCGCGAGATCTGGTGGAAGCGTACCCTTGGCCTGCTGCCGAACGAACCCGACGCGCACAAGCGCGGCATCCGCGCGGTGCGCTACGACGATGCCGACGGCGCCATCGCCGGATTCGCGCTCTACGAGATCGCGCTGCAGAACGTCAGCCACCCCGGCCAGCTCAAGCTTGTCGACCTCGTCGCGGCCACCGACGACGCCTATGCCGCGCTCTGGCGGTTCGTGATCGAGATGGACATGGTCAGCGAGATCAACGCGGGCCTCCGCAGCGTCTCCGAGCCGGTGGCCTGGCAGGTCTCCGACCACCGCGCCGTGCGCAAGACCAGCGAACGCGACCACCTCTGGCTGCGCATCCTCGACGTTCCGGTGGCGCTCGGCGCCCGCAGCTACGCGGCGCCGGGCGACTACCTGCTCGACGTCACCGACGACCTCGGCTTCGCCGAGGGCCGGTTTCTGCTCACCGTGGCCGCCGACGGGTCGGGGCAGGCGCATCCGCTCACCGGTACGGCCCCGGCCGGCGCCGTCGAGGTGGCCCTCTCGGCAGCGGACCTCGCGTCGCTGTACCTCGGCGGCACGAGCGCGGTCGACCTCGCCCGCGCCGGCCGGATCACCGAGAAGTCCCCGGATGCCGCCATCCGGCTGGACACGGCGCTGCACTCCGCCTACGCCCCGCACCTGAGCACCTGGTTCTAGCCGATCGCTCCCGGCGCACCCCGATCTGGTCTTAGGCTGATCTGGGTGCCCGGCTCGGGCTGCCCTCCCAGCTAGCTCACAGCACCCGGCAACCGGCCTCATAGGCCGGGTCGATATCGTCGGGGTGAGAACCAGTCCCGACGAAACGGCACAGATAGCCCATGAACTCAAAAACCCCCGGCCAGGCGCTCCCCCCGAAGAAGGATCGCCGTGAGGTCGCGCGCGAGACCGCCCGCATCCAGCGGGAGGAGCAGAAGAAGCGCGAGACGCGCAATCGCTGGTTCCTCCGCGGCGGCATCGGCCTGGCCCTGGTGGCCGTGGCCGTCATCGTCGCCGTCCTGATCGTGGGCAGCGTCAAGCCGCCCTCGCCCGGGCCGCTCAACATGGCCAGCGACGGCATCCTGATGCAGGGTGACGGCACCACCATCAGCGCCGTGACGACCGCGGCGACCGCGGCCGACGCCGAGCCAGTGCCCACCGATGTGAGCGAGCTCACCAGCACCGTGAACATCGCGGTGTACCTGGACTACCTGTGCCCATACTGCGGCCAGTTCGAGACCACGAACGGCGCCCAGCTCACCAGTTGGCTCACCGCGGGCAACATCACCCTCGAGACGCACCCGATCTCGATCCTCGACCAGTCCTCGAGCGGCAGCAAGTACTCCACCAGGTCGGCCAACGCCGCCGCCTGCGTGGCCAACTACCAGCCGGACAGCTTCCTCGACGTGAACAGCGCCCTGTTCGCGAACCAGCCCACCGAGGGCACGACCGGCCTCAGCAATGCTGAGCTCGTCAGCCTGGTGGAGGAGGCCGGCGTCACCGACGAATCCGTGGCCACCTGCATCACCGACCAGGAGTTCGCCGACTGGGTGGGCGACGCCACCGACCGCGCTCTGGACAACCCGCTGCCCAACACCGACATCGGCGCGCTCGCCGGCACCCCGACGGTCCTCGTGCAGGGCGTCAAGTATGAGGGCGACCTCGGCGACGCGGCAGCCTTCGAGGCGTTCGTGTTGGAGCAGGCCACCGCGACGACCGACACCAGCGGCACCGACTCGGGCACCGACACGGGCGAGTAGCCACTGCCCGCGCGGACTCCCGCGACGGCATCCAGCTCGGCTACTGTGGCCGGTGCGGACAAGTGCACCCGGCACACCGGGCGCAGAAGTCCGCACCGGCCACAGTTGTTCTCCGCGCACGAGAGCGGATGCGAGCGGATGCGAGCGGATGCGAGCGGATGCGAACGGGTGACCGCGCTGTTGGACCCGAAGGAGACGGCATGTTGCACGAAGTCCCGGCCGACCGGCACCCGGCCAGGCCGCGCGTCTACGGCGCCACCGTCGATGCGAACACCCGGTGCGTGCATTACGCCGGGCCCACCGACATCGTCGCGATCAGGTTCCGCTGCTGCGACAGGTTCTACCCGTGCTTCCAGTGTCACGCCGACGCCGAATCGCACCCGGCAGCGCAGTGGGAGCCGGCGGAGTGGGCCGAGCGGGCGATTCTCTGCGGGGCGTGCGGGCAGACCCTCACGATCGAGGTCTACAGGTCCGTGTCCGCCTGCCCGGCGTGCGGGTCGCCCTTCAATGACGGATGTCGTCTGCACGCCCACCTGTACTTCCAGGTGACGCCGCCGACGCCCTGACTCCCGGCCCGGGCGACCGGCGCCGTATGGCCCCGGGGTCGGCTACATCGGCCCCGCGTGCTCGGTCAGCCAGGAGTACGGGTCGATGGCGGTGACGCCGTCGAGGTGCAGCTCCAGGTGCAGGTGCGGTCCCGTGCTCTGGCCCGTGCTGCCGACGTTGCCGATCACCTGACCGGCCGTGACGGACTGGCCCACACTCACGGCGGCGGAGCCGGCGAGCATGTGCCCGTAGGTGCTGGTGACGTTCTGACCGTTCACGACGTGATCGATCATGACGTGCACGCCCAGGCCGCCGTTGTCGTACGCGGTCACCGAGCTCACGACGCCGTCGGCGACGGAACCGATCGGGGTTCCCTGGCCGGGGTTCATGTCGAGGCCGTCGTGGAAGGTCGAGCATCCCGCGCAGGGCGCCGAGCGGGGGCCGTACCCGTCGGAGATGCGGATGGAGCCGGGGAACGGCCAGCGCACGCTCGCCCCGGCGGGGGCGGCGGCAACGGCGGTGGCCGCGGCCGCGGCGGCGGGGGCGACGACCACGGGTGGTGGTGGCGGCGCGACCTCCTTGGCCGTGTAGGTGTCCACCTGCACGGGGACGGGCGCTGCGGCGGTCACGCTGATGCTCTGTGCCGGTGCGGCCTCGGCCTGGGCTACCCTGGCGGCGGACGCCTGAGCCGCGCTGGCCGGAGCACCGTCGGCATCCACGTAAGCGGCCTGCGCGGGCAGCGCACCGGCCGTGGTGAGCAGCGCCACAAAGGTCATGGCGGTGACGGCGGTGACCTGCCGGCGGCGGGAGGGCGGCTTGATGAATCCGCTGCGCCTACGCATGAAACTCCCCGGCCGAAACGTGGGCAAGGATGTGCACGGTGCAAATGGACATGGCAAAAGCTTTCTGGTCGATGCGGGATCAGGATGCGGATCCACCAGGCCTCGAAAGGGTCACTCACCGGCAGCGGCCCGCGTCAGGTGACAGGGCAGGCCGGATAGGGCGTGGAGCGGGCGGGAACCGTGAAGGTGGCACCGCCGAATGGGAATCCAGCACACGGCGACGACGTCGGCCCCGCGCGCAGGTAAATGACGTTACGTCACGTTTCTGGGTAAACCGTGTGCGTGCATGCGTACGCACACATCGGCGGGGGTGTCGCTAGGGTCGTCTGGCGCGGAGGGCCAGGCCGCCGATCGGCAGGATGACCAGGCCTGCCGCGCACAGCAAGGCGATCCACTCACCGGTGGCCAGGCTCACCCAGAGGCCGAGGCCGAGAACCGCGACGCTCCACAGCCAGCCGAACAGCGCGCTGCGGCGCACGGCGTGATCGGGTGCGATTGTCATGCCTTCACTCTACAAAGCGCGGCTGGGTGGTTCCAGTGGACCCCGGGGCTCAGACGGTGACGACCGACTGGGCCAGGGCGTCGAGAGCGCCGGGCACCAGTCGGTAGTACGCCCAGGTGCCGCGCTTGTCCCGGGAGAGAATACCGGCATCCACCAGCACTTTGAGATGGTGGGACACCGTGGGCTGACTGAGGCCGAGGGGTTCGGTGAGGTCGCAGACGCAGGCTTCGGCGTCGTCGTGGGCGGCGACCATCGAGATCAGCCGAAGCCGGGCCGGATCGGCGATGGCCTTGAGGGTCTTCGCAAGCTTTTCCGCGCCGTCCGCGGCGAGCGCTTGGCGGGCGGGCGGCGCGCAGCACTCGACCGCCGCGGGGGCCTGCAGAAGTTCGACGTTCACCATCCCCCCATTCTGACACGCGAATTGACATCCATCGATGCTGTCGCCACACTCAATATCGACGTTCATCTATTTCCCAGCCGCGACCGATGGAGCACCATGACATCCGCCGACCAGCCCGCCCCTGCCGCCGCGCAGCTCGGCACCACCGATCGGCTGCTGCCGGTCTGGATTCTCCTCGCGATGGGGCTCGGGCTACTGCTCGCCGTCTTCGCGCCCGGCGTCGGCGACCTGCTGCACGCGTTCTCGATCGGCTCGGTGAGCGTGCCGATCGCGGTGGGCCTGTTGGTGATGATGTATCCGGTGCTCGCCAAGGTGCGGTACTCGGATGCCCGCGCCGTCGCCGGCGACCGGCGCCTGCTGGTGTCCTCGCTGGTGCTGAACTGGCTCGTGGGCCCGGCGCTGATGTTCGCGCTCGCCTGGGTCTTCCTGCCCGACCTGCCCGAATACCGCACCGGGCTCATCATCGTGGGTCTGGCCAGGTGCATCGCCATGGTGCTCATCTGGAACGACCTGGCCTGCGGCGACCGGGAGGCCGCGGCGTTCCTCGTGGCGATCAACTCGGTGTTCCAGGTCATCGCGTTCGCCGCCCTCGGCTGGCTCTACCTGCAGGTGCTGCCGGCCTGGCTCGGCCTGGCCACGACCAGCGCCGAGTTCTCCATCTGGGCGATCACCGCGAGCGTGTTGGTGTTCCTCGGAATTCCGTTGCTGGCCGGCTACCTCTCCCGTCGCATCGGCGAGGCCGCCCGTGGCCGCGCCTGGTACGAGAGCCGGTTCCTGCCGCGGGTGGGCCCGTTCGCGCTCTACGGACTGCTCTTCACGATCGTGTTGCTCTTCGCCCTGCAGGGTCAGCAGGTCATCGACCGGCCGCTGGACGTGGTGCGCATCGCCCTGCCGCTGCTGGTCTACTTCGCGGTGATGTTCGGGGCGGGCTTTCTGGCCGGCCGGCTGGTCGGGCTGTCGTACGCCCGCACGGCCACGCTGGCCTTCACAGCGGCGGGAAACAACTTCGAGCTGGCCATCGCGGTGGCCATCGGCACGTTCGGCGCCACGAGCGGTCAGGCCCTGGCCGGCATCGTGGGCCCACTGATCGAGGTGCCGGCTCTGATCGCCCTGGTCTACGTGTCGCTGTGGCTGCGCCCGAAGCTGTTCGGCCACGAGCCGGCGCCCCGGGCCGCAGCATCCGGCGAACCGGCATCCACCGAGGCGGCGGCGCCGACCGCCGTCTGACCCGTCAGTGCCAGCGGTGCAGGCTCAGCCGCGGGTCACCTGGATCTTCGACGTCGTCTGCTCGCGCTCGGCGACGGGCACCCGCACCTCGAGTACGCCGTCCCGGTAGCTGGCCGAGACGTCGGAGTCTTTGCTGCCGCTGGGCAACGGGATGTCGCGGGCGAAGGAGCCGTAGCGGAATTCGGTGCGGTAGCCGCCCTTCTCCTTGTGTTCGCTGGTCTCTTGGCGTTCGGCCTGGATGTGCAGGACCCCGTCGGACACCGAGATGTCCACGTCCTTGTCGGGGTCAATGCCGGGCATCTCGGCTTTCACCACGAGGGTGTCACCCTCCTGGTATTCCTCCACCCGCAGGGCTGCGGACTCCCAGTCGCCCTCAAAAAAGCGTCGCACCGAGTCGGGCAATTCGAATCGGTCGCGGCGCGCTACTCCACCAGCCATGATGCATCTCCTTGGGGTTCGGCCTGTTTTCGCTGCACAGAGTACCCCCGCGCCGTGGCCCGCGCAGGCCGTGCGGCGGGCGCTAGATCAGCTGCGCCGCGCGCAGATCGGCCTTCAGCCGCGGGGTCAGCGGGTCGAGAATATCGTCGTACTCGCGATGCCCGCGCAGGTAGGCGGCCGTGAACGGGCACAACGCCACGACCCGCAGCCCGCGCGCCCGCACATCGGCGAGCGCGGCCGCCACCAGCGTCGACGCCAGCCCCTTGCCGGACTGGTCCATGCTGATCTCGGTGTGCACGAACACCCGCTGTTCGCCGTGATCGGCGTAGACAGTGTGGCCCACCTGCACCCCGTCGAGCAGCAGCACGTACCGGCGCTCATCCTCGACGAGTTCGACGGTGCGCTGCTCGCCGGCACCGGGCTGACTATCGCCATGTGTGGGGATGCTCATCCCCCCAGTCTGCCCAGCGCGCCGACGGATGCAACCCCTCGCGGCTGCCCATCCGGCGCTACTCGGTGGTCGGCACCGCACCGGCCGCCGCCGCGGCATCCGAACCAGCCTGAGCGACGCTGCGCCGCGCCCGCCGGTAGGTTGACCGCTTCGGCTGCTCCTTGAGCTGGCGGCGCACATCGTCGAGGATCTCGGTGACGGTCATCAGGTCGGCATGGCTGAGCCTGTCGAAGAGCATCTCCCGCACCAGGTCGACGTAACCGGGGATGCCCGTCCGCAGCAGGTCGAGGCCCGCCGGAGTGATGTGGGCGATGACCGACCTGTCGTCGTCGGGGGCTGGCTGCCGAAGCACCAGCTCCTTCCGCTCCAACTGGCCGACCTGGTACGTGAGCCCACTGCGGGAGACCGTGAGTGAATCGGCGATGTCGGTCATGCGCCGCCCAACGGTGCCGGCTTCGCCGATGCGCAGGAGAATCTCGAACTGCGCGAGGGTGAGGCCCACAGAGTCGCGCAGATTGCGGTCGGCCGCGTACTGCACGATGTTCGACGTCTCGAACAGGGCCGCCCAGGCACGCATCTCATCGGCCGAGATGGATGGTTCGGGAATTCCCATGGTCGGTCCTCCGTTAGGGTGAGAAAGAAGTTGTTTCGAATACGAAGCACTTGTCGGCTCGATGTCGAACACTCTGCGTGTTGACGACTGAGTCCAGTGTGCTCCGCTCTACCCGAAAGAAGACAATCATGACCAACGCCATTTACACCGCATCCGCCACCTCCTGGGGTGGACGCACCGGCAAGGTCGTCACCAGCGACAACAAGCTCGACCTCGACCTGTCCATCCCCAAGGACATGGGCGGCGACGACGGACCCGGCACCAACCCCGAGCAGCTCTTCGCCAGCGGCTGGGCGGCCTGCTTCCACAACGCCCTCAAGGCCACCGCCCGCCAGAACAAGGTCGACGTGTCGGAATCCGCCGTCACCCTCACGGTCAACCTCGTCGGCAGCATGGCCACCGGCCTCGACTTCGAGGTCACCATCGAGGCCCAGATCCCCGGCGCAGACCCGGCCACAGCGCAGGCAGCCATGGAAGCCGCACACGCGGTCTGCCCGTATTCCCGCGCCACCCGCGGCAACATCGCCGTGAAGCTCACCGTCGTCACCGACGAGGACTAGCCACCACCTTCGTTCTGCGTCCCGTGCGGACAATTGCGTCCGGCACACCGGCACCAATTGTCCGCACGGGCACCAGTTGCGCCACCGGCAGGCTCTACCCCCAGACGTCGGCCATCTCCGCGGGCAGGGTCCGCAGCACGTCCCACCGCTCAGGCACCACCAGGCTCGGCAGCACGAACGACCACATCTCCACGAGCCGCTGCATCAGGTCCGCCCGGCCGGTGAGCACGCCGGAGACCACCTGCACACCCGTGAACGCCGGGCTGATGAACCGGGCGGCGGCGGCGACATCCACGTCGGCGCGCACGTCGCCGTCGAGGATCGCGCGCCGCAGCAACAGCTCGCAGGCCGCGATCCAGTCCTCGTATGGCGTCACCACGGGCACCGAGAGGTTGCTCGATTCCATCGTCAGGCGGATGCCTGCCCGCGACACCGGATCGTCGCGCACCTGCTTGCCCAGCTCGAACGCCATCCGCAACAGCACGTGCAGGCCGGGCTGCTCGCTGTGCAGCAACTCGTCGCCGAGCCCGAGCGCCCGCTCATGCTGGGCGTCGATGACCGCCAGCGCCAGCGCCTCCTTCGACGCGAAGTGGAAGTACAGCGCCCCCTTGGTGAGCCCGGCCGCGACACAGATATCCGCCATCGAGGCACCGCCGTAGCCCACAGCGCCGAAGACATCGGCGGCGGCGCGGATGATCGCCGCCCGGGTTTCCACGGCGCGAGCCTGTTGGGTCATGACGCTCCTCGACTGGAAACGGGCACCCGGCACGGCACCGAGACCAATTCCGACTTCGTCTCACCAGAAAGCATACCGTTTGGTATGCTTCCATTAGGCCGGGCGAGCATTCCGGGGGGAACCTGTTTTCCCGGCCGACGACTACCGCACGACCGCACCACCCGCCCAGCGCCGCCGCCGGGCACCATCTGCCGGGATCGAGGGGAATCCGACGAATGAACAGCACAGGAATACTCAGCACCGCCTGGCAAGGAACGCTCGGGCGCACAGATGTCCTGGACGGCGGCGCTATCGACGGCGCCACGCTGGGCGCTCTGATCGGCGTGACGCTCATCGTCCTGGCCGGCCTGGGCGCCCTCGTCCTCATCGTGGCCGCCCTCGCGCAGGTGGTCCGCGCCGTGCACCTGAGCGAACCGGCCCGCACACGGTGGGTATTGACCGTGGTCTTCGCACCGGTGTTCGGCGCGCTCGCCTGGTTCGCGGTGGGCAACCGCCTCCAGGCCGGCTGACCCGCACCCGGCAGCCCCGCACCCGGCAGTCCCGCTTCCGCGGGTCAGGACCGGGGCCGCACCACGAGCACCGGGCAGTCCGCGTGCCGCACGCACTGCTCACTGACCGAGCCGAGCAGCATCCCGGCCAGTCCGCCGCGCCCGCGGGAGCCGACCACCAGCATCCGGGACCCCCGCGAGACCTCGATCAGAGTCTTGGCCGGCCCGCCCAGCGCCACCCGGTACTCCGCAGTGAGCCCCGGATGCTCGGCGACGACGTCCCGGGTGTCGTCCACGAGGCGTTCCCGCACCGCGCCCGCGTAGTCCGAGTACGACGACACATAGCCGAACTCCCAGTTCGCCGGGCGCGGAGCCGTGTCGATGGTCCAGGCACGCACGATCGTCACCGGCACCTTGAGGTCGGCGGCCAGGTCGAGAGCCACGGTCAGGGCGTGATCAGCGTCGGCCGATCCATCATGCCCGACGACGATGCCCGTGCGTGGGCCGGGCTGCTGTGCCGGTTGCGCGGCCGCTTCGGCGTGCACCGCCGCCGCGTCGCCCGCATCGGGTCGAGGGTCCTTGCCTGTGCCGGTGTCAGCGTCCATGGTGGCCTCCTGCCGCGGAAGGCGGAGCGTCCGACTCCTGCGGTTCCCTCCCATTCAACCGTCCCGAGCCTGCCGCCGGTAGAGCGCGGGCCATCTCGGGCGAGGAATTCCGGCCGCCCTCCGCCGCTGAGCCGCGCCGGCGCAGCCTCTCGCAGCCGCCTCCCACCCGGCGCCCCAACGCCTTCGATAGTCTCTGGGGATGAGCTACTTCGAGCGCCACCGTTTGTCCGCGCTCGCGACGGCTGCCGTTCTCGTCGTCGTCCTGGCCGGCGCAGCCCTCGTCAGTGCCGCCCTGCGCGCCGAACCCGCCACGGCGGCCCCCACCGCGCCCATCGCCACGAACACGATCGACCTGGCCGGCTTCGAGCCCGGCCGCATCGTCAGCGACTACACCTTCTTCAACGCCGACGCCATGACCGAGCAGCAGGTGCAGTCGTTCCTGCTGTCGCGCAGCTGCATCCGCACCGACAGCTCACCCTGCCTCTGGGAGTACCGCGAGAGCACCGTCGACCAGCCCGCCGCGGGTGCCGGCCACTGTGCCGCCTACCCGGGCGCCGAGAACGAACACGCGAGCACCATCATCAGCAAGGTCGCCGAGGCCTGCGGCATCAGCCCCCGCGTTCTGCTGGTGCTGTTGCAGAAGGAGCAGTCCCTGCTCAGCCGGCCCACCGAGTCCGGCTACCTGCGCGCCACCGGCTACGGTTGCCCCGACACGGCCGACTGCGAGACCGAGTACTTCGGTTTCTTCAACCAGGTCTACAACGCGGCCTGGCAGTTCCGTCAGTACACCCAGGAGCCCGAGCGCACCTACAAGATCGGCGACACCGAGGTGGGCTACAATCCCGACGCCGCGTGCGGCGCCAGCACCGTCGACATCCAGAACCAGGCCACCGCCAACCTGTACAACTACACCCCGTACCAGCCCAACGAGGCGGCCCTCGCCGACCCCGACAGTGATGGCGACGGATGCTCCACCCACGGCAACCTCAACTTCTGGCTGTTCTACACGGCCTGGTTCGGCTCCGGCAACCCCGACCCGTACCCGGATGCCCTGGGCTCCTGCCTCAACTACGCCCACGGCCAGCCCTGCCGGGTGCCCGAGCTGATCCCGTCGCTCTAACCCCACCGCACGCTTAGGAGGAACCATCGTGGACGTCCCCGCCGGCCGCCATCTCGTGTACCAGACCAGCCTGATGAGCGCCCTGCTCGACGGCATCTACGACGGTGACACCACCGTGGCCACCCTGCTCGAACACGGCGACTTCGGCCTGGGCACCTTCAACGCGCTCGACGGCGAGATGCTGATCCTCGACGGTGTCTGCTACCGGATGCGGGTCGACGGCACGGTGGCACCCGCCGCGCCCGGCGACCTGACCCCGTTCGCCGTGGTCACCGAGTTCGTCCCCACGGTCACCATCCCCGTCACCGGGCCTGCCACCCGCGATCAGGCGGTGGCGCTGATCAACGAGACCCTGCAGAGCGCGAATTACCTCTACGCGGTGCGGCTGACCGGCGAGTTCGAGTGGGTGCGGGTGCGGGCCGTGCAGCGGCAGGAGAAGCCGTATCTGCCCATGTCCGAGGCCATCCGGGGCGAGAAGACCCTGGAGTTCGGCCGTTCCACCGGCGTCGTCGCGGGGTTCCGCACCCCGCTTTACGGGCAGGGCATCGGCGTGCCCGGCGGGCACGTGCACTTCGTCGACGCCGACCGGCAGCACGGCGGCCACGTGCTCGACTTCGCGTTACTCTCGGGCACCATCGAGATCTGCATCGGTACCGACCTGCACCTGGAACTGCCGCTCACACCCGAGTTCAAGAACGCGGACCTCAGCCCGGACAATCTCGCCGACCAGATCGAGCAGACCGAAAACCACCGCTGAGCAAACCAAAACGACCCGGTCAGGTCCTCGTCACGTGCCCCGGCCATAGCGCCGCATCCAGCCCACGTTCGAGCTTGGCGATGGTCTCCATGTCCGGCCAGGCCCGCCCGTCCAGGATGCCGATCAGGGTGGCGTGGTTCACGCCGCAGGACTCGGCGGCATTGCGGATGCTCCGCGAACCGATGGCACGGCGCAAGTTGCCCGCGAACGTCCGCGCGACCTCGCCGATGGCGTCGCTGGCCGGGCCATCCGGCCACTCGTGAACCAACTCGTTCGGCTTCAGGCGCTTGGTGCGTGACATTCCCCCAGCGTAGGCCGCTCCAGGAGCCGTGCGGGCCGCACGAACGGCGACTACGGGGTCCACCAGGGCCGCAACGGCAGCTCGCCGGCAGCGCCCGGTTTGTCGGGCCGGGCCATCAACACCTGGTGCAACTGGATGCCATTGTTCTCGAACCCGAGCCGCGATCCAGCCATATACAGACCCCACACTTTCGCGGTGGGGAGCCCGACCTCGGCGACCGCCTCGTCCCAGTGCTCGACGAGATTGGCGCACCAGTCGCGTAGCGTCAGCGCGTAGTGCTGCCGTAGGTTCTCTTCGTGCAGAACCTCCAGACCGGCGTCCTGCGCCTCGCTGATGATCCGGCCAGACCCTGTGAGCTCCCCGTCGGGAAAGACGTAACGATCGATGAATCCGCGCGGCTGGGGTGGTTTGTGATTCTCCGGCCAGGTGATGGCGTGATTGAGTAGCAGCCCGCCGGGGCGCAGCCGGGACTGCAGAAACCCGAAGTACGACGGATAGTTGCGCACGCCGATGTGCTCGAGCAGCCCGATCGACGACACCGCGTCGTACCCGGTTTCCGTGACATCGCGATAGTCGGCGTAACGGACCTCGGCCAGATGGCCCAGGCCCTCGTCTGCGATGGCCCGCTGTGCCCAGCCGGCCTGCTCGGTCGATAGCGTCACACCGGTCGCTCGCACGCCGCGGTGGGCGGCGTAGCGCACCATGCCGCCCCAGCCGCAGCCCACGTCGAGCAACCGGTCGCCCGGTTTCAGTCGCAGCTTTTCGAAGACGAGTCGGTACTTGTTGTGCTGCGCCTCCTCGAGGGATGCGCTCCCGCGCGGGTAACACGCGCAGGTGTAGGTCATGGACGGCCCGAGAACCCACTCGTAGAAGGTGTTCGAGACGTCGTAGTGGTGGTGGATCGCTTCGGCATCCCGGGTCTTGCTGTGCCGGAGCCCTCCGGTGATCCTGCGCCACCGGGGCTGCGCTTCCTCGGGCGGCGGCGCTATCGGGCGCAGGTGCCGGGCGCCGATGGAGCGGATCATGTCGACCATCATCCGTGCCGGTGGGCGTGCGAAGACGAGGCTGTCGGCGAGGGCCTTGAGCAGCTCATAGGGGTCCCCCGGGTGCACCCCGCGGATGTCGAGGTCGCCGGCGATGTAGGCGCGGGCAAAGCCAAGGTCGCCGCGGCCGGTGGCCAGGTAGCTCGTGCCGCGGGGGGTTCTCAGATCCAGCCCGAACGACGCGTCCGTCGGCCCGGTCGAACTCTCGTCATAGGCCGTGAACCGCAGCGGAAGCCGGCCGCCTGCCAAGATCTCCAGCACCTCGGCGAGGGTGTATTTCCCCGCCGATCCGGTTTTCCCTGGCGCATCCGTCAGCGAAGTCGACTTCGTCGAGCGTTCCCGGTACGTGGTCATCGTCGTTGCACCGCCTTGGCATAGAGGTCGAGGAGACGTGAATCAGGGTCGTATCTGTTCTTCACTGCCCGGTAGTTTTCTCCGCCGTAGAGTTCGTCGAACTCCGCCCGGGAGTAGTAGGAGTCGGAGTACAACGACTTGTGCCCGTCGAAATCACGGACCGCGCGTTCGATCAGGCGGTTCGTCGCCCCCGCGGTGGACCCGACCGGCACCGTCGACCAGAAGCCGACGTTCACGTAGTTCTGGCGCGGCCCGATCGGGTAGAGCGGCCAGCCGGTGTCATCCTGCAACCGCAGCGGACACAGCCAGACCGGTGTGATCGGCACGGTGTCCAGGAACCAGTCCAGAAACTCCGCGCACCGCTCTATCGGCACCTCGATGTCCTGGACGACGCGCTCGCGGGGCGGCCGGCCGGCCAGTTTCTCGATGCGATCGCCGATGTGGAATCGTTGTTCGTATTTCATCAGCTTCCCGTAGACGCTGCTGCGCCGGTAGCGTTGCGGCCACAGCCGGCGGACCCGCGGATTCTGCGCTCCGAACGCCTCCGAACACCAGAACCAGTCGGTGTCCCAGCGCCAGAGGTAGTCGTGGATGGTGAGGCGGTCGTCCGTCACCCCGCTGTCGTGCTGAATGGAGCGGTAGTAGATCTGTCGGCCGGTGTAGTCACTCACGGGGCCGGGCGCACTGGTCTTCCTACCGAGGCAGAGGTAGCTTTCCGCCGCGTTGAACACCACGCCGTCGAGGTAGTCGACCACGTCACCGTCGAACATCCCGGTCTCGATGATGCCGTGCATGGCCCGGATCAGGTCGACGAGCGAGTGGAACCGCAGATGGCTGAGCGCGACGAACGGTTTCACGGGTTCGAGCTCGATGCGCAGGCGCACCGCGTACCCCAGCGTCCCGTAGGAGTTGGGGAAGGCCCGGTACAGATCCGCGTGCTCGGTGGGCGAGACGGTGAGCACCTCCCCCGTGCCGGTGAGGATGTCCATCTCCCGCACCGACTCGTGCGGCAGGCCGTTGCGGAACGACGTCGACTCGATGCCGAGGCCGGTGACTGCGCCGCCGAGCGTGATGGTCTTCAGCTGCGGCACCACCAGCGGCGCCAACCCGTGGGGCAGCGCCTGGGCGACGAGGTCGTCGTAGGTGCACATGCCGGCCACGTCGGCCGTCCGCGCCTCTTCGTCTATCGCGATGACGCAGGTCAGCCCGGAGGTGTCCAGGCCCGGCACGGTGTTCTTGGCGCGTGCCCGGAACAGGTTCGACGTTGGTTTGGCCAGCCGAATCGGGGCCCCGTCGGGGACGGCCCGATAGCTCTCGAGTAGGCGCTGCACGCCGGCGGCGTGAGCGCGCTTCGCGTCGACAAGTGCGGGCACGCCCACACGATAGCCCGCAACCGCGCTCGAAGCGACGCCTGTCAGCGTGGTGTGAGACGGATGACGGGTATCTCGCGGTCGGTGATCGTCTCGTACTTGGCGTACGCCGGGGCCTCTGTGGTGATCAGCCGCCAGGCCTCATCCCGTTCTGCGCCGTGCAGTTGGGCGGCAGTGACGTCGATCTGCTGTCCGGCACTCTCGATGCGGGCCGCTGATGGATGCGCCGCGAGGTTGAAGTACCACGACGGATTGCGCGCGGCACCTGATGCCGACGCCACGATGAGTCGGGTGTCGTCCCCGCCGGGGAACCAGCCCACCGGGGTCCTGCGCTGGGCTCCGGTCTTGCTCCCTGTCGTGACCAGTACCAGCAGGTTCGAATGCCCGAGGGTGCCGGTGCGACGGACATGGCGGATCATCCGCCGGTTCGCCCAGCGCTCGAATCGGTTGCGGCCGGGCTGACGGGCCCCTCGCGTTCCGTTCGGAGTATCGAATGCCATGGTCTCGTCTCCTCTACCCGCTGTTCCTCTGCTCGTTGTCGTTCTGCAGGAAAGCCAGCACGGCCGCCACCCTCCGGTGCACGCCGGTCTCTGGCAGGCGCAGCTTGGTGAAAATCGCGTTCACGTGCTTCTCCACCGTCGACGTCGCCAGGAACAGCGACTGCTCGATCCCGGCGTTGGTCTTGCCTGCGGCCATCTCGCGCAGCACCTCGAGTTCGCGGGGCGACAATGCGCCGAGCAGGCTCGACTCCCCCGCGCTGCGACGGCGCACGAGCGTGTCGACGATCTGCGGGTCGATAACCGACCCGCCGGCGCAGACCTCGCGCAGGGCATGCACAAGGTCTTCCAAATCGCCGACGCGGTCCTTCAGCAGGTAACCGAGGCCTGCCGAGCCGTTGGAGAACAGCGTGAGGGCGTAGCTCTCGTCGGCGTGCTGCGACAGCACCACTACGCCCGTCTCCGCTGAAGAGGCCCGAATCGCGTGTGCGGCTTCAATGCCCTCCATGTGATGGCCGGGCGGCATTCGGATATCGGTGAGGACGGCGTGCGGGGTGAGCCGTCGCACCGCGTCGAGCAGCTCGGTGCCGTTCCCGACCGCCGCGACCACGTCCACCTCGCCAGAGTCCTCGAGCAGGCGGCGCACCCCCTCGCGCACGAGGTAATTGTCTTCGGCGATCACAACCCGCAGCACTCCTTGCTCATCCAACGGACACGACCGTCCGTCCGGCTGCGGGCACGACGCCGTCCACAGGCAGCTCCACGAACACCGTCGTGCCAGACGGCTCATTCGGCGAGACCCGCATGGCGCCCCGCAAGGCGGCGACCCGGTCGCGGATGTTTGCCAACCCGCCATAGGACCGCGACGGCGGCGAGACGTCGCCCATGCCGCATCCGTCATCGCTGATCGAGATGAACAGGCGCCCGTTGCCCTGCGCAAGCCCGACCGACGCATGGGTCGCGTTAGCGTGCTTCGCGGTATTCGCGAGCGCTTCGCGCACCACGTAGTACGCGGTCGTCTCGACGTCATCGGGAAAACGCGTCTGGCGCACGGCGGAGTCCGCGTCGACCAACAGCGGGATCGGAAACCGCGCCACCCCAGACTCGACCGCAGCGACCAAGCCGTTGTCACTCAGCACCGGAGGGTGGATACCGCTCGCGAGTTCGCGCAGGTCGGTGAGCGTATCGCGAGCCTGCTCCTGCAACAGCGTGAGTTCCGCGGGAGTCAACTCGCCGCGCTCCAGCCGGTTTCGAGCGAGCCTGAGACCGGCAATCTGCGCCACAAGGGTCTGCTGGATGCCGTCGTGCAGGTCACGCTCCAGCCGACGCCGCTCATCGTCGTGCGCGGCGACAAGCCGCTCGCGCGAGGCGGTCAGCTCGTCAAGCTGCTCGGCGAGCTGTTCGGTCAGGCTCATGTTGGCGACTGACGCCGCCGCCTGGCTCGCGACAGTGCGCAGCAGTGTCCGCTCTGCGTCGGTGTAGTCCCGGCGGCGGCGAGGGCCGACCTCGATTCGCCCGAGCGTCTCGTCGCCGCGGATGAGATCGCACGACTCGACCGGCTCGCTGGCGTCCGCCACGTCGCCGGCGGTTTCGGTGGGTATATCCGCCAACCTGCCGGCCGTCGACACAAGCCGGATCCGCACCCATGACGCGTCGAGTCCTTCGCGCACCGCCTCCGCGAGCCGGGTGAGTAGGTCACGGGGCTCTGCCGCCTGCTCCAGCTGGGCGCCAAGCTCGCTGAGCACGCCGAATTGGCGTTCCCGGTCGCCGAACAGGGCGCGGTGCAGCCGGCGCTGCATCCAGCCACGGGCGGGCAGCAGCACGACGGCGAGCAGTGTCGTGACAAGGATCGCCGGCACGGTCCTCAGCGGCGGCGCGAGCAGCAGAGCCGGCATCGCAACGCCGGCGGCGTAGACGACGGTGATGAGAATGTTCGACGAGCGCTCGACGCGCGCGCCGCGGTCCCCTGGTCCGATGTCGAACGCCCCGTAACGGAGGATGCCATGGATCGCGGCGACCAGGATCGCGATCATCGACGCGTAGACCTGGAACTCGACGCCTGGGAGGCCGGGCACAAACGTCCACAGCGCGAATGCCACGATCGCCGCAGCGACCGCCAGGGCCATGACTCGGGTGCGAGCCCGCGCCTCTGCTGCGCCGAAGATCGATCGGGAGGCGAGCACGGCGAGGCCGAGCGCGACGGCCCCCCACGCCTGGAGGATGAGGTGGTGGACGAAGGGGGCTGCCCACGCCAGCCACGGTACGACAAATGGGTTGGGGTTCGAATCGCCGCTGATGCCGATGAACTGTGACATCACGACGTGCGGGTTCGTGAGCAAAGTGAGTGGGCCGACGAGCACCGGAGTCCACAGAAGAACGACCGCGATCCGCTCCCATCGCCGCTCCGGCGTGCCGTTCGGGAAGGTGGCGAACACGATGAGCAGCGTCGACGTGGCCACCGCATCGGCGGTGAGGCCAACCGTGTTGACGACCGGGAACCACGGTGCGGCAAGAATCTCAGGATTGGTGTGCACGAAGATCTCATACGCCGAGCCGACGAGCATCGCCGTCGAGCCGAGCCCGATGAACAGGGCGATCCGCGACGCCGACACCGTGAGCAGCCACATGCCGAACACGAACAGCGGCAGTGCGCCGAGTAGCGGCCAGGCGAGGCCGTGATCGACGTCGACGTCAATGTCGATGAACCCGCGCATGACGACGATATAGGCCAGAGCCGCGACCCCGATCGGGCCGAGCGACGCGAGGCACACCCATCTGCGAACCACGATTCCATCGTCCTCCTGTTGCGTTGTCGGCCACAAGGAGGGCAGCCCTCACCATCCGTCGGCGGTTAGCCCCCATCCGCCGTGCCAGTGACAAGCGCGGAGCACCTCCACGCGCGGCGAGGTCTACCCCGATCCCACCGCACGCCGAGCAGACGAGCGTGGAGTCAAGCGGATGCCATGAGCAAATTCCATGAGCGACCGCACCGAACAAGGAGAGACATCATGCGCAGGATCTACTCGGCCATCGCTTGGACCGTCGCTGCAGGCGTCCTAGTGCAGGCTGCCGCAATCGCCTTCGGGGTCGGCGGAATGGTGCATTTCGTGCAGGAGGGCGGCGTCGTCGACAAAGCCCTGCTCGAAAGTCGCCAGCTGGCCTACACCGGTGAACTCGGATTTTGGATTCATGCCATCGTCGGCGCAGGGGTGATTCCGCTCGCCGCCGTGGCACTTCTCATCGTCGCGTTCTTCGTGAGAGTCCCGCGTGCTCGGCTGTGGGCTGCGATCGTGCTCGGCCTGATCGTGGCGCAGGTCACGCTCGGGTTTGCGCTCCGCGACATCCCGTACCTGGGCCTCATCCATGGCGCGAACGCGCTTGCCGTGCTGTCCGCCGCGGTGTTCACCGCGGTGCGGGTGCGGCAGCCGTCGCGGGCGAACCGCGAGGAGGCGAAAACCGATGCCGTCGCGGCGTAGCCTCGTGCTGCGAGTGATGGTCGGCATCGCGGTCGCGACCGCCGTCGGCGCCGGCGCCCTCGCGTGGAGCTCGACACTCCTCGGCGAGTACTCGGTCATGGACATGGGCGGCGCTGCCGTCGACGTCGGCGGCGCGCCGTCTGAGCACGCCGGGCACTCGGCTCACTCTGGGCATTCGGTCGGCCCAGACGCTCCAGCCGGCGCCGTCTCGGTGACGACGCTGACCGCCGACCCCGACCGGCCTGCCGATGTGCACGCCGAACTCGTTGCCCGCCAGCAGAGCGTCGACGTGCCCGGCGGGCGTTCCATCGAGGGCTACACAGTGAACGGCACGTCCCCCGGCCCCGTGGTCCGCGCCCGGCAGGGCGAGCTCGTTGAGGTCGTGTTCGTCAACGAGTCGGTCGCGGCGGGCGCCACCCTGCACTGGCACGGCATCGACGTGCCGAACGCGGCCGATGGCGTGGCGGGCATCACCCAGGATGCCGTGCCCGTCGGTGGCCGCCACATTTACCGGTTCGAAGCGACCGATGCCGGCACCTACTGGTACCACTCACACCAGGTGTCGCACGAGCAGGTCGAAGGCGGGCTGCTCGGCGCGGTCGTGATCGAGCCCGCGGAGCCATCCGCTGCCACCCACGTCGACGCAGACATCGTCGCGCTCCTGCATGTCTACGGCGGTCAGCACACGCTCAACGGGCGCGTTGCTGACGAGCAGGTGGCCGCCGAACCCGGCTCGATGGTGCGCGTGCGGGTCATCAACTCCGATCAGGGTACGGCCGCCGTGTGGTCCGCCGCGCCCTTCCGGGTGCTCGCGACCGACGGGCACGAGCTGAATTCGCCGACCGACGTCGACGGCCAGAAGCTCCTCGTTCCGGCGGGCGGACGGGCGGATGTGGCGGTGCAGGCCCCGCAGCAGGGCGCGGTGAGGCTGCAGGTCGGCGGCGCCCGCGGCGTCCTCATCGGCGACCCATCGGCAACGGCACCGCCGGCCGCGCAGCCGACGGAGACCCTCGACCTGCTCAGCTACGGCGACCCGGCTCCGCTCGGGATCGATGTGTCGTCACCCGAGCGCGTGTACGACTACGTGATCAGCCGCCGCTTCGGCATCATCAACGGTCGCCCCGGCAACTTCTGGACGATCAACGGCCGGCTGTTCCCCGACGTGCCGATGTTCCACGTGAGCGAGGGCGACGTCGTCGTCATGAAGATCGTCAACGATTCGAATGATGTGCATCCCATGCACCTGCACGGCCACCACGTCGTCGTGCTCTCTCGTGACGGTGTCGCCGCCTCTGGCAGCCCCTGGCGGGTCGACTCGCTCGAGGTGCATCCCCACGAGTCGTACGAGATCGCCTTCGTCGCCGACAACCCCGGCATCTGGGCCGACCACTGCCACACGCTCCTCCACGCCGTTGACGGCCTGATCGCCCATGTCATGTACGACGGCGTCACGACGCCATTCACCATCAACGGCGAGGCGGGCAACCGGCCGGAGTGACGGCGAAAAGGGGCGGATGCCGAAGCATCCGCCCTTTCGATTGTGATTCAAACGGGGGGAGCTAGAAGTCCCAGTCGTCGTCTTCGGTGTTGACGGCGTCGGGCTTGGTCTCCGCGAGGATGGCATCCGTATCGGCGTGGAGTTCCGCGACGGCGGTAGGACGGTGGGTCGCTTTCATAAGCAAAGCGGCATGCGCCCATTCGTGTACGTAGGCTTCTGGTCCGCCAGGGTTCAAACTTCACCCGGGCCGAAGCGCAGGGGAAGAAAAGCAATCCAACGAGAGAAGGCCCGGATTAGATCCCGTATCGTTCGGGTCCGCTGCGGCTAGGCAGCTTGGAACGCCCGCACTGCGTCGACAAGGAGGCGGAGATTGTCCGGGACGTCGTCGTGGGAAGCGGCGTGCGTAGCGGCTCGATACCGTTGCGCTTTCTTCTGCCTCAGCGTGCCTCCCGCGTCTTTGAGCGCCACCAAGAACGAAGGCCAGGCTGCAAGCTCCGTTTCAAGGTCGTCACGCCAAACCGTGAATCGCTCGGCCACGAGTGTTGGCCCACCGAAAACATATCTGGGCTCGCCTTCCGTCGGTTCTGACGGGCCTTCTAGCCATTCGAGGGCCGCTGCAGTCTGGTCTTGGTTGGACTGCGCCGCGTCTGCGTGGCTCTTTCCGCCTCCGGGGTACTTCCTGTCAGCGCTATCAGCGTCGCCGTCGAAGACCACGTAGACAGGAACTTTCAATGACCGAAGGATGGCGTAAGCCATCCGGAGTTCGTTCTTGCCCGTGAGGGGCAGAATCGAAACGCCTGCAAGGTCGAGAGAGAACCCTCGCCCGTCTGCAATTCCTTCGATGCAGACTTTGTCTGTGTCACCCTCGACAAGTACGACAGCGTCGGAGAAGAAACCTTCGGAAAAGACCGTGGGAAGGTGCCTCTCGATAGTCAACGTGAAGTTCTTCGAATTCACACCCGCTCGAGTAGCGGCCGCGTCTATCGTGGTCCAGGATATGTCGGTCACGCCATCGGCCAGGTTGAATCGCCGCAGCTGATGAAACTGGGTCGGGCGGACGAAGTACGGGCTGTGAGTTGCTACGGCAACTTGGACGTTCGATTGGGCTGATAGCTCGTCGAGCACGCGGGCGAACCCCCGCGCTCGCACAGGGTGCTGATAAATCTCCGGTTCTTCGATACAAATGAGGAGTGCCGGTAGGTTCTCAACGACCGCGTCGATGCGTGCCCTGTGGTCTTCTTCGGATTCGTCGTCACCTTGCGCGTTCTGCGCGAGAGTCGAGTCCCGGTCGGGCGCAAGCGACTGGAACATCGCAATCATCACCGCGCGTTGCGTACCATGACCATGATTGGCAAGGTCACCGACCGCTTCTCCCAGCCTCACCACCGTGGAAACTGACGGGTCGCCTTTTGGAGTCCATTCAGGCACAATTGCGGTGAACTCGACTGAGGCATTGGGTATGAGGTTCTTCAACCTGGCGTTGACACGATTGGCCTGCGAGATAGTGGCCGTGTTAACTCCCGAGGTTATGGACAGGTTGAGCTCAGCGAGTTCGTCCGCGTATCGAAGTTGCCACTCCGCGCGGGCCTTCGCGCTGGCACTTGTGACGACCGCACCGATTAGGTCCGAGAGCGTGGACCCTCGTCCGGATTCACCCACATCTGCGGTGATATCTGTTGCGGCTGGTACCAATATCATCCGAATGCAGTCTCGGATTACGTTCTTTCCGTTGATGCCAAACAGGTGATTCGCGTCGCTGTCCTTCACAACGACCATCGAAGCCTGATTGGCTATGTCGCTCTCCCAATCCGCCAAAGCCTGGTCAATGTCGGCCGCCGAGGGTGTCTTTCCAAAATCCGGAAGTCCGTCGACGTTAGACCGCAACCCCACGTAGGCAGGCCGTTTGAAAGTGACTCTGCTCTCAGCACGCACTTCGGGGAACCCTGGACCAGCGATCGCGTTGCCGAATACCTTGGACTTGTCGTCCTCCTTGCCGCTCCACGACCGCGTGAAGTTCGCAGTTTCACCGCGCGCATACTCCCCAAGCCGGGCCCGGTCGGCGCCAGTGAGCTCGGTGAACGCGACGCTGACGCTGACGGCGCTCTCCGCTTCTCGGCTGTCGCAGACGTCACGTTCACTGATACTCGTGCCGTCGAAAAACCAGCGGAGCGCGTAAAAGAGCGAAGATTTTCCGGCTCCGTTGGCGCCGATGAATGCTGTGTAGTCGTCCAAATCCACCGTGGTGGACCTATGGCTACGGTAGTTCGTGATTGTGACCGCGCTGATTCTCATTTGACTCCCCAAAATCGAATTCCAAGCTATTGCAACGCTCCGCTCTGTGACAGTCCCCGAACGGCCGGGGTGGCTGCCCCCGATGACGATTCTTGTGCGTAGCTGTTGCGACTCGGAACACCATCTTCCTTTTCAAGAGGGTGACTGGTGCGTCTCTGGGATAGATGTATGCACCCGCGTTACGGGTGCTCGCGTGTGCAAGCGGAATCACGGTGGATGGCTGCTCGGCGGTTCACCGGGGTGGAGCGACGGAGACGAATTTCCCCATCTCGGCTGAGCGCAGCCGATAGGCAGGAAAGCCTGTTCGAGCGGGTTCATCCGACGGCGCACACCTAACATTGAGGATACGTAGTGTGTGGCGACTGTTTTTTGTCGGTGGCTCCCGTTAGGTTCTGGCCATGGTTACTCCTCAGCTAAACGAAATGGACAACGCCAGCCCATCTGATGTCTCAGTGGCTGCACTCGCCGCCGCGGATGCCGGCTCCCGCACGCCTAGCGTCGTACCACGAGTCCTCATTTTCCTTGGTGCTTTGGCATTCGTTGCTGTCGTTGCAGTCGCCGTGCAGGGAGCATGGGGGGCAATCGGAATCGTTATCTGGGCAGCGATGCTGATTGTCTCGCTCGGGACTGTGATTGTTGGAGTCGCCGTCACCACCGTGATTGCACCCCTCGCCCCCGTGTCTGAGATCTCAGTGCTCGGACGACGCGCGGTCGAGTTCGCAAAGTTCGCGCTGGCCACCGCCGCGCTTTTTGGAACTCTCCTCGTTGGTTGGATGATGAACATGACCTACGAATCATCGTTCGACATGGAACGTTTTGGCCAAGCAAATGAGCAGATGTTTCAGTTGTTGCTGTTGCCAGTTGGCGTTGCAGCCGTAGTTTTCTGGATGTGGCTTTCAGTGGACCTGTTGCGCATCGGAAAGCGAAGGCGGCGAAACGCGATCGACTACCTGATCAGGAAGCTCTTTCCGCGATCGGCCAAACGTCTGTCCCTCTTCCGCCGGCTTGCGCGTGACTCCATGAACACAAGGTTGTGGATTGTTTGCGCGTTTTACATTGTGCCTGTTGTCCTGTTCGCAGGACCGCATCTGTTCGCGAGCTGGCAGTAGCTGCTTCATGTTTGGAAGATTCGCGCGCGCGAACCGGTCCGTGGTCTATAAACAATCGCTGATTGAAGTGCCAAATGGAATTCCCGAGGCGTTCGATCACGCAAAGGGCGGACGCCCGAGCATCCGCCCTTTCAATAAGCAATGCGATTGGAGGAACCCAATCAGATCGAGTTCGATTGTCGAATGCGTCTACACGCTTTCCGAGAACTCCCAAGCATCCTTCAGCCTGTTCCAGACGACACTCTGCAATGGGCGAAACAAAGGCGAAGTGAATTCGCCATCGCTCTTAGTTGACACCCGATAGAGCAAATTACACGATGGGTTTTCTAACGCATGAAGGGCCCGCGCCAAGCGCCCTTTGCGTCCCGCCTGTTTCAAAAGCTCTGCCATTTGCAGTTCCGCTTCGAGGAATTCACTGTAGCGATTCTCCCCCCAGGTTTTCAGCATGGCGTCGCTTGTGTATTTTTTGTGCAGGTCCTTGACATCCCGCATCCTGAGCTGGGTCTGCCATTTGACCGTCGCTCCAGGAAATACTGAGAATGGAAACGGCGGTGATTCTCCGTACTGCCCTCTTCTGATTTGAAGAAACTCTGGTTCGCCGCAGCTCTGATCGTGAATCCGGATCATCGGCGACATTGCGGTCACCTCGACGGGATCTAAGTTCTTGCGCGGATTCGCCAAGATTACAGAGACAACCGGGTCACCGCCGAGGTCAACAACCTCAATTGAAAGCTTGAGAGAAGCTTTTCTCTTCAAACTCGGGCGCCGCAACACTGCCGCAGCGATACGACCACCGGCTACAACTGCCGGACCAATTACTCCACTCATGTTCAGAGCGTACCGATATTACATACCCTTCGCGGTCCGTACACGAGCGAGACCAAACAAGTCCTCCACTGGTCCGGAGCTCCACCGTCGCTCGCCTCCTATTGAGGCCGATGACTGGCACGTAGCGGCGGGTGGTGCCCTGGGCTGGCCAGGGGCTGCGAAGTCGCCAGCGTTGGTGCCGTCGCTCTCTGTGCCGATGTGATCAAGTCGTCGGAGATGAGTCTGTGAGGTGAAGAGTGCCTTCAACCAATTTACTCGTGTCGACCTTCACTTCGCTGCGGGCGGTACCGCGTTCCCGCAATCGTCCCGCCAATTGTTCAGGCTCCGACTACCACCATGCGCTACTCGCCCCAATCACGAGGCTTGCCGGACGCGCACTAGAAAGACGGGCAAATCTATAGTCTGTCCCAAAGTGAAGCTGCCGAAGATCCCGTAAATTTGCCACCCGCCATTGTCAGTTGGACGAAATCCCCCCACCGACCGAGTCCGACGTGGCGTGGACGAGCAGCGTCCCGTCGCGCCCGAGGCGGACGAATGCGGCCTCACGGCACTCGGGTGGTGCATGACGGAAACCGACATGCACCACGCCTCGGTACCTAGTTAGTTTCGGACTGAGTCGAACGGGGGTTGCTCGCTGCGTAGGCGGGCGTGACATAGAGCCCAGAGCCCGCATCACGGAAACGCGTGCCAGCCGAATTCGAGTTCGCTCCCTGTTCTGCAACGGTGTACTGAGGCCACCTGGCGGCCGTCGCTTTTGAGACGTAACGTCCGGAATTTGTACTGCGATTAGCCATCTTTCGATGCCTTTCTTTCGTGGTGGCCAGCCACAACAACAGGACGCATGAAATCAAGCTCGAGAGTTTTCATTCACGACATTCCTGCAATAGAGTCAATACGTTCCTGCCCGGAATTGCATTGGCCCCGTGGTTGCCGACCGAGTCCGTTGACCGGTTGGCCAACGGGGCTTTTGTGTGGGGCTAGAAGTCCCAGTCGTCGTCTTCGGTGTTGACGGCCTTGCCGATGACGTACGAGGAGCCCGACCCGGAGAAGAAGTCGTGGTTCTCGTCGGCGTTCGGCGACAGGGCCGACAGGATCGCCGGGTTCACGTCGGTGACGCTCTTGGGGAACATGGCCTCGTAGCCGAGGTTCATCAGCGCCTTGTTGGCGTTGTAGTGCAGGAACTTCTTCACGTCTTCGGTCAGGCCGACCTCGTCGTACAGGTCCTGCGTGTACTGCACCTCGTTCTCGTACAGCTCGTACATGAGGTTGAAGGTGTAGTCCTTGATCTCGTCCTTGCGCTCCTGCGTGGCGCCCTCGAGACCCTTCTGGAACTTGTAGCCGATGTAGTAACCATGCACGGCTTCATCCCGGATGATCAGGCGGATGAGGTCGGCCGTGTTGGTGAGGCGGGCGCGGCTGGAGAAGTACATCGGCAGGTAGAAGCCGGAGTAGAACAGGAACGACTCGAGCAGCACCGAAGCGACCTTGCGCTTGAGCGCGTCGTCGCCCTGGTAGTAGTCCATCACGATGGACGCCTTCTTCTGCAGGTTGACGTTCTCGGTCGACCAGCGGAACGCCTCGTCGATCTCCTTCGTCGACGCGAGCGTCGAGAAGATCGAGGAGTAACTCTTGGCGTGCACCGACTCCATGAACGCGATGTTCGTGTAGACGGCTTCCTCGTGCGGGGTGATCGCATCGGGGATCAGCGAGACGGCGCCGACGGTGCCCTGGATGGTGTCGAGCAGGGTGAGCCCGGTGAACACGCGCATGGTGAGCTGCTGCTCCACCGGGGTGAGCTGGTTCCAGGACTGCACGTCGTTGGAGAGCGGGATCTTCTCGGGCAGCCAGAAGTTGTTCGTGAGGCGGTTCCAGACCTCGACGTCCTTCTCGTCTTCGATCTTGTTCCAGTTGATCGCGTCAACGTGGGAGACGAGCTTGAGCTTGTCAATCATTTCTTAATCCTTTGTGGTGATGCACCGTTGGTCGAGCTTGTCGAGACCTCGAGATCTCGAGATCTGCTTGCGTGGTCTCGACAAGCTCGACCACCGATTATGCCGCTACTTACTTAGAGGGCGCAGGAAACACAGCCCTCAACCTCGGTCCCCTCGAGGGCCATCTGGCGCAGACGGATGTAGTAGATCGTCTTGATGCCCTTTTTCCACGCGTAGATCTGGGCGCGGTTGATGTCGCGGGTCGTGGCGGTGTCCTTGAAGAACAGCGTCAGCGACAGGCCCTGGTCCACGTGCTGGGTGGCAGCGGCGTAGGTGTCGATGACCTTCTCGTAGCCGATTTCGTAGGCATCCTGGTAGAACTCGGTGTTGTCGTTCGTCATGAACGGTGCCGGGTAGTACACGCGGCCGAGCTTGCCTTCCTTGCGGATCTCGATCTTCGAGGCGATCGGGTGGATCGACGCGGTCGAGTTGTTGATGTACGAGATCGACCCGGTCGGCGGCACGGCCTGCAGGTTCTGGTTGTAGATGCCGTGCTCCATGACGGATGCCTTGAGCTCGGCCCAGTCGGCCTGCGTCGGGATCTCAACGGCCGAGTTGGCGAACAGCTCGGCGCCGCGGGCGGTGGTCGGCTCCCAGACCTGGTCGGTGTACTTGTCGAAGAAGGCGCCGGAGGCGTAGGTGGAGTCCGCGAAGCCCTCGAAGGTGGTGCCGCGTTCGATGGCGATCTTGTTCGAGGCGCGCAGGGCGTGGAACAGCACCGTGTAGAAGTAGATGTTGGTGAAGTCGATGCCCTCTTCGCTGCCGTAGTACACCCGCTCACGGGCGAGGTAGCCGTGCAGGTTCATCTGGCCCAGGCCGATGGCGTGGGACTTGTCGTTGCCGCTCTCGATCGAACGCACCGACGCGATGTGGCTCTGATCGGAGACCGCACTGAGTCCGCGGATCGCGGTGTCGACGACCCGGCCGAAGTCGGGCGCATCCATGGCCAGCGCGATGTTCATCGAGCCGAGGTTGCAGGAGATGTCCTTGCCGATGGTGTCGTAGGAGAGGTCCTCGTTGTACGTGGTCGGGGTGTTGACCTGGAGGATCTCCGAGCACAGGTTCGACATGTTGATGCGGCCCTTGATGGGGTTCGCCTCGTTCACGGTGTCTTCGAACATGATGTACGGGTAGCCGGACTCGAACTGGATCTCGGCGAGGGTCTGGAAGAAGTCGCGGGCCTTCATCTTGGACTTCTTGATGCGCGAGTCGTCGACCATCTCGTGGTACTTCTCGGACACCGAGATGTCGGCGAACGGCACGCCGTAGACGCGCTCGACGTCGTACGGGGAGAACAGGTACATGTCCTCGTTGTTCTTGGCCAGCTCGAAGGTGATGTCGGGGATGACCACACCGAGGGAGAGGGTCTTGATGCGGATCTTCTCGTCGGCGTTCTCGCGCTTGGTGTCGAGGAAGCGCATGATGTCGGGGTGGTGCGCGTGCAGGTACACCGCTCCGGCACCCTGGCGGGCACCGAGCTGGTTGGCGTAGCTGAAGGAGTCTTCGAGCAGCTTCATCACGGGGATGATGCCGCTGGACTGGTTCTCGATCTGCTTGATCGGCGCGCCGGACTCACGAATGTTGGAGAGCAGCAGGGCCACGCCGCCGCCGCGCTTGGACAGCTGCAGCGAGGAGTTGATACCGCGGGAGATGGACTCCATGTTGTCTTCGATACGCAGCAGGAAGCAGGAGACGAGCTCGCCGCGCTGGGCCTTGCCGGAGTTCAGGAAGGTGGGCGTCGCGGGCTGGAAACGACCGGCGATGATCTCCTCGACGAGGGCGACCGCGAGCTTTTCGTCGCCCTGGGCCAGGCCGAGGGCGGTCATCACGACGCGGTCCTCGAAGCGCTCGAGGTAGCGCTTGCCGTCGAAGGTCTTCAGCGTGTACGACGTGTAGTACTTGAACGCGCCGAGGAAGGTCTGGAAGCGGAACTTCTTCGAGTACGCCAGGTTGTTGAGGCTGGTGATGAACTCGAAGCTGTACATGTCGAGCACGGCCTGCTCGTAGTACTCCTTCTCGACCAGGTAGTCGAGACGTTCACGCAACGAGTGGAAGAACACCGTGTTCTGGTTCACGTGCTGCAGGAAGAACTCCCGGGCAGCTTCGCGGTCCTTGTCGAACTGGATCTCCCCGTTCGGTCCGTACAGGTTGAGCATGGCGTTCAGGGAGTGATAATCCATGTCCAGGCCCGACGGCGGGCTGATCGGGGTGACCTTCACGGCTGTTGCTTCCAAAATTCTTCCAATCCTTCGTGAACGGCGGCTACGTCGTCCGGTGTGCCGAATACTTCAAAGCGATACAGGTGGGGCACACCGCACTTCTGCGCGATGATGTCCCCGGCGAGGCAGAAGGCCTCACCGAAATTCGTGTTCCCGGCGCCGATGACGCCGCGGATGAGTGAGCGGTTGCGTGTGTCGTTGAGAAAGCGGATGACCTGGCGCGGCACTGCCGGCCCCAGATCGCCGCCGCCGTAGGTGGGTACAACGAGCACAAACGGATGCCGGGCGACAAGGGGCGCATCCTTGGCGTACAGCGGGATGCGGGCGGCGGGCCGGCCGAGCTTCTCGACGAACCTCTGAGTGTTTCCGGAGACGCTCGAGAAGTAGACGATGTCCACGTCTCCGGCATCGACTTCCGCGCCGGCACCCTGTCCTGCCGCGCCGGCGGTGGACTCGCGAGTGGAATCAGCCTGAAGCAGCATGGGTTCCCCTTTTCGTGCGAGTTGAACGGTCGGCGCCCCCCAGGCGCAACGCTGGTTACGCCAGGCGCGCGGCGAGCTCGTTGATCTTGTCGGGGCGGAAGCCCGACCAGTGGTCCTCATCGGTGATGACGACGGGCGCCTGCAGGTAGCCGAGCGCCTTGACGGCCTCGAGTGCGTTCTCGTCGGCTGACAGGTCGAGGATGTTGTACTCGATGCCCTTGTTGTCCAGGGCACGGTAGGTCGCGGTGCACTGCACGCAGGACGGCTTGGTGTAGACGGTGATTGCCATCGAAGAGGCCTCTCGTATCGTTCTCGTCGTTTCGGACCATAGGCAAAGCTGTGCGAAATCCGTGGTGAAGACGTAGTGGAAATGTGGTGGAAATGCACCCGTAAAGTGCGAAGTTCTTTTTCAAGCGTTGTGCGATTGCTTGGACTTCAATACTACATCTAGTGATTGCCAATGGGAACAGCCACTACATGCGGGAATTACAATTATGTACTTATCCACCGACATTCCACCGGTTGTCAACAGGGCGGCACTACCGAAGACCGCAGGAATACGCGGTCGGACCCGAAGTTATCCACAGGTCGAGCGGGGACATGATTTTGCCCTGTGGAATCCGCCGCCGGGCGCGTCGATCACCCGGTCGGCGAATCCGTCCCCCTTCTGGGGCTCAGGATTTGCGCTTGCGCGAGACGACGAATCGCTGCAGCAGCACGAAGGCGAGGAGAATGCCGCCGGTGATGATCGTGGTGGCTTCAGGCGGGATGCCGCCGTCGCGGGTGATGAGCACGTTCATCAGTCCGAGAACCAGCGCGCCGATCACGGAACCGAGCACAAAGCCGGCTCCGCCGGTGAGCAGCGTCCCACCGATGATGACGGCGGCGATGGCGTCCAGCTCCCAGCCCACCCCGGTGATGTTCTGCGCGATGCCGAGCTTCGAGGTGTACACGACGGCGGCCAGTCCCGCGAGGGTGCCGCTGATCACGTAGATCAACAGTTTCGTGCGCACCACCGGCAGTCCCATCAGCAACGCCGACTGTTCCGAACCGCCGATCGCGTAGACCGTGCGACCGAATCGGGTGCGGTGCAGCATGAAGAACGCCACGATGACGACGAGGGCGGCGATGAGCACGTTGGGGGTTGTCACGAGGTCGTCGATCTTGGGTCCGTCGTAGACCTTCCACTGCGTGGACAGGCTGCGGATCACCGAGTCGTCGTCGAGCCGCTGCGGGGTGGTGCTGAGGATGGACGCGAGGCCGCGGGCGAGGAACATCATCGCGAGGGTCGCGATGAAGGGTTGCACGTTGAAGTACTGGATCAGCACCCCGGAGGCGACGCCGAAGACCGAGCCGATCAGGATCATCACCACGATCACGATGAGCGGATTCCAGCCGGCGTTGGCCAGCATCACCCCGACCAGGCTGCTGATGGCGATCACCGCTCCGACCGACAGGTCGATCCCGCCGGTGAGGATGACGAAGGTCAGGCCCACCGCCAGGATGATCAGATACGCGTTGTTGATCAGCAGGTTCGAGATCGTGCTGAACTGCACAATCCGCCCGTAGGCGACCTCACCGTAGATCAGCATGGCGATGAAGATCGCCACGGCGGCCAGGGTCGGCAGGGTTTCCAGGTTCGGCTTCATTCGCGACAGCAGCGAGGGCGCGGCCGGCCGATCGAGCTCGGTAATGGTCATACCGGCACCGTTTCCTTATCCGTGATGATGACGCGGGTTCTGCGCCGGTTGAACATCGAGCGCACCCTGGGCGACTGCAGGAGGCAGATGATCACGATGACGACGGCCTTGAAGGCCGGCGTCGCCGACGAGGGGATGGACATGTAGACGATGGTCTTGTCGAGTGTCGCGATCAGCAGGGCCCCGATGATGCTGCCGGTGAGCGAGAATTTGCCTCCGGCCAGCGAGGTCCCGCCGATGACCACGGCGAGGATCGCATCCATTTCGGCGGTCATGCCCGTTTTCGCCACCTCGACCGTCATGACGCTGGCGGTGCTGAAGATCCCGGCCACGCCGGCGAGCACAGCGCTCACTATGTAGACGGAGATGAGGATGCCGACGGGGCGGATCCCGGCCATCCGGGCGGCCTTGGGGTTGATGCCGATGGATTCGATCATCAGGCCGAGCGCGGTGCGGCGCACCAGGGCGGCCAGGACCGCCACGATCAGCACCGCGATGACGAACACAACGGGAAAGCCGAGGAAGGTGCCGTTGGCGATCCAACGGAAGGTCTCGTTCGTCGCCGAGGTGTTCTGGCCCGAGGTGATCACCTTGGCCAGGCCGCGGCCGGCGAGCATCATCACCAGGGTCGTGATGAAGGGTTGCAGGCCCACGATCGAGACCAGGATGCCGTTGAGGGTGCCGAGTAGCGCGCTGATTCCCAGCGCCAGGAGCACGGCCACCACCGCGGTGCCGAACGATCCGGTGCCGGTGTTGCGCATGAATTCCATTGAGACGGCACCGGCCACAGCCATCACCGACCCGACCGACAGGTCGATGCCGCGGGTGGCGATGACCAGGGTCATGCCGACCGCGATCATCATGATCGGCGCGCTCGCGCGCAGGATGTCGATGACGTTGCCAGAGAGGTTGCCGGTGGCGGCGTTGACCGATACCCCGAGGTAGGCGGGGTTCTTGGTGAGATTGACCACGAGCAACAGAAGCAGGGCCACGATCGCCCAGACGTACGGTTGGTGGAACAGCCCGGTGATGACGCGGATGGCTGCGGACGGACGTGCGACGGGGGTGCTCATGCGCCGCTCCCTTCTGAAGCGATGAGATCGACGATGGCTTCGGCGGTCACGTCGGGTCCGTTGACGATCTCGCCGATCTTGCGCCGGTCTTTCAGCACGATGATGCGCTCACTGAGGCGCACGACTTCCTCCAATTCAGACGAAATGAAGATCACCGACATGCCGTCATCGGCGAGCGCCACAATTGTCTCCTGAATCTCCGCCTTGGCCCCCACATCGATTCCGCGGGTCGGTTCGTCGAGGATCAGGAGTTCCGGCTGGGTGGCCAACCAGCGGCCGAGCAGGACTTTCTGCTGGTTGCCGCCGGATAGATCCCGCACGGCCCGCTCCGGGTCGGCGGGTCGCACGTTCAGCTCCACCAGGTACTTGTCGCAGATCGCGGCCTGTTCCCGGCGGGACAGCGGCCGGGCCCAGCCGCGGCGGGCCTGCACGGCCAGGACCAGGTTCTCCCGCACCGTGAGGTCGCCGACGATTCCCTCGTCGCGCCGGTTCTCGGTGGAGAAGGCGATCTTGCGCGCCAGGGCGCCGACCGGGCTGGTGACCTCGGTGGTTTTCCCGTCGATGGTCACGATGCCGGCATCGGGTTTGTCGGCACCGTAGATGAGCCGGCCGAGCTCGGTGCGGCCGGAACCGAGCAATCCGGCCAGGCCCACCACTTCGCCGGCGTGCACCTCGATGTCCACGGGTTCGATGGAGCCCTTGCGGGTCAGGTCTTTCGCGCTGTAGTAGGGCGCGCCGCCCGAGTGCACGGCCCGGGATCGCTGGGAGCCCAGGGAGTTGAGGGTGTCCACGTCCTTGCCGATCATCTCGGAGATGAGCTGGTTGCGCGGCAGCGCAGCTGTCTGGTGTTCGCCGACCACGACGCCGTTCCGCAGCACGGTGAGCCGGTCGCTGATCGCGTACACCTGGTCGAGGAAGTGCGAGACGAAGAGGATGGCAACACCCTCGTCGCGCAGGCGGCGGATGACCGTGAACAGGCCTTCAACCTCGTTCGCGTCCAGGCTGGAGGTCGGTTCGTCGAGGATCAGGACAGTGGAGTCGGTGACCATCGCGCGGCTGATCGCGACCAGCTGCTGCAGGGCGAGCGAGATGCTGGAGAGCGGTTGTCTGGGGTCGAGGTCGCCCAGGCCCAACCGGATGAGGGCCTCGTGGGCCGCCTCGTGGGTCTTGCGCCAGTTGATGCCGATCGGCCCGCGTACCTCGTGGCCGAGCATCACGTTCTCCCCCACCGTGAGGTTGTCGCAGAGGTTGACCTCCTGGTAGACGGTGGAGATGCCGGCGCTCTGCGCATCCGCGGTGCCCGCGAACCGCCTCGGAACGCCGCCGACGGTGATTGTGCCGGAGTCGATCTTGTACACACCGGTGAGCGCCTTGATGAGGGTGGATTTGCCCGCCCCGTTCTCGCCCATCAGGGTGTGCACTTCGCCAGGGAAGAGTCGGAAGTTCACGTTCTGGAGAGCCTTGACCCCCGGGAACTCGATCGAGATGTTCTCCATCTCGACGATCGGCTCTGTCACTGCCGGCGCTGTCGCTGCCATGTCTCTGCCTGGTCCTGCCGGTGTGTCGGCCTCGAAAGTTGAGTGGCGTGGCGAACCTGCCACGAAGGGGGTGTTCGTTCCTGCGGCCGGATGGGCCGCAGGAACGAACACGTTCGGGTCGTGCTGCCGGTCAGTACTGGCGGTCGGGCAGGGCCGCGGTGGCCGCCTCGGGCGAATCGAATGTCGTGCTCGGCACGACGATGCTGGACTCGACGTCCTCGCCCGCCAGGGCCGCGTTGACGACCTCGATGGCGTCCTCTCCGAAGAGCGGGTTGTATTCGGCCACGAAGCTGAGCCGGCCGGCCGCAAGGGCTTCGAGGGCGGCCTGTGTGCCGTCGATGGTGATGATCTTCACGTCGGTGCCGGGGGTGAGTCCGGCCTCCTCCACCGCGAGAGCGGCGCCCAGGCCCATTTCGTCGTTCTGGGCGAAGACGAGCTGGATGTCGTTGCCATTGGCCTTGAGCATGGTCTCGAAGACGCTCTTGGCCTCTTCGGTGGACCAGTTCGCCGACTGGCTCTCCAGCTTGGTCAGGTTGTCGGCGACGGCCTCGTCCCATCCCTTGTTGCGGTCGTTCACCACCGAGAGTCCGGGCGGGCCTTCGAGGACGACGTAGTTCGCGCCATCCGGGAACTGCTCGTTGGCCCATTCGGCGGCCGAGGCGCTGATGCCCACGTTGTCCGGAGCGATCCGGCTCGTGTAGAGGCTTTCGTCGTTCGGCTCGATGCCGCGGTCAAGCAGCACCACCGGAATCTCGGCCTCCTGTGCCCGCTCGAGCACGTCTTCCCAGCCCGTTGCCTCGGTGGCGGAGAGCAGGATCGCGTCTACGCCCTCGTCGATGAACGAGGTGAACGCGGTGATCTGGGAGTTCTGGTCGCCGTTGCTGGACGGGGCATACTTCAGGTCGAACCCGTTCTCGGTGGAGAACGCATCCTGAATGTTCTGCTCGTTCGCGGTGCGCCAGCCTCCCTCAGGTCCGACGGCGACAAATCCGACGGTGGTGAGCTCGCCGCTGTCGTCACCGGATGCGGCCGGTTCGTCCGACCCCGATGAGCAGGCGACCAGACTGAGAGCTAGTGTTCCGGCCAGGGCCAAACCCGTGAACGCTCGGAACCGTGATGTGGGTGCCATGTGATCTCCTCCTTGAGATCTGCGGGCACGAGCGTCGTGCCAGCAGTATGAATGTGTTCAATGAACGACTGCGGTGCCTTGGACGATGTGTGATCGCTAACAATTCGCTACTAGCCAGCTGCTTGATAGTTTCTGACTTCGTCGTCGGGATCAATTGTTAGCCTTCACAATCGCTCTTTTCGGAGGCTAACCGCGTTTTGCCGGTGTTGTCAAGGGCTTTTTACTGGGATGCAGCCCTGCGGGGCTCCTGTTGCGCCGAACGAGTTGTGAACCCTAACATTCAGGGGGACGAGGAGGTTCGCGAGGTGCACAGAATCGAAGCCGAACCGATCGTGGTGATGACCGGCGTCACCGTCACGTTCCCGGGCGTCACGGCGTTGGATTCCGTGGACTTCAGGCTGTTCCCCGGGGAGGTTCACTCGCTGCTGGGCGAGAACGGCGCGGGTAAGAGCACCCTGATCAAGGCGCTGACGGGTGTGTACCGCATCGACGGCGGGCGGATCGAGGTCGATGGGGTCAGCGTGGCCTTCGCCAGCCCGGCCGACGCGCAACGGTCTGGCGTGAGCACCGTGTACCAGGAGATCAACCTCCTGCCCAACCTCAGCGTTGCCGAGAACATCCTGCTCGGGCACGAGTCCCGCCGTCCGTGGGGCGGCATCGACTGGCCGGCAACACGACGGCACGCCGGCGAGCTCCTCCGGGGAATGAACCTCGACATCGACCCGGCGTCCATCCTCGCGGACCACTCACTCGCCGTGCACCAGCTCATCGCCATCACCAGGGCCGTCGCCGTGCAACCCAAGGTGTTGATTCTCGACGAACCCACCTCGAGCCTGGATACCGACGAGGTGACGGAGCTGTTCAGGGTGATCGCCCACCTCAAGGAGTCCGGGGTCGCCATCCTGTTCATCTCGCACTTCCTCGAGCAGGTCTACGAGATCTCCGACCGACTCACCGTGCTGCGCGACGGCCAACTCGTCGGCGAGTACCTCACGGATGAGCTGCTGCGGATCGATCTCGTGCAGAAGATGGTCGGCGCCGGGATGTCGGTTCTCTCCGAGATGCAGCATCGCACGAGTGAGCGGGAGGTCGAGGAAGCCCTCGGCGGTGAACGGCCGCTGGTGAGCGCCGTCGGCCTCGGCCGGGACGGCGCTCTGGCACCTATCGACCTGGCCGTCTACGAGGGCGAAATCGTCGGCATGGCCGGTCTGCTCGGCTCCGGCCGCACCGAGCTGGCACGACTGCTGGCGGGCATCGACCGGCCGGACAGCGGCGGCGTGTCGGTCGACGGTGTCGTGCACAAGTTCCGGGGCCCCCGCGATGCGCTGAAACAGCGTATCGCCTACGCCTCGGAGGACCGCCGCGCCGAGGGCATCATCGGGGACCTGACCGTTCGCGACAACATCGCACTGGCCCTGCAGGCCGACCTGGGCTGGTTCCGTCGAATCTCCCGAAAACGACAGGACGAGCTCGCCGCCAGCTACATCCAGGCTCTGAACATTCGCCCGCCGAACCCGGATGCGCTCGTGCGGCACCTCTCCGGGGGCAACCAGCAGAAGCTGCTTCTCGCCCGCTGGCTGGCCATAGCGCCCCGCCTGCTGATTCTGGACGAGCCCACCAGGGGCATCGACATCGGTGCGAAGGCCGAGATCCAGAATCTGGTCACCGATCTGGCCGAGAACGGTCTCGCCGTGGTTTTCATTTCGGCCGAACTCGAAGAGGTGCTGCGCATCAGCAACCGGGTGGCGATCCTGCGCGATCGGAAGAAGGTTGCCGACATCCGCAACCACGACCTGACCGTCGAGCGGCTGCTCACCGTCATCGCCGACGGCGCCGACGATGACGACGACCAGCGTCGGGGGGCCGAGCGGTGACCGGGACCCTCGGGCTCCTGGCACTGGCCGGTCAGGGCACTCGTCTAGAATCGGTGACACAACCCTGCACTATGTGGGCTGGCCGGATGCTCCGTGTGACGATCGACCGCGGAGAGTTGGGGCCCCGTCACCCGCAGGGAAAGGTATCGCCGTGAGAGAGGAAACTCCCCGCCAGGCGACGATCTTCGACGTCGCGCGTCTCGCCGGGGTATCGCACCAGACGGTCTCCCGGGTGCTCAACGACCTGCCCAATGTGCGGCCGTCCACCCGGGTTCGGGTCGAGGAGGCCATCAAGAAGCTGCGCTACGTGCCCTCCCCCGCCGCGCGGGCGCTCGTGACCCGGCGGTCGCGCACCATCGGGCTGATCGCCACGGGCACACCCGAGTTCGGACCGGCGTCCACCCAGCTCTACTTCAACGCTGCCGCGCGGAAGGCATCCTGGTCGGTCTTCACGGCCAGCCTGATCGACACCGAGCCGTCGGCGATCCGGGCCGTCGTCGAAGCGTTCCTCCGGCAGAACGTCGAAGGTATCGCCGTGATCACGAGCCGCCAGGGCGTCGTCGACGTCGTCGCCGGCATGGAGCTGGCCATCCCCGTGGTGGCGCTTGAGGCAACGGCCCGCACCGGTATCACCACGGTCGGGGCCAACCAGTACAGCGGCGCCCGCACCGCGGTGGCCTATCTGGCCGGGCTCGGCCACCGCAACATCGCCCACCTGGCCGGGCCGAGCGACTCGATCGACGCCAAGGAGCGGGAGCGCGGGTGGCGTGACGAGCTGGCCTCCCGTGGCCTGCAGGCGCGCCGCATCGGCATCGGCGACTGGTCGCCGTCCGCGGGCTACACCTTCGGCATGGCCTGCGACCTCGAGGGGCTCACGGCGATCTTCGCGTCGAACGACCAGATGGCGGTGGGGCTGATGCACGCCCTGTCCGATCGGGGACGGTCGGTTCCCCGCGACGTCAGCATCGTCGGGTTCGACGATGTGCCCGAGGCGGAGCACCTGTCGCCCCCGCTCACCACCGTGCGCCAGGATTTCGAGCACATCGGACGGGACATGCTCAGCGTGTTGCTCAGCCGCATCAACGGTGACGGTTCCCCGCTTCCGGCGTCCGTTCCCGCCCTCATCGAACGCGCCTCCACGCGCCGGCTCGACGCCGAGGGCTGAGCCTCCCCGGCGGCCCGCCCTTCCCCCGGGCGGCGCGACATCGCCCCGGCGGCCCGTCTTCGCCCCGGCGGCCCGTCTCCGCCCCGCCGGCCCGCTTCCGCCCCGCCGGCCCGCTTCCGCCCCGCCGGCCCGGGATACACCGCGTGCCACCGCGCCTAGCCCGTGCCGCGAGCCGGATGCGCCCCGTTCGGCGCCACAATCGCTCAGGCGCGGGGCACTCCCCGCTCGGTGAGGAAGGCGTGGAACCGGGTGGGTGAGAGAGCAAGATCCCAGCCCCACCGGTCGAAACTGTTCACCCGGGCGCGCAACGCATCCTCGCGCTGTTTCTCCTGCCACACCACCGAACTCGGGTCGCGATTGCCGAGCACGAGCCCGGTGCCGTACTTGAGGAACCCGTCGAATTCGCCGATCTTGCGCACCCGGCGCCAGAAGAAGTCCACCCAAGCGTTGCCGCCGAGGATGTCGGGAAAGCAGACCTGCAGCTCCGGTGCCTCAAAGCCGAGCTGAAAGATCCGCACCCTGCTCAGGGTCTCCCCCGGGTTTGCCGCCAGCGGGTTCGCGAAAGCGATCACCCGCTCGGCGCGGCGCCGACCGGTTCGCGGTTTCACCATCGCGAGCTCGCTGTAGAGGTCATCCCTCGTCAGCGCCGGTCGGATCGGCACCTCTCCGCGCCGCTCCCGTTCGGCGCGTTCCTGCTCAACCCGCAGCGCGTGGTCCACCATCGTGACACCCACCAGAAAGGGTGACGAGGCGGCCACATCCACCAGGGTGCGCGCAACAGAAGTGACCTGGCATCCGTCGATCTCCTGCACTGAGTCCGGAGCCGGCCCACGGTGACTGGTTATGAACCGGGTGCTGCTGCCTCCGACAGCGTCAGGGGTGCTGATGTGCACCGTCGCGGGCCAGCTCCCGATGGTGGGAAAGCCGTGCAGGATGCCCGCAGATTGATGCGACAAAACGAGCCGGCGCCCCGATGCCAGAACGGTCGCCCGCACCATCAGGCGGTACCGCTCATCGACATCAGCGGCGCGCCAGCGCTCGCCCGTCACGTACACACCGCGACGGACACTCTGGAGCGCACCCCTCACGCACAGCGTCTGGAGTGCGCGCGTTGACACTCCGACCTCTCGCAGGGCACCAGACGGGAGCAGCCCGCCGTACCGAGTGCTCACGACTTCGGCGAGGCGGAGGGTTTGGCGGTGGCGCGCGGCGTCGGCTGTGCGTTCGGCGGACGAAGGGTTGGATAACGGGGACTGGAGATTGGCCATACGGCAGCGTCCCTCTTCGACCCGCTGGCGCACGATACTGACCCGGCCCGGTTGAGCAATCGCCCGAGCCGTACCCTGTGGAGGAGCAGCGCACCCACGTGTCAGTACCGGACGGAAGGCTCCCGGCGGCACGCCTTAGCTCCGGCGGCACGCCTTAGCTCCCGCGGCACGCCTTAGCTCCGGCGGCACTGGTTCTAGCGCGTGCCGCCGCGCAAGAGGCGTGCCGCCGGGCAAAAAGCGTGCCGCCGCGCACAAGGCGGGCCGCGGCGCATGAAGCGAGCCGCGTCTTGGAGACATGCGCGGGCGGCGGGCAACAAAGGCCGCCGGCCGCGCATCTGTGCCAGGCCGAGAGGCTCCCGGCGGCACGCCTTGGCCCCCGCGGCACGTGTTAGCCCCGGCGGCATTGGTTCTAGCGCCTGCCGCCGCGCATGAAGCGTGCCGCCGCGCACAACGTGGGCCGCGGGGCATAAAGCGTGCCGCAGCGCACAACGTGTGCCGCGGGGCACACGTCGGACCGCGACGTGGGCCGCGACGTGGACCGCGACGTGGGCCGCGACGTGGGCCGCGGGGCATAACGCGAGGCACGAGCGGGCACACAAAGACCGCCGGCCCCGCATCCGTGGTGGAGGCGGGGCCGGCGGCCGGATGGAGCGTGGTGCCTAGCGGCCGCCGGAGCGACGCTTGTTGTAGACGTCGAAGGCGACGGCGAGGAGGAGCACGAGGCCCTTCACGGCCTGCTGCCACTCGATGCCGATGCCCATGATCGACATGCCGTTGTTCAGCACACCGATGATCAGACCACCGATGATGGCGCCACCGATGGTGCCGACACCACCCTGCACTGCCGCGCCACCGATGAAGGCGGCGGAGATGGCTTCGAGCTCGAAGCCGTCACCTGCCTTCGGGCCGGCCAGGTTGAGGCGAGCGGTGAAGATCAGGCCGGCGAGGGCAGCGAGCACGCCCATGTTCACGAACAGCCAGAACGTCACGTTGCGGGTCTTGACACCCGACAGCTCAGCGGCGTGCAGGTTGCCACCGATCGCGTAGATGTGACGGCCGAACACGCTGCGGTTCATGATGATGCCGTAGACCAGGATCAGCACGGCCAGCACGATCAGGGTGACCGGGATGCCCTTGTAGGAGGCGAGGGCGTAGGCGAACATGGCGATGGCGGCGGTGATGAGCACGAGCTTGACGACGAACCAAACCAGCGGCTCGACCTCCTGGCCGTAGGCCGCGCGGCCCTTGCGGGTGCGCACCTGCTGCACGATCAGGGCGATGATCGCCAGTGCGGCGACACCCAGGGTGAGCGGGTCCAGCTCGAACTCGCCGAAGAGATCCGTGAGGAAGCCGTTACCGAGTGCGCGGTATTCGGCCGGGAACGAACCGATGTTCGCGTTGCCGAGCACCACGAGGGCGAGGCCACGGAAGATGAGCATGCCGGCCAAGGTCACGATGAAGGCGGGGATGCCCACGAACGCGATCCAGAAGCCCTGCCAGACTCCCACCAGGGCACCGACCAGGAGCGAAAGGATGATCGACAGCCACCAGGGCAGTCCCCAGGTCACGGCGAACACGCCGGACACGGCACCGACGAAGGCGGCGACCGAACCGACCGACAGGTCGATGTGGCCGGCGATGATGACCATCACCATGCCGACCGCGAGAACGAGGATGTACCCGTTCTGCACGATCAGGTTCGAGATGTTCTGCGGCCGCAGCAGGATGCCGTCGGTCAGGAAGCTGAACAGCACAACCACCACGATCAGTGCGACGAAGATGCCGTTCTTGCCGAGGTCGGCGATGACATGGCTGAACCAGGCCGCCGCTTTGGAGTTGCTGGGATTGACTTGTGCACCTTCGGGCGTGTTGCTCGCCGGCTTGGTTTCGAGATCACTCATTTTGACGTTTCTCCTATTCCGATAGCGCCGACGCTAACGGGCCTTTTCCATGGTCATGTGCTTGATGAGGGTCTCCGGGGTGGCCGCATCGATCGGGAATTCTCCCGTGATGCGCCCCTCGGAGAGGGTGTAGATGCGGTCGCAGATGCCGATCAGTTCTGGCAGCTCCGACGAGATCACGATGACGCCCTTGCCCTGTGCAGCGAGGGCGTTGATGATCGCGTAGATCTCGTACTTGGCGCCAACATCGATGCCGCGGGTGGGCTCATCCAGGATCAGCACGTCGGGATTCGAGTAGATCCACTTCGACAGCACGACCTTCTGCTGGTTGCCGCCGGAGAGTTTCCCGGTTTTGGCCAGCACCGTCGGTGCCTTGATGTTCATGCTCGTGCGGTACTCGTTGGCAACCTTGAATTCTTCGTTGTCATCGACCAGTCCGCCCTTGACGAGCTTGCCCAGCGAGGCCATCGAGATGTTGCGCTTGATGTCTTCGATGAGGTTGAGGCCGTAAGTCTTGCGGTCCTCGGTGGCGTAGGCGATGCCGTTGTCGATCGCCTCGGTGACCGTGCGAGTCTTGATCTCCTTGCCGGCCTTGAACACCTTGCCGGTGATGCGGCTGCCGTAGGTGCGGCCGAACAGGCTCATCGCGAACTCGGTGCGCCCGGCTCCCATGAGCCCGGCGATACCCACGATCTCGCCACGCCGCACGTTCAGGTTGACGTTGTCGACCATGACCCTGGTCGGGTCCTGGGGGTGGTGCGCGGTCCAGTCCTCGACCCGCAGGATTTCCTCGCCGATGTTCGGCGTGTGGTCCGGGTAACGGTGCTCGAGATCGCGGCCGACCATGTCCTTGATGATGCGGTCTTCGGTCACGTCGACCTTGTCGATCGTCTCGATGGCCTTGCCATCGCGGATGACCGTGACGGCGTCGGAGACCTTTTTGATCTCGTTGAGCTTGTGACTGATGATGATCGACGTGATGCCCTGACCCTTCAGGTGCAGCATCAGGTTGAGCAGGTGGTCGGAGTCCTCGTCGTTGAGGGCGGCCGTCGGCTCGTCCAAGATGAGCAGCTTCACCCGCTTGGAGAGCGCCTTGGCGATCTCCACGAGCTGCTGCTTGCCGACTCCGATGTCCATGATCTTGGTGGTGGGGTTCTCCCGCAGGCCCACGCGGGCGAGGAGCTTCACGGCCTCGGTGTTGGTCTTGTTCCAGTCGATCAGGCCCAAGGCGCCGCGTTGTTCGTTGTTGAGGAAGATGTTCTCCGCGATGGAGAGGTAGGGACTCAGTGCGAGTTCCTGGTGGATGATGACGATGCCCTTGGCTTCGCTGTCCCTGATGTCCTTGAATTCAACGACTTCGTCTTCGAAGACGATGTCGCCGGTGTAGGTGCCGTGCGGGTAAACGCCGCTGAGCACCTTCATCAGCGTGGACTTGCCCGCGCCGTTCTCACCGCAGATGGCGTGAACTTCGCCGCGAGCGACGTTGAGCGTCACGTCCTGCAGCGCCTTGACGCCGGGGAAGGTCTTGGTAATACCGCGCATCTCGAGGATGTTGGTGGTCACGTGCGTTCCTTTCTTAGGTCGATACCTTGTGCTGACCGGCCGGCGGGGCTGTGAGGCCCCGCCGGCCGGTCACTAACACGTGACTCTTAGCCGTCGATCTCGGCCTGGGTCCAGTAGCCGGTGTCAACCAGCTCTTCGGTGATGTTGTCCTTGATCACGATCGAAGAGTCGAGGAGGTAGGAATCCACAACCTTGACACCGTTGTCGTAATCTTCGGTGTTGTTGATCTCCGGCTCGTCACCGTTGAGCAGGGCGAGGGTCATCGAAACGGCGACCTCGGCCAGCTTGCGGGTGTCCTTGAAGATCGTGCCGTACTGCTCACCGGCGACGATGGCCTTGACCGAGTCGAGCTCAGCGTCCTGACCGGAGATCGCGGGCCATTCCGGGCCCACTGTGTAGCCGGAGCCCTCGAGGGCAGAAATGATGCCTCGGGAGATGCCGTCGTACGGGGAGAGCACGCCGTTGACGACGCTGCCGTCGGAGTACGTCGACGTCAGGATGTTCTCCATGCGGCTCTGTGCTTCTTCACCGTCCCAACGCAGGGTTGCAACCTGCTCGATGTCGGTCTGGCCGCTCTTGACCACGATGGTCTTGGCGTCGATCAGCGGCTGGAGGACATCCATCGCGCCGTCGTAGAAGAAGAACGCGTTGTTGTCGTCCAGCGAACCGGCAAACAACTCGACGTTGAACGGGCCGGCCGGTGCACCCTCGATGGGCGTTCCGTCCAGCTCGACCAGGCCGAGGCCGTTCAGCAACGACCAGGCCTGCTGCTGGCCAACCTTGAAGTTGTCGAACGAGGCGTAGTAGTTGACGTTCTCGGTGTCGCGGATCAGGCGGTCGTAGGCGATGACGGGGATGTCGGCGTCTGCGGCGTCCTGGAGCACGCTGGTGAGGGTGGTGCCGTCGATCGAGGCGACGATCAGGGCCTTGGCGCCCTTGGTGATCATGTTCTCGATCTGCGAGACCTGCATGGGGATGTCGTCTTCTGCGTACTGCAGGTCGACGGTGAAGCCCTCGGCTTCGAGCTGCTCCTTGACGGCGTTACCGTCGTTGATCCAGCGCTCGGAGGACTTGGTGGGCATTGCGACGCCGACGAGGCCGCCGTCGCCGCCGCCAGAGTCTCCGCCGCTGGAGCAGGCTGCCAGGGACATAACCATGGCTCCGGCTGCCAGTGTCGCGAGGAAAGCTTTCTTCTTCACTGTGGTTCCTTTCGTATTTTCAATCGACTTTGATGTCAAATGGGTGAAACAGAGTGGTGCGTGTGTGATTTACAGGCCTTGCGCCAGGCGGTAGTACGCCTGGTTCCATCGGACCTCGCGGGAGAAGTCCCGCAGGGTGGTGGTTTCATCGATCACAAGGAGCTCGGTTTGAGCGATCTCGGCGAAGTCTTGGAACACCTCGATGCCGACGGCTGTCGACATGACGGTGTGGTGGGCGGCGCCGGCGGTGAGCCAGGCGGCGGCGGAGGTGGCGAAGTCGGGTGCGGGCTTCCAGACGGCGCGGCCGACGGGGAGTTTGGGTAGCGCTTGGGTGGGTTCGACGACCTCGACGACGTTCGCGGTGAG
>NZ_SOFZ01000020.1:0-319137 GCF_004402435.1 Cryobacterium sp. TMB1-7
ACACGTTACCGCCGGTCCACACCACCAAGCCATTGGCCGTCAACTCACCATGCAGCCGAGCGATATCCGCCCGCACACGCGCGATCGCGACCTCGATCTCGGGTTCATAGGAACTCATTTAGCATTCCGCCTTCGTTGTGTTGCGCTTTGAGACAACTATCACGCGGTTGTATGTTAGCGCACTATCAGCGCTGAATGTTAGCGCACTATCACGACGGTTTCTGGTTTCCAGCGCGCAGTCGATGCGGCACGCTCCCTGATGAACAGGTGAATTTCGACTGATATTCGTCACTGGGCGAAGCACCAGAGATCCCTCGCGATAGTGCGCTCTCGCACCCCATGAGGGTATTCTTGACCGATGTCGACTTCTCCCGTGGGCCCGGTGGGCGAGAGCCAGCGCCCGGCGAACCGCAGTGTGCGCATGATCGACGTGGCCAGGCTCGCCGGAGTGTCCCAACAAACCGTGTCGCGGGTCGTGAACGGCCACAGCAATGTGGGGCCCGAGGTGCGGGAACGGGTCGAACGGGCGATCACCCAGCTGCGGTACAACCGGAATTCGGCTGCACGCGCGTTGGCGACCAATCGTTCGATGAACCTCGGGGTGCTCAGCTATTCCCTGCCGGTGCACGGCTCGACAATGGTGCTCTTCGGCGTCGCAGAGGAGGCGCGCCGCAACGGCTACGCCACCAGCCTCGTGAGTATCTCCGATGTCGATTCGAATGACATCCGGGCGGCCGTGGACACCCTGCTCGGTGACTCCGTGGACGGGATTGTCGTGCTGGCACCGATGTCCGCCGCGGCCCCGGTACTCAACGGGTTGGACCTGGACGTGCCCATCGTCCGCTTCGAACAGGGCGCGCCGGCCAGCTCTCACGCCGTGACCATGGACGACGGGCTCGGGGCGCGACTGGCCACCCGGCATCTGCTCGACCTCGGGCATGACACCGTGTGGCATGTGGCCGGACCGCGGGGCTGGATGGCGTCGGACGCTCGCCGCGCCGGCTGGCTGGCCGAGCTGGCCGTCGCCCACCGCCCGGTGAACCCCGAGTTCTCCACGGCAGACTGGACCGTTGAATCCGGCTACCGTGCCGGACTGTTGATCGCCGAGAACCCGGCCATCACGGCGGTGCTCGCCGCGAATGACTCCATGGCCCTGGGCATCATGAAGGCCCTGACCGAACGTGGCCTGTCGGTGCCTGGCGACGTGAGCGTCGTGGGCTTCGACGACATGAGCGAGGCCAGGTATTTCCAGCCCGGACTCACCACGATCAGGCTCGACTTCGACGAGGTCGGCCGCCTCGCGGTCGGCCGTCTGCTGCAGCTGATGGGCGGCGAGGGCGCGGAGACGATTCCCGCGATCGCCCCGGAGCTGATCGTGCGCGACAGCACCACGGCGCCCCGCACCCGCGGCTGACGCCGAGTCCTGCAGGGGCTCGCGGTGTCGACCCCCACGAGCGACGCCATCAGACCGTATCGAGCTCACCCAACGCGGACTGAAGGGTGAGATCGACCCCGTGAGCCAGCATCCTTCGATAGGTCTCGTCGCCGCAGCTGGCCACTGAGCGGATGATGTCCCGTTGCGTCTGCACGCGTCGACGGATGAGCTCGAGCACATCGTCTGTCGTTCCGCCCCACCCGTAGACCCGGAGAATCGACTCCAAACGAGCCCGGCGCTCTCCGAATGCGGTGAATCCTTCGTCAACAACGAGCTGACGCGCGTGGAGCGGCACCCAGGAGAAGACGACCCAGGCGAGGTCTTCGGCGCTCGTGGTCGGGCCGGCCATGTCCCAGTCCACGAAACCCACGAGCCCGTGTGCATTCCAGACCGCGTTGTAGGGCGCCGCATCGTTGTGGCCGATGATCAAGCCGGGTTTCCACGCCCGGCCCTCGCGCCACCGCGACCCTGCGGGCGGGACGAAGTCGGCGACGGCGGAGTGATAGCGCCTGAGCCAGTCGCCCACATCCAGGAGCGCTCCGTCGCTGTGGGTCCAGCGCGGCCACGGGCGGAGGTTGCCGACGGTCGAACCGTCGAGATAGCTGAGCACGTCGCGGCCCTGCGCGTCAGAGCCGAGCGGGCGCGGCGCTCCGACGAAACCGGTGGATGCCAGATGCTGCAGAAGGGCGTTCACGGCCGGTGTCCAGGGGCCGGGAATTCGACGAATCGTGCCGTCGACCAGATGGGCACCGCCGTCAAATCCGCCAGCCAGTTTTCCGTTCACGCGGTAAGCCTCCCACGACGATGCCCCTGCCCGGAATTGCTTTTGTCCCGACGCGCTGCGATGTTTGCCACAGGGGGATACACATGAGACTTCGTGAACTGGTGGGTCGAGGGGCCGCGCTGCCGCTCGTCGGCGCACTCGCCGTCGGCGTTCTGCTGGCCGGCTGCTCGGGGAATGCCGACGACGACCAGTTGCCCGCGCTGCCGTTCGACACCGTCGCCATGCCGGTCGACAGGGCGCCAACGGCCACGCCCGGACAGCACCTCGAGGTCGGCGAGATCGCCCTGCTTCCGCAGTCCAACTACAAGGGTGTGCCGGGGGACGCGATCGAAACAACCGTGTTGGGTGTCGTCGAGGGAGAACCCTCCTATTGGGACGTTTTCGACAACGGTGCGGGGTTCGCGGGGGAAACCCCGTTCTTCGCCGTGATTCAGTACCGCTGGGTCACCGGCAGCGTGACCGCCTACGCGACCCCGCTCCTGCGTCCGGTGCTCGACGACGGCACCGAAGGCGGCATCGTGGAGCGCGAATACATGGGCTCCTTGACGGCGAACACGATCTGCCCGTTCGAGCTCGAGCGGTTCGACCTCGACGAGGACCGGGGACCGGACGAGTACCTCGCCTGTGTGCTGTACACGGCACCCAAAGGTTCCACGGTGGTCGGGTTGGGCTGGCACAACCTGGGTGGCATGGCTTTCTCGGCGCCTGATCCCGCCGTCAATCCGTTCTACCCCGCACCCGTGGTCTGGGACGTCACGCCGGTCGCGGTATCCGCGGGCGATTAGACCGACCTCGGTACGGTGACGCCCCTGGAGTTTCTCCGTGAGCCAAGTCCAGCGCCGCTGAGAGTTCGCTGACTGTGCCCTCGAGGGATATCGCCGTGCCGGGCGCGCGGGGTTTACTGGACGGATGGCTCAGACCGTCGCAGACCAGATCATCGCCCAACTCGTGGACGCCGGGGTGCGCCGCATCTACGGCATCGTCGGGGACAGCCTCAACCCCGTCGTCGACGCCGTGCGTCGAACCGGCGGAGCCGCCAAGGGCGGCATCGACTGGGTGCACGTGCGCAATGAGGAGGCCGCGGCCTTCGCGGCCGGCGCCGAGGCCCAGCTCACCGGACGCCTCGCCGTGTGCGCCGGCAGCTGCGGTCCGGGAAACCTGCACCTGATCAACGGACTCTACGACGCACACCGCAGCGGAGCGCCGGTGCTGGCCATCGCCAGCCACATCCCGACTGGTCAGATCGGAAGCGGCTTCTTCCAGGAAACCCACCCGGACCGGCTCTTCACCGAGTGCTCGCACTACCGGGAACTGGTCTCCTCCGCCGAGCAGTCGCCCAAGGTGGTCAACGCGGCCATGCGGCACGCGGTCGCCCTGAGCGGGGTATCGGTGGTCACCCTGCCCGGTGACGTCGCCGAACTCGATGCCGAGGGCGCCGTGCCCCGTTTCGTGTTGCCGGGGCGACCGACCGTGGTGCCCGCAGCGGATGACGTGCGTGCCCTGGCCGACGCGATCAACCGGGCCAAGACCGTCGCGATCTTCGCCGGGGCCGGCGTCGCCGGTGCCCACGACGCGGTGATCGCCTTCGCCGACCTCGTCGCCGCGCCCATCGGGCACAGCCTGCGGGGCAAGGAATGGATCCAGTACGACAACCCGTTCGACGTGGGCATGACCGGTCTGCTCGGCTACGGGGCCGCGCACGCCGGCATCCACGACGCCGACCTGGTGCTGCTTCTGGGCACCGACTTCCCCTATGAGCAGTTCCTGCCCGACGGCGACAAGGTGGTCATCGCCCAGGTCGACACCGACCCGTCCCACTTGGGCCGTCGGGTCAGCGTCACCCATCCGGTACACGGCGACGTGGCGGCCACGCTCGCGGCCCTCACCGACCTGGTGACGAAGAAGACCGACCGGGCTTTCCTCGAACGCACCCTCAAGAAGCACGAGAAACTGCTCAGCTCGGTCGTCGGCACCTACACGGATGTCGACCACGGCCGCCCGATCCACCCGGAGTTCGCGGCCGCCATGCTCGATGAGCTCGTCGCCGACGACGCCATCGTCACCGCCGACACCGGCATGGGCAACGTCTGGCAGGCCCGGTACCTCACCCCCAATGGGCGTCGCCGGCTGATCGGCTCGTACCTGCACGGGTCGATGGCCAACGCGGTGCCGCAGGCGATCGGCGCCCAGAGCGCCTACCCCGACCGACAAGTGGTCACCATCAGCGGCGACGGTGGACTGGCGATGTTGCTCGGCGAGCTCATCACCATCGCCGCGCAGCAGCTTCCGGTGAAGGTCGTGGTGTTCAACAACTCCACTCTGGGCCTGGTGAAACTGGAGATGTTCGTCGACGGGTACCCCGACTTCGGTGTCGACGTGCCCGCCGTCGACTACGCTGCCGTGGCCACCGCGCTCGGCTTCCATGCCGTGCGGGTGGAAGACCCCGCGGTGCTGCGGTCCGCGCTCACGGCCGCCTTCGCCCATGAGGGGCCCGCCCTGGTCGACATCGTCACCGACCCGCTGGCGCTGTCCCTGCCGCCGAACGTGACCGCCAAGCAGGTGAAGGGCTTCGCGCTGGCCCTGTCGAAGACCGTGCTCAACGGTGGGGTGGGTGAGGCGGTGCAGATGGCGCGGTCCAATATCCGGCACCTACCCGGGCTCTGACGCCCGCCTGACCCCGCGGGCTCACCCGAAACGGGTGACGCCGCGGCGGGCTGCGGGGGAGGACACTGTGCCTGACGCGAACCGATGCGGAAGGGACCCCATGTGGCGACGCCGATCAAGGAAACAACCCCAGAGGGACGAGGCGCACCCCCGAGGCGTGGCCAGCGACGAGCCGGTGATCGTCGGTCCGCCGGTCTCGTCGCACCGCAGCACCTCGATCCTCGTCGGTCTGGGCGGTGCCACGGTGGCGGTCTTCGGCCTGGCCGCCATTGCCGGCATCGCGGCGCCGATCCTCCTGGCGCTGGTGCTCACCATCTGCGCGCACCCGGTGCGCCGGGGCCTGGAACGGCGCGGCGTGCCGCGGGGTCTGGCCACGGGATCCGTTGTCGCGACGGTGTTCATCGTGCTGGCGGCCTTCGTGGCGGCGCTGGGCCTGGCCCTGGGCCAATTCGCCACCCTGCTGCCCCAGTTCTCCAGCCAGATCAGCGACATCGCCACCACCATCACCGACTGGCTCGCGAGCCTCGGATTCGGCTCGGCGCAGGTGCAGGCCGTCGAGGACAGCCTTGACCCGAGCAATCTGGCTTCGGTCGTCTCCGGACTCTTCGGCAGCATCACCAACATCACGGTCGCCCTCGTGATCGTGTTGACCATGCTGATCCTGATGGCGGCGGACGCCGGCTACCTGCCCACCCTGCTCACTCAACTGCGGCCGACCCGACCCACACTGGTGGAGGCCCTGACGAACTTCGCCTCCAGCGTGCGCCGCTACATGGTGGCCACCACCCTCCTCGGCATCGTCCAAGGTGTCTTGAACGCCGTGGCGCTCGTGCTGCTCGGGGTGCCGGGCGCGTTCCTCTGGGGGCTGCTGTCATTCCTGTGCAGCTTCATCCCCAATGTGGGCTACTTCATCGCCATCATCCCGCCCACGGTGTTCGCGTTCCTCACCGGCGGCTGGGAGCTCGCGCTGCCCGTGATCGTGATCTACGCGATCGTCAACGGGGTGGTGCAGTCGATCGTGCAGCCCCGGGTGGTCGGCAACGCCGTCGCCCTCAGCCAATCCCTAACCTTCGCCTCGGTGCTGTTCTGGGCGATCGTGCTCGGTGCCATCGGCGCGATCCTGGCGATTCCGCTCACCCTGCTGATCCGAACGATCCTGGTGGATGCCGACCCCGCGGCCGCCTGGTGGCGCCCCCTGATCGGCGACCTCGATGAAACCCGCACCCTGATGAAGGTCGAGGATGCCCGCCAGCGCGCCCTGCGCAAGGCCGGCCGGGCGGCCAAGTCCAGCCAGGGCAAGCCGACCAAGGGTGTGCCAGGCCCCGCCTAGCTGCCGGTCAAGGGCTTTTCTCAGGACCCGCTGGCAGAGTCGGTGCTCCGTTCTGTTGCCAGGAGGTTCCCATGCCCGCTGATCCCATTGTCTCCTCCCCGGCCGGCTCCGCCGCGGCCACCGCACCCCGCTCGCACTACGACGTGCTGGTGATCGGCGCCGGCCCCGCCGGCACGGCCGCTGCCCTCCGCGCGGCCGAGCTGGGGGCCGGGGTCGTGGTCGTCGAGGCCGATCGCACCGGGGGCACCTGTGTGAACACCGGCTGCGTGCCCACCCGGGCGCTCGCGAAGGCGGCCAGGCTGATGCGCGAGGTGCGCACCGCCGAGACCTACGGCATCGAGGCCGTCATCCAGCGATTCGACTGGCGCACCACGGCCGCCAGGGTCACCGAATCCGTCGACAGAGTACGGTCGATCAAACGCGAGGCCGAGCGGTTCAGCGCCGCCGGCATCGACCTCGTCCTCGAGGGACGGGCCCGGTTCGTCGACCCGCACACCGTGGAGCTCGACAGCGGCCGCCGCATCAGCGCCGACAACATCCTGATCTGCGTGGGCGGTCACTCACGCCGGCTGCCGATCCCCGGCGCCGACCTGGCGACGGTGCCCGAACACGTACTCACCCTGCCCGCCCTGCCCGAACGCCTCGCGGTGATCGGCGGCGGCAACACCGGCGCCCAGCTGGTGACCATTTTCAGTTCGTTCGGCTCGAGGGTGACGCTGCTCGACGTGGCACCGCGGATCCTGATGGCCTCCGACGCCGCCGTCTCCGCCGGGGTGACCACGGCGTTCCGCGAGCAGGGCACTCGGGTCGAGACCGGCATCGAGACCGTCGAGTCGCTGGTGAAGCAGCCGGATGGCTCGATCCTCCTGACCTGGCGTGCGGCCGGTGAACCGGTGTCAGGACAGTTCGATGCCGTGATCATGGCGACCGGCTGGCCGGCGGATGTCGACGACCTGGGCCTCGCGAACGCGGGCGTGGCCACGGAGCGGTCCGCGATTCCCGTCGACCAGTACTTCCGCAGCGAGGTGTCGCACATCTTCGCCGTCGGCGACGCGAACGGCCGTGACATGCTCGTGCAGGCCGCCCAGTTCGAGGGTGAGGCCGCGGCCGAGAACGCGGTGCTGGGCACCAACCGTCGCACCCCGCACCACCTGCTGCCCGCGGGCGGGTTCACCGATCCCGACTATGCCGGGGTGGGGCTCACCGAGGAGCAGGCACGTGCCCGTGACCCGCTCTGCGTGGTGGCCACGGTGCCGTATGCGAGCCTGGACCGAGCGGTGATCGACGACAGGGAACGCGGGTTCCTGATGCTGATCTCCGACCGGCGCCGGGAGCTGATCCTCGGTGCACACGCCGTGGGCGAGAACGCCATCGAGGTGGTGCAGTCGGTGACCACGGCCATCGCCGCCGGCGTGGATGTGGCGACCCTCGCCCACGTGCGGTTCGCCTACCCCACCTACAGCGCCATCATCGGCCTCGCGGCCCGCACCCTCCTGGCCGAGGCGCCGCCCGCCCAGCGCCCCTGAGGCATGCTCCTAGGCCCAACCGTTGCCCATGCGGACAGGTGCGCCCGGTACGCCGGGCACAGTTGTCCGCACGGGCAACAGTTGCGGTGGTCGAGGGGTGCCGCCTACTTGGCCAGGAAGGCCAGCAGAACCTCGTTGATCTCGGCCGCGTGGGTCCACAGCATCCCGTGCGGGGCGCCGTCGATCTCGACGTACTCGGCCGCCGGCAGGGCCTTCGCGAAGAGTCGGCCGGTGGAGTCGATCGGCAGGATGTTGTCGCTCGTGCCGTGCACGATCAGAGAGGGAACCGTGATCTTCGCCACGTCGGCGCGGAAGTCGGTGATCCAGGTCAGCGGGGCCGCGGCCGCCGCGAACGATCCGGAGCCGGCGGCCACATTCCAGCTGTTCTGCAGGGCCTCGACGCTCAGCCGGCTGCCGAGGTTCTCGGCCGTGTTGTAGAAGTTCGTGTAGAACTCGGTGAAGTAGGCGTAGCGGTCGGCCTTGACGGCGTCGACGATGCCCTCGAAGAACTCCAGGGGCGCGGCGCCGCCCGGGTTCTCGTCGGTCTTGAGCAGGAACGGCTCGAGGGAGGCGAGGAAGACGGCCTTCGCCACCCGGTCGGACCCGTAGCTGCCCAGGTACCGACCGACCTCTCCGGTGCCCATCGAGAAGCCGACCAGGACGACGTCCCGCAGGTCGAGGGTCTCGAGTACGACGTTGAGGTCGGCGGCGAAGGTGTCGTAGTCGAACCCGACCGTGGGCTGGCTGGACTGGCCGAAGCCGCGGCGGTCGTAGGTGATCACGCGGTAGCCCGCGTCGAGGAGGGCCGCAGACTGCTTCTCCCAGGAGTGCCCGTCGAGCGGGAAGCCGTGGATCAGCACCACCGGCTGGCCGGTTCCGTGATCTTCGTAGTAGAGGTCGATGTTGGTGCTGTTCTCTGTGCCAACCGTGATGAACGACATGTCATGGTCCCCTTCGTCTGCCAGAGAACGTGCGTTCTCCGATCTGTTTGCTAGCCTAGAGAACGAACGTTCTCAATGCAAGTGAGGTTTGTGTGAACACTGTAAGTAGCCCGCGTGAAGTCGCGACCGCCGCCGCCGACCGGTTGTACTACAGCCGGGGCATCCAGGCCGTGTCGATGGACGAACTGCGCGCCGAGACCGGGCTGTCACTGAAGAAGCTCTATGCCCTCTTCCCGTCGAAGGAGGCGATCGTGCTCGCCGTGCTGCACAGCAGGCACGAGCAGTGGTCCGCCGGCCTGGAACGCGCTGCCGCGACCGCGACGACCCCGCGCGAGCGGGTGCTGTCGATTTACGACTATCTGCTCGAGTGCTTCGTCAGCGACGACTACCGGGGCTGCGGATTCGTGAACGCCTTCGGTGAACTCGGTGCGACGGTGCCGGCCGTGGCCGAGGCCGCCCGGGCCCAGAAGGTCGGTTTCCAGGGCTACGTCGGGAAGCTGGTCGCGGCGGCCGGCGCCCCGGCCGAGCTGGCACCCATGCTGGTGTTGCTGGCCGAGGGCGCTCAGACCACCGCGGCCATCTGTGGCACCCCGGATGCCGCCAGATCGGCCCGCGCCGCCGCCGAGGCCCTGCTCGACGGGCCCCGCGCGGCCTGACCATCGTCGCGACGCGGGCGCGCACGTCCGTGCAGGGTGGGGCGTTCAGTATCTCCGAAGTTGACCCGGGTGCGGGCGTCGGCGCAAACTGATCCCGTGGACACTCAAGAACGTCAGCAGCACGAAGACCAGGCCGTCTCCCAAGTCATCGACAGGCTGGCCGAGAAGTTTCCCGATCGGCCGCGGTCGGTCATCGAAGGCGTCGTCACCGAGGAACGCCACCTGCTCGACGGCAAGCCGATCCGCGACTACGTCCCGGTGCTGATCGAGCACGGGGCCAAGGCACGCTTGCGCGAACCCGCCCGACCCCGCACCATCGGCTGACCCCGGGTCAGCTCTTCTTCTTTTTCTTGGCCTTGGCCTCCGCGGCCAGCTCGGTGATGCGCGCCGCGTGATCGGGCACCGGGCGCGTGAGCTCGCGCGGTGGCCGCTCGTAGTCCGACGACGGCGGCCGGTGCGGGATGTGCACGGGCGGCGGCTCCATCTGCTCGTAGGGCACCATCGACAGGAAATGGCTGATCATATTCAGGCGGGCGGCGCGCTTGTCTTCGCTTTCGACCACCCACCAGGGTGCCTCGGCGATGTCGGTGTGCACGAACATCTCGTCCTTGGCCTTCGAATAGTCCACCCACTTGGTGATCGAGAGCACATCGGTGTCCGAGAGCTTCCAGCGCCGCATCGGGTCGTTCAGCCGTGACCGGAAGCGCAGTTCCTGCTCCCGGTCGGACACCGAGAACCAGTACTTGAGCAGGATGATGCCGTCTTCGACGAGCATCCGTTCGAACAGGGGAGCTTGGTGCAGGAACCGGCGGTATTCGTCTGGCGTGCAGTAGCCCATCACCTTCTCGACGCCCGCACGGTTGTACCAGGACCGGTCCATCAGTACGATCTCGCCCGCGGTGGGCAGGTGCTCGATGTAGCGCTGGAAATACCACTGGCCGCGCTGGCGGTCGGTGGGCACGGGCAGCGCCACGATGCGCGCAATGCGCGGATTGAGGTACTCGGTGACCCGCTTGATGGCCGACCCCTTGCCGGCGGCATCACGACCCTCGAAGATCACCACGATCCGGGCGCCGGACTCGCGGACCCACTCCTGCATGGTCACGAGGTCGGACTGCAGCCGACGCAGCTCGCCCTCGTAGAGCTTCTTGTCCATGCGGGGTGTGGCGGATGCATCCTTCTTCGCCATGCGCGGGTCCTCCCTGATTCACGTGCGCTCAGCGTACTCGGTGGCGTGACGGCGCCGTGGCGTTTCGCGGCGCCCGGCCTAGGCTGGGGCCGACGGGAGCCGGTGGGTTCCCCGCATTCGCTGACGAATGGAGACCCTGATGACCGACGGAACGCCTGCCGAGCCCTGGCAGCTCACGACAGCGCCCGGCACCTCGACGTACTCGATGTACCGCGAGGGCGACGAACTTGTCTGCCAGGTGGGCGCCACGACCCTGAAGTATCAGGCCAGGGCCATCGACGACCTGCACGCCTGGCTGGTCGAGCAGGGCGACTGGGTGCCGCTCGGCGCCAGCGACGAACAGAAGACCGCACCGGAGGGCAGCGTCGAAGCGTGGGGCCGGTCCCCGGACAATCCGGTCGGCGGCTGGTACGGCCTGCGCAAGGGCTACCGCGGTCGCTTCGGCATGTACCTGCCCCCGCTGCTCGAGCACCTGGGCCTGGCCGAGCTCACCCACGAGAAGCGCAACAATTCGATGCGGGCGCTCTGAGTCCGGCCGCGCTGAGCGCAGCCGCGCTGCATCCGGCTAGGCTGGCCGGGTCGACCGCAAGAAAGGGGCCCCGGATGCGCGCACGCACGTTGATGCCGCCGGCGTCGCCGACTGCCCGCTTGTCGGTGCTGCTCGGCCTGAGCCTGGGCTCCGGGTTCGGCCTCGGTGCGCTCTCCCTCGGCGGCCGCGGCTTCGGCGAGCTGCTCGCCCTCGCGGCGCTGTTCACCCTGGCCGCCTCGGCCGTGGCCGTCACCGGCGCGGCCCAGCAGGTGCTCGCGATGCTGGTCATGGTGCTCACCGGCGCCCCCACCCCCGTCGCCCGGCCCTACCCCGAGCTGGCCTCCCAGGTCGGCCAAAGCGTTCCGGATGCGCCAGGGAAGCCTCAGCCGCGCGCCCCGGGCCGCGCCCTCCCGGTCGCCTAGGGAGCTCTCTCGCGCCGCACCCGCCGGGTGCCCCGCCGCCCTGTCGCGACCATACGGTTCCTCTTTTTCCGTATTCCGACCGGGAGCTTTCCATGGACATCTATGCCTTCGGCCCCATCGCGGCCGTGCTCGACGCGGCCTACGCCGTTCTGCACAACCTCACCCTGTTCCTCACCCCGTTCGCCACCGCGAACGCGGCGGCCCTCGCCGTCATCGTGCTCACCCTCGCCCTGCGCCTGCTGCTCATCCCGGTGGGGGTATCCCAAGCGCGCGCGCAGCAGCTGCGCCAACGCCTCGCCCCGCGGCTGACCGAGCTGCGGCGGCTGCACGGCACTAACCCGGAGCGTCTGCAACGCGAGACGGCCGCCCTCTACGCCGCCGAGAACGCCTCGCCGCTGGCCGGGTGCCTGCCCCTGCTGGTGCAGGCGCCGATCCTCTCGATCGTCTACGGCCTGTTTGTGTTGGGCACCATCAACGGGCACGACAACGCCCTTCTCGCAGCTGGCCTGTTCGGCAGTCCGCTGGGCACCAGCATCCTCACCGGCTGGGGTGCCGGGCCCACCCCCACGGTGCTTCTGGTCGGCGGCGTGCTGCTCGGCGTGTTGCTGGTGGCCCAGCTGCTCAGCCGACGGCTGATGCTGGCCCAGGGAGCCGTATCCGCCGCCGCGCCCGCCCCTGGCGCGGCGTCGCCGGCCGCCCCGGGTGCGCTCTCGCCCGCCGCCCAGGCGACCATGACCGGTGTGCTCAGCTGGCTGCCGCTGATCAGCGTGGTCTTCGCGGCCTTCGTGCCGCTGGCCGCGGCGATCTACCTCACGGTGAGCGCGCTCTGGGGCGTAACCGAGCGAGCGCTGCTGTGGCGGATGCTGCGTCCGGCGCGCTAATCCGCCGCGCTAGCCCGTCGCGGTACGGACAGTAGCGCGGCGCCGACTTGCCGCAAAACGCCCCATCGCGCGCCCGAGGGGGCAGTTTCCGGCAAGTCGAGCGCGGGTGATACACGCACGTGCCGCAAGATCCCGCTAGGGACGGTCGGAGGGGCATCTTGCGGCAACTCGGCATGTCCGGGCGCGAAAAAGCGGCAGGCGCTCCCAGTGCCGGGGGCGCCTGCCGCAGTCGAGGGCCGTGCGGGTCAGGCGACGCTGTTGGCGTGCGCCCTGGTGCCGGAGACGCTGACGCCGGGCTGGCTCTTCGAGCACAGCACGACGAGGATCACGGCGACGCCGACTACGATGTGCGGCAGCCAGGCGTTCGGCGCCTCGTCAGCGAAGCCGAACAGGAACGGCGACGCGATCAGGACGATCGATGCCAGCACGTCGAAGACGAGGTGGATCGGCATGCCGATGACCTTGATCAGGCCCAGCTCGTAGCGGGTGAACAGGCTGTAGAGGATCAGGCCGACGCCGAGGACGCGGGGAACGATGACCGCGGCGCCGCCGACCTCTTCGAACATGAAGATGGTGGGGGCGAGGATCAGGGCGATCGCAACGACGTAGTCGAGGACCGCGTGGACCTTGGTGGGAATGAATCGCATGGGGGAGCTCCTGAAGTGTGAACCGCAAGGCCCGTTGCCTCACGACACTGATTCGCCGCCGTCGGCCGGATGGTTTGGTCGCCCCACCGAACCCGGTCGGCGGAGCCGCCTCAGCAGCGTTCGTATACGTACCCCGGTGCACCGGTCACGACGAGATCGCGGTCGCGCAGGATCATCGACCGCGGCCGGTCAGGCACCGCGCAGACTGCGGCGAAGTCAACGCGCAGGTCGTCGGTGTATTCGATGGCCAGCACCCGATCGCCGTAGGCCGCCCGGTAGAGCCCGCACTCCTGCCAACGGTCGCATTCCTCGGCGACGGCGAAGTCGAACAGCTCGGCGAGGGGCTCCGCCAGGTCGGCGGCGTTCTTCTGGCCGATCGCCAGGCCCTCGTCGTGCGCGGCGGCGACCAGGATGCGCGCGAACGCGACATTGTCCTCGGCGGTGAGCAGACCGGCCGACCGGGTGTACGAGTCGAGGTTGTCGATCTCCACGGCGTCGAAGCCGGACGTCGCACAGTTCGTCAGTAGGGGGAGCAGCAGCGCGGCGAGTGCGGTGCGCTTCCCGGCGCTGCCGGTGTCGAACAGAAGCTCGTCCGGCCAATTCTCGTCGCGCACCGGCCCGCCGCCGGCTGTAAGGATCAGCTCGGGCGAATCCTCGAGTATCCGCTGGGACTCTGCCGGCTGGGTCTGGAAACCGTTCAGGTAACACACCGAGTAGAGGCCGGCCGCGGGCTCATCGGTGCTGTCACGCACGACGATGTCCACTCCGGCTGGTGGGTCGTAGGCGCCGCCGAGCTGATAGTCGAGGCCACCGCCCACCGGCGGCGGCACCGGGCCGGATGCGGGCGACGGGCCGGACGCGCAGCCGGACAGCGCCAGGCCCACCAGCACCCCGACAACACAAACGCGCCGCCGGGCGGCAGCAGACAGGCTGCGCATCCGGCGACGCGTCAAGGTGATGAACTACAGAGGTGGTGAACTAGGCGACTTCGGCGACGCTGGCGTTCAGCACGTCGTCAAGGGTGACGAAGGCCTCTTCTTCGGTGGACTTCTGCGCGAGCGCGAGCTCGGAGACGAGAACCTGGCGAGCCTTGATGAGCATCCGCTTCTCGCCGGCGGAAACGCCGGAGATGCGGTCGCGGCGCCACAGGTCGCGAACGACCTCGCTGACGCGATAGACGCTGCCGCTGCCCATCTTCTCGGTGTTGGCCTTGTAACGACGCGACCAGTTGCTGGGCTCTTCTTCGACATCGCTGCGGAGCACGTCGAAGACGGCCTCGACACCGGCGGCGTCGATGACGTCGCGCACGCCGACGAGCTCGGCGTTGTCGATGGGCAGGTTGATGGCCAGATCACTCTGGTGGACGGTGAGCGTGATGTAACGCTTCTCGACACCCTTGATCGTGCGGGTCTCGACCGCGGTGATGGTTGCCGCGCCGTGGTGGGGATAGACGACGGTCTCGCCGACTTCGAAAATCATCTGATGCAGCCTCATAATTCGTTGAGCGTGGTTGACGTATCACCCGGACGGCGGCGCGGGGCGCCGGCCGTGCTCCGCCGCGGTGCTGCCACAGCCGATTCGACGCACCCAGGGCAACTCACTGGATACAACACGCGACTGAAAATGGCACAGCGGTTCGTTAAGGGTATTCGGAGAGTGTATCATTCCCGCCTCGCTGGCCCTATTCGTGTCCGCGGCCGGTTTTCGGCTACTTGTGGCGGTCCTCGAGCTCGGACACCCGCTGCACGATCCAGGACGAGAGGGTGGCCGTGAGGACACCCAGCACGGCCACGCCGCCGAGCATCAGCGCGGTGGCGATGGTGCGCCCGCGCAGGGTGACCGGAGTGAAATCGCCGTAGCCGACGGTGGTGATGGTCACGGCGGCCCACCAGAAGGAGTCACCGAACGAGGTGATGTTGGCGTCCGGGGTCGCCCGTTCGGCCTCGAGTACGGCGAGGGCGGCGATGTAGGTGACCAGGGTCGCGGCGCCGGCGAGGTAGACCAGCACCCTGGCGCGAAAGGCCGTGCCCGCAGACTGCTGGAAGACGTTGCTGTGCGCGACGACCCGCAGCAGCCGCAGTGGCCGCAGCAGCGGCAGCAACACGAAGAGCAGGTTGACCGGATGGTGCAGCACCCACTGCCAGGGGTGGTCGGCGAGGGCGATCTCCACGAGGTAGCTCACCGGGAACAGCGCCCAGCTGACCAGGATCAGCAGCCGCAGGAGGTCGGCGGTGGCGACATCCACATCGCCGATCACCGTGATCGAATAGGCGACCAGGAAGAGGATGGCTGCGATCGTGAGCGGCCAGTCCACCGCCTGTTGCCAGCGTGTCTGGCGCTGCCCGCCCCACGGGTTGGTACGGATGCCGGTCGCCATCATGCGGGCATCCTGCCACCGGCCGGGGACCCGGCCAATGGCGGCGGGGCCGCGCCGACGGTTCTACGTCGCCCGCGCGGCGATGAGGGCGCGGGCGAGCCGCTCGACCAGCGCGTAGGGCACCGGGCGTTTCAGCGGAAACAGCACCGTGTCCTTCTCGCGCTGACCGGGCAAGGCCGGCGGATGCCCGGGGCCGGATCGGCCGGATGGTGGCAGGATGTGCGCATCAATGACGGGAGTCTCGTGGCACAGGCGCGGCGTGACGATGACCCGTACGAGCGCGCCCTGACCGATCCGGACTTTCTGCGCGCCGTGACCGCGGCCCACCGGGGCCACTGGCCGGTGCTCGACGCGCTCTGGTGGTGCAGGCATCCTGCCGAGGCGGCCCCGAGCGGCAGCCCCTCACCCGTCGCCCGGCTGAGCAGCCTGCAACGCCGGTTGTTCGCGGCGGATGGCGACGCGGCCGGCGACGGTGCCGTGGCCGATGCCGTGCGTGAGCTGGAAGCGGAGATCGGGGAAGAACGGGCGAACATCGGCGCGGCGCTCGCTGCAGCGCACGCGGGTCGCGAGCCGCCGGACACCGAGTCGCCGGCCATCGAGCGGCCGGGCACCGAGTCGTCCGGCACCGAGCAGCCGGCCACCGAGTTGCCGGCCACCGGGACGCCGTTCGCTCCTCACGTCGTCGTCGGCAGCAGTATCGTCGGCAGCACGCCCCGGTGGGTGCCTCCGCGCCGCCGCCTGCTGCTGGGCGCCGGCCTGGTCGGAGCGTTGCTGCTCGGAGCCCTCGTGGGCAGCCAGGTGACCAGCGCCAGTCGGTCCGGCGCCCCGGAACCCACCCCCACCGCAACCAGCACCCGCACCCCGACCGTGCCGGTGCTGGCGGCCCAGGTCTTCGCCCGGGTCCAGACCGGCCAAGACATCCCGCGGGTGCCGCTGCCGGGGGCCTACGACCCCGCCTCGTTCAGATATCTCGGCTCGTCGGGGTGGCGGGACGTCGATGCCAACGGCGTGACGGATTCGCCCTACTACGCCGCGCGCGGTGCGTCGAACACGATCTGCCTCGTGGCGATGCCCGAGGGCGCCGGCTATCTCACCACCTGTACCCTCGAGGCGGACTTTCCCCGGGGCGGCCTCCGCCTGTCCTGGCAGAGCAGCGACGTTCTTCCGGTGGAAGAGAACGGCCGGACAGCGATGGTGATGGACATCACGGTGACTTGGATGCGGGACTCGACGATCGAGACGCGGGGCACCGGCCGGGCGCTGGTCCCCTGAAGCCGGCCGCGGGGTGTGACAGGCTGGGTGCAACAATGATGGGGGTTTCATTGGTTGAGAACGTCTACGACGACCCGTATGACCAGGCGCTGGCTGATCAGCGCTTCCTGGCGGCGGCGACCGCGGCCCATACCGGTCGGTGGAACCTGCTCGATGCGCTCTGGTGGGAGTGGCACCCTGAAGACCCCGCCCCGAGCGGGAGCCCGTCGCCCATCCACCGGCTGCGGGAGCTGCAACGCCGGGTCTTCGCGGCGGATGGCGACGCTGCCGGCGACCACGCTGTGGCCCAGGTCGTGCGGGAGCTCGAGGCCGAGATCGTGGCCGAACGCTCGGCCGCGACGGACGCGATCACCGCCGCCCACGCTGACCTCAGGCGCCGCATGGCCGACCCGGAGCCGACCGCCCCGACAGCCGACGGCCCGCCGCACCTCGACCCGACCGAGGCCACCGGCGACTCACCCGCACCGGCGACACCCGCCGAGGTCCCGACCGGGCGCACCGCGCGCCGACGGTTGCTGCCCTCCGCGATCGTGGCCGTGGCCCTGGTCGCGGCAGCCGTGATCGGCGCGGTGTTGGGCAGCCGGCTCACCGAGGCGGCCTCGTCGCCGGCGCCGTCCGCGAGCGCCACCGCCGAGACACCCGGCAACCCGGCGGCGCTGTTCGCGCAGGCGCAGCGTCCGGAGGACATCCCCGCGCGGGCGATGTCCGCCACCTTCGAGCCGGACTCCTTCAGATATCTGGGCTCGGCGGGGTGGGCAGAGGGCCCGAACCTGGTGGGGCGGTCACCGTTCTACGCGGTGCGGGCGAGCGGCAGCCTGATCTGCCTCGTTGCGATTCCGGAGGGCAGCGGCTACCTGTCGACCTGCGCTCTCGAGTCGGAATATCCGTCGATCGGGTTGCGCCTGTCCTGGGAGAGCGCTGACTACCTCGCGCAGTTGCCGCCGGACTTCTACGTGGAGGACGAGATGGGCGACATGATCGGTGATGTCACCGTGATCTGGGGCCGCACGGGTGAGGTCACCTCGGAAATGACGCTCCGCTCGCCCACCGGCCCGTAGCCCCCCACCGGGGTGAGCGCACCGCCGGCCCGTGTGTCAGGCTGTGCCCAGCGATGAGGGGGACCCAGTGGCACAGCACCACGACGACCTGTACGACCTGGCGCTGAACGACCCCGAATTCCTCGAGGCGGTGCGCTCTCACCACGCCGGGAGTTGGGACGTTCTCGACGCGCTGTGGTGGGCATCGCATCCGCTCGACACGTCGCCGGGCGGCTTGCTCGCGCCGCTGGCCCGAGTGCGTGCTCTGCAACACCGGGTGTTCGCGGCGGACGCCGACGCCGCGGGCGATCATCGGGTGCACGAGGACCTGCGCAGGCTCGAGGCCGAGATCATTCGGGAGACCGGCGCCATCGATGCGGCCGTGATCGCTGCGCAGACGGGTGTCGGCGCGGCGCTCGCCGGAGCCGACAACCTGGGTGGCCCCGGAGACACCGCCGAACCCGACGCGGTCGGCGAAGCGGATGACTGGCCGGCGGCGGATGCGCCTCGTCCCGCCGCGGGGCGACGGCGGTTGTTGCTCATCGGCGGACTCACCGCCGCGGTGCTGGTGGGCGTGATCGTCGGCGGACAGTTTTCCGCCGGCACCGTGCCGGGCGGCGCGCCCGCGCCCTCGACCACCGCTGCCAGCACTTCACCACCCCTCGCGCTGTCGGCCTTCCAGCGGGAGCAGACGCCGGAGGACCTGCCCGCGATCCCGCTCCCCGAGGTGTTTGACCCGCCGACCCTGCGGCAACTGGGTTCGATGGGCTCGGTCGAGGCGGGATCCGTGCCGCAGCTGGTCTACTACGTCGCCCGCACGACCTCGAACATGGTCTGCCTGATCGTGGTGCCCCAGACCCTGGACTATTTGTCCACGTGCACCCTGGAGCAGGAGTTCCCGGCGACGGGGTTGCGGCTGTACTGGCGGGCGGAGGGAATCTTCTCGTCGCCGGTCGACGGCTCCCTGACGGGCCCGCTGAATACCTACCTCACCTGGCGACCCGACGGGAGCGTGGAGTTGGGCTCCGAGGCAGCGGTCGGCTGAGGCGGCTACAGCCCCTGCTCCACCATGTCGATCACCCGGGTGATCAGGGTCTGCTTCACCGGGTCCGGCAGGGCCCGCAGCGGCCCGTCGATGAACAGTTCCGCCAGCCCGTGCACGGCAGACCAGGCCAGGAACTCCGCTGCCGGCCGGCGCTCGGCCGGCAGTAGACCCTCGGTCACCAGATCATCGAGCGCGACGGTGAGCAGCTGGAACGGGGTGAGGCCGCGCTCGCCGGCGCGCGCGGAGCTGGTGGCGCTCTCCAGGTCCGACGACGCCGAGAACGCGGTCTGGAATCGGCCGGGCTCCTCGAGGGCGAAACGCAGGTACCCGGTGCCCACGGCGCGAAAGCGCAGCCGGGCCGACTCTGTCGCGTCCGTCGCGGGGATGCGCGCCTGATCGGCCTCGATGGCCCCCGCCACCAGCGCCTGGCAGCTCGAGCACACGGCATCCAACAGCGCTTGCCGGTCAGCGAAATGCCGGTACGCCGCGCTGGGGGTGACCCCGACCCGCCGGGTGGCCTCCCGCAGCACCACAGCGGACGGCCCGCCCTCGCCGGCCAGGTCGACGCCGGCCTCGATGAGGGCGCGGCGCAGGTCGCCATGCCGGTACGAAGTTCGCGCCGGAGAATTGCCGAGACCCGTTGTCAACGCGCATCCGTTTCGTTACGATAAAAGCTCACATGTGCACAACGTACACATATCAGTGTAGCCATCCGACGGCAGGGGTATGGCATGACAATCATCGAAGCCTTCGGGCTTACCAAGACCTACAAATCCAAGTCCGGACCGGTGCACGCGCTCGCCGGACTCGACCTGACCGTGCCGCGCGGCACCGTCAAGGCGATCCTCGGGCCCAACGGTGCCGGCAAGACCACGGTGGTCAAAATCCTGACCACCCTCATCCGGCCCGACACCGGCACCGCTGTCGTGGACGGCATCAACGTGCTCGAGGACCCGAAGGCGGTGCGCAGCATCATCGGGGTTTCCGGCCAGTACGCGGCCGTCGACGAGAACCTCACCGGCTTCGAGAACCTCGAAATGGTGGGCCGGCTCTACCACCTCGGCGGCGCGGCCTCTCGTCGGCGGGCGCAGGAGCTGATCGAACTGTTCGAGCTCACCGCGGCCGGTAACCGGCCGGTCAAGGGCTTCTCCGGCGGCATGCGGCGACGCATCGACCTGGCCGGCGCCCTGGTGTTCAACCCCAAGATCCTCTTCCTCGACGAACCGACCACCGGGCTCGACCCGCGCAGCCGGATTGCGCTGTGGGGCGTGATCAACAAGCTCGTCGACAACGGCACCACGGTGCTGCTCACCACCCAGTACCTCGAGGAGGCCGACCAGCTGGCCGACAGTATCGCGGTCATCGACTATGGCAAGGTCATCGCCGAGGGCACCTCCGACGAGCTCAAGGCGCAGATCGGCGGCCACCGGGTGGTGATCGCCCTGGTCGACGCGGCCGACGCCCCCGCCGCCCGCGAGGTGCTCGCCCGGTACGGAGCGGGTGAACCGCAGGTTTCCAGCGACAGACGCGGCCTCGACGTGGCCGTGACCGACGGCCCGCCGGCGCTGCAACAGGTGCTCGCCGACCTGCGTACCGCCGGCATCCAACTGCACGACGCCGGCATGCGCCGGCCCACTCTCGATGACGTGTTCCTCAAGCTCACCGGGCACAAGGCCGACATGGCGGCGGGCGAAAACGAAGACGACAAGATGGAGAAGGTGAAATGACCGCCACCGCCACCGCCACCCGGCCCGCCCCGGCGCCGCCCACCTGGAACCCGCTGTCGCTGTGGTACTCGGACGGCTGGACGACCACCAAGCGCAACCTCATCAAGATCAAGCGCACCCCGGACATGCTGGTGTTCGCCGTCATCCAGCCGATCATGTTCGTGCTGCTGTTCAGCCAGGTGTACGCCGGCGCCATCGCGGTGCAGGGCACCGACTACGTGCAGTTCCTGATGGCCGGCATTTTCGCCCAGACGGTGGTGTTCGGCTCCACCTTCTCCGGGTCGGCCATGGCCCAGGACCTCAAGGACGGCATCATCGACAGGTTCCGCAGCCTGCCGATGAGCTCGTCGGCGGTGCTGGTCGGCCGCACCAACGGTGACCTGGTGCTCAACACCATCTCGATGATCATCATGATGGCCACCGGCTTCTTGGTCGGCTGGCGGGTGAACTCGTCGATGGGCGAGTTCTTCGCCGGGCTCGGGCTATTGCTGCTGTTCAGCTATGCGTTCAGCTGGGTTATGGCGCTGCTGGGCATGAGCGTGCGCTCACCCGAGGTGATCAACAACGCCTCGTTCATCATCCTGTTCCCGATCACCTTCATCTCCAACGCGTTCGTGCCGATCGAGACCCTGCCCGACCCGTTGCGGGTCTTCGCGGAACTCAACCCGGTGTCAGCGCTCGTGCAGGCCGCCCGCGAACTGTTCGGCAACGAGGGCAGCGCTCCGGTGCCTGATGTCTGGACGCTGCAGAATCCAGTGCTGACCGTGCTCATCGGGGTTGTTGTGCTGCTCGTGGTGTTTGTGCCATTGTGCATCCGTAAGTTCGCCTCGATCAGCTCCCGCTGACCGGGTTCGGAAACTCAACCAGAGGGAGCTGATCATGACAACATCAGAACTGACCTACCTGCGTGGCTTCAGCGGGTTCGCCGTGCCGGACCTGGAGGAAGCCCGCGGCTTCTACCGGGATGTGCTCGGACTCGACGTCGTGGACAACCCGATGGGCCTGCTGGAAATCACCCTGCCGGGCGGCGCGATGGTGATCGTCTACCCCAAAGAGGACCACGAACCCGCGGTGTTCACCATCCTCAACCTCGCAGTGGCCGACATCGAGCTGTCGGTGGATGCCCTGGTGGAACGTGGTGTGGAAATGCTGCGCTACGACGGCTTCGAGCAGGACGAGCGGGGAATCGTACGCGGCGGCGGGATGCCAACCGGCGGCTGGTTCGCCGACCCGGCCGGCAACGTCATCGCAGTGATGGAAGCCTGATTTTGGTGACCGAGGTCGCGACCGCGCCGTACGACGTGAAGCGAGAACTGCGCGCAGTGTACGCCCCGAAGAACCGGGACTGGGAGACGCTGGTGGTGCCGCCGCAACGCTTCCTCGCCGTGGACGGGTCGGGGAATCCGAACACGGCGCCGGCCTACGTCGAGGCCGTCGAGGCGCTCTACGCGGTGTCGTACACGGTGAAGTTCACCAGCAAACGCGGTGGCGGCCGCGACCTGGTGGTGGGCCCGCTGGAGGGGCTCTGGTACGCCGACGACGCATCCGTGTTCAGTGCCCGCGACAAGGCCGCGTGGAGCTGGACCATGCTGATCAGCCAACCGGACTGGGTGAGCGACGGGGCGATCGAGGAGGCCATCACGGCGGCCCGCGGCAAGAAGAAGACGCTGCCCGCCCTCGACCGGGTGCGCATAGAGCGGCTCGACGAGGGACTCTGCGCGCAGCTGCTGCACGTGGGCTCCTACGACGACGAGGCGCCGGCGCTGGCCCGGCTGCACGGCGAGGTTCTCCCGCAGGCGGGCCTCCGCGAGCGCGGCCGGCACCACGAGGTCTACCTGGGCGACCCGCGCCGCGTCGCGCCGGAGAAGCTGCGCACGGTGGTGCGGCAGCCGGTGTCGCTCGCGTAATTGCGCGACCCACTTCCGCGAGTTGCCCACCTGCGGACGAGTTGCCCCGGTGCGCCGGGGCAACTCGTCCGCAGCGGGGCATCTCGGGGGTGGTGTTCCCCGCGGGGACGTGCGGGAGGCGGGTCAGCGACCGCCGCGGCGCTTGCCGGCCTGCGGGCTGGGGGAGTTGCGGGTGCGGCCGGCGCTCTGCGTCTTGCGCGCGGTGGCCGGTTTGGCCGCCGCCGCGGCGGCGCGCACTGCTTTGGCGGCGGCCTTGGCCTTGGCGGTCTTCTTTTCCTTCTTCACGGGCTCGTCGCCGGCCGCGACCGCGTTGGTGCGTGAGCTGTCCGGGGTGCGGCCGCGCACGATGCCGATGAACTCCTCCACGTCGGGCGTGGTGTCAACCGTGCGCCAGGCCAGTGCGATGCGGCTCTCGGCGGTGTCCTCCACCGGCTTGGAGACGACATCCTTGCGGCTGTGCAGGCGGGCCACCGAGTGCGGCAGGATGACGATGCCCACGCCGGCGGCGACCAATTCCATGGTCTCGTCCATGTCGCGCATCGGCGGCAGCGGGCGGCGGCTGCCGTCGCGCACCTCAACGGCCGCGTCGCGCCACTCGGGGACGTCGTCGGGATCCTGCAGCAAGTGCTCGTCGACCAGGTCGGCCACGACCACGCTGTCGGCGTCGGCCAGGAAGTGATCCTTCGCCATCACCAGCACGGGGATCTCGTTGTACAGGTTGATCAGGCTCAGGCCGTCGTCATCGATGGGCAGGCGCACCAGGCTCACGTCGGCGCGGCCGTCGCGCAGAACGAGCTCCTGATCGGCGATGCTGGTGCGGAAGACCGAGAGCTCGACCTCCGGGCGCCGCTCGGCCCAGATGCGGGTCCATTTGGTGGGGGTGACCCCGGCGACGAAGGCAATGGAAAAGGTCACCGGCATCCTCTCGTGTGCAAAATCAGTGTGGGTGGTGGCTCCGCGGGCGCGTGCGACGTGCCGGCGGCGGGCCGTTTTGGTGGTGTCCGGGCGCAGGACACCGAAACCATAGTGCTCTCAGGCTATACGCTGGAACCATGAGCGAGAAGAAGCCCCAGACCATGAAGCCGGCCACGGCTGCCCAGAAGCTCGGGATTCTGCTCGAAGCAGCACCCGAGGAGTTCCAGTCCACGCCGGTGTCCCGCACCGAGCTGGCCGCCCTCGAGGCGAACCCGCCGGAGTGGCTCACCCAGCTGCGCGCCAACGGCCCGCACCCCAAGCAGGTCGTCGCCGCCAAGCTCGGCGTGTCGATCTCAGGCCTGGTGCGCGGTGAGGTCACCGAGCCGCTGACCAGCGCCGAGATCCAGGCACTGCTGCAGCAGCCGCCGGCCTGGCTCGTCACAGAGCGCGCCACCCAGTTCGAGGTGCGCGAGGAGCAGATCCGCGTGAAGGACCGCGATGCTGAGAAGGCCCGCAAGAAGGCGCACGCCGAGCGTTTCGCCGCACAGAACGAGAAGGCCGCCCGCAAGAACTCCTAGCTCTCTGGTTTCACCGAGTTGCCCCGCCCCGGACGAGTTGCTCCATTGGGACGGGGCAATTCGTCCGTTCGGGGGCACGTCGGGGCATCCGTGCCGGGGTGCGCCGGTCAGACGGTCGGCACCGCCGGCGTCGCCGGAGCCGCGTACTGCTCGCGCAGGAACGCGACGATCTCGCCGAGTTCGGCCTGCGAGATGGAATGGCCCATTCCCTCGTAGATGCCCTCGGTGAGTGTGGAGTGCGCCGGCAGCCAGGCTTGGGTGCGGGCGACAGCGCCCTCGGGGATCACCGGGTCCAGAGTGCCGCGGCCCCAGAACACCGGCGGCGCGAGCTCTTTGAGCCGTGCGTCGCCCGGATGCGTGCCGCTGCCGATGAACCCGGACAACTGCACCGCGAACGCGAACCGTTCCGGCGCGTGCCGCATCAGCTGCAGCGTCATGGCGCCGCCCTGCGAGAAGCCGAGCAGGCCGATGGACGTGGGCTGCTCGGGGAGGGCGTCGAGCCACTCGATGATGCCGAGCGCTGCCGCGTCGAGAGCGTCACCGACGGGATCGCCGGGCACCCCGATGGGAAACCACGACCAACCCTGACCGGCCGGCAGTGGCGCCCGCAGCGCCGCGATCGTCGGCTGCAGCGGCAGGTGCGGGGCCAGCGCGAACAGATCGCCCTCGGTCGACCCATAGCCGTGCAGCACCAGCAGCAGCGGGCGCCCCACCCGGTCGGGTGCGGCGGCCGACCACAGCACGGCGGCCGGATCGATCGGCTCGGGGCGGATGCTGGTGGCCATGTGTCGGTTCCTCACGTCGGTGTCGACGCAGGTAAAGCGCCGACTCCCTCAATCCTTCCACGCCCGCCCGAGACCCGCGGGGTCTCGCGAACTAAGACCCAAGGCCCACGAAAGTGCCTTTTCTCACAGCTCGCGGGGTCGGGGCGGGCGGACTCGCGGACCCCGGTGGTGCATCCGCGGCTCTCGTGAGTGAGAATGAACTATGAGCGTGCGCACCCCTGACCCCGATCCGGACTGGACGCCTGGCGGGGATGACGCACCGCCGCCCAACTCGAACCCGGGTTGGCTGAGCGATGTCGAGCTCGCCGAGATCCGCCAGCGGCTGCCGCTGCTGTACGTCGAGGCCGTGCCCGTGCGCGTCGACGGTCTGGGCCAGGTCGTCGAGGTCGGTGTGCTGCTGCGCGCCACCCCCGAGGGCAAAATGACCCGCACCCTGGTCTCCGGCCGGGTGCTCTACGGCGAGACCCTGCGCGACGCCCTGTTCCGGCACCTCGAGAAGGACCTCGGCCCGATGGCGTTCCCGCAGCTGCCGCCGAGCCCGGTGCCGTACTCGGTTGCCGAGTACTTCCCGATGCCCGGCATCACCGCGTTCACGGATGACCGCCAGCACGCCGTGTCGCTGGCCTACGTCGTGCCCGTCACCGGCACCTGCGACCCCCGCCAGGATGCCCTCGAGCTCACCTGGATGACCCCGGAGGAGGCGGCCACCGACGCCGTCTCGGCCGAGATGGAAGGCGGCCGCGGTGGCCTCCTGCGCATGGCCCTGGCCTCGGTCGGCGCCCTGCGCTGACCCCCGCATCCGCGAACTGTGACCTAAGCACCTTCGCGGGCGAGTTTTTGGGCTTTTCTCTCAGTTCGCGAGGGGGGAGAGGCCCAGGGTGTCCAGGAACAGGCGGGCAAAGCGTGGGGCGTCCACGTCCAGGGCGACCTCCACGACCTCCCAGGTGCCCGCGGTGCCGTGCAGGATGTCTTCGCCCACCCGGCGACGCTGGTCCACGATGGTCTGGCCGCGACCGTACCCGGTGAGCTCCACCCGCACGGGCAACAGTCGGGTGGTCAGCGCATCCGGGTCGACGAGCGCGCAAAGCGCCCCGGCGTCACCGATCAGCCCGGTGTACTCAGCCGCGCTGTTCTCGCTGCGGGCGACCCGGTTCGCCAGCAGCGCTCCGACCACCCGCCCGTAGCCGGAGTCGCCGCTCTCCAGCGCGGTGGCCAGGTCGCGGTCAACGCTCACCTGGTTGAAGACGTCCAGCCCGTACATGAAGGTGGGGATGCCCGCGTCGAGTACGATCGCCGCCGCCTCGGGGTCGTGCCACACGTTGAACTCGGCCACGGCAGTGGCGTTGCCCACGCTGGCCGAGCCGCCCATGAACACGATCCGTTCGATGTTCTCGGCCAGGTCGGGGTACTGGCGCAGCAGCAGCGCGAGGTTGGTCTGCGGGGCCAGTGCCACCACGGTCACCGGGCGGGGGCTGTCGGTGATGAGCCGGCGCATCAGCTCGACGGCGTTGACCGGCGCCGGCGTGCGCTCGCCCGGCGGCAGGTGCACGGTGCCCAGACCGCCCTCGCCGTGCACGTGCGACGCGCTGCGGGCCGGCGAGATCAACGGACGGCGGGCGCCGGCCGCGACCGGGATGTCGGGAGCTCCGGCGACATCGAGGATCCGCAGGGTGTTCTCCACGACCCGCTCGAGTGAGGCGTTGCCGGCGACACAGCTGATGCCGAGCACCTCGATGTCGGGGTGGGCGACGGCGAAGAGGATGGCGAGGGCATCATCGACGCCGGTGTCGACGTCGAGGATCACAGGAATCGTAGGCATCCCCTGATTTTACGGTGCCGGGCGTGGCTGGTGGGCGCGCGAAAGCCCGACCCCGCTGGGCGGGATCGGGCTCGGCTCAGGGCCTGGGTGGCCGGCTGCTAACGCTCGAGGCGCACCTCGCGGAATGGTTCGCCCAGCACCTCTTCGGTGCGCTCCTGGCCGTCGGGCAGGTAGCCGTTACGGGCGTAGAAGCGGTGCGCGCGGGGGTTGTCCGCGGCGACCCAGAGGTAGGTGGGGCCGGGATCGACGACGGCGTCGAAGAGGGCCTGGCCGATGCCGGTGCCCTGGTGGGCCTGCAGCAGGTAGACGAAGTAAAGCTCGTGCTCGGTGGGCTTGCCGGCGTCGCGGCCGGGGCCGCTGCCGGCGAAACCGACGATCTCGCCGTCGAGTTCAGCCACGACGTGGCGGTAGCCGGGGCCCTGCACCGAGAAACGGCGCCACATTTGGGCAAGGCGTTCCGGGTGCAGCTGCGACAGTGCAGCCTGGCTGAGGATGTGGTCATAGGATTCGTGCCAGCAAGCCGCGTGGACGCGGCCCAGGCTGTCGGCATCCGTCTCGGTGACGGGCCGAACAACAACGGTGGTGTTCATACTTCGACCCTAACCCCGGCCACCGACCCCGCCGAACCATCCAGCCGCCGGCCCCGCCCTGCCCCTCGCCGGCCCGGCCCGAGCACTACTCCTGCACTTTCAAGGGATGCGCCGGTGGCACCCCAGAATCACGCGGCGGAACCCCGGCCGGGCAGAGCTCTGCAGGAGTTATGCAGCCAGGGCCGGGGAACGACGAACGGGCCGGCCCCGTGAGGAGCCGGCCCGTTCGGGTCGTACAAGCAGTACGGGCTGACTAGCCCTGCGCGCGGCGCGGAGCCGAGCGACGGGCGCCGCCGCCGGTGGAACCGGAGCCGCGCACCAGTCCGCCGACCTGAAGGCCACCGGAGCGGCCGGAGCCGCCGGTGCCCGAACCTGAACCACCCGTGCGGGGAGCGTGGCTGCGGCCGGAGGAGGCCGGACGCTCGGTGCGGTCGCGACGGGCGCCACCGGCGGCGACGGCATCGCCGCTGCGGCCGCTGCGGCCACCGGCGTCGCGTGAACCGCGGCCGCCGTTGTCGCGCTCGTCACGGTTGACGCGCTTGCGCTGGGCGTTGGCGCCCTGCGAGCGGCCGCCCTGCGACTGGCCGTGCGGCTGCTCGACACGCGGCACCGGCTTGACGTACGCGGCCACGTCACCGGTGAGGGCGACAACGGCGGGCGACGACGCGTTCACGCGCTGCGGGGTCACCGTGATGGCGGCCTTGCGCAGCAGCTGGTCGGTGTCGCGCTTCTGCGCGGGCAGCACGATGGTGACGACGTCACCGGCGCTGCCGGCGCGGGCGGTACGGCCCGAGCGGTGCAGGTACGCCTTGTGCTCTGCGGGCGGGTCGACGTGGATGACGAGTTCGATGTCGTCAACGTGCACGCCTCGGGCGGCCACGTCGGTGGCAACGAGAACCTTCACGTCGCCGGCGCTGAACGCGGCGAGGTTGCGGTCACGGGCCACCTGCGATAGGTTGCCGTGCAGGTCGACGGAGGGGATGCCCGCATCCGTCAGCGCCTTGGCCAGCTTCTTGGCGTGGTGCTTGGTGCGCATGAAGAGGATGCGGCGACCGCTGCCCGAAGCGAGCTTCTCGATGAGCTCCTTCTTGCTGTCGGCGCCATCGACCTCGAACACGTGGTGGGTCATCGCGGAGACGTGGCTGGTGGCCTCGTCGACGGAGTGCAGAACCTCGTTGTGCAGGAACCGGCGCACGATCTTGTCCACGCCGTTGTCGAGCGTGGCCGAGAACAGCAGGCGCTGGCCGCTGGACGGGGTCTTGTCCAGGATGCGCGTGACGACGGGCAGGAAGCCCAGGTCGGCCATGTGGTCGGCCTCGTCGAGCACGGTGATCTCAACGGAGTCGAGGTTCACGAAGCCCTGCTTCATGAGGTCCTCGAGGCGGCCGGGGCAGGCCACGACGATGTCGACGCCGGCCTTGAGCGCGGCGACCTGACGGTTCTGCGAGACGCCGCCGAAGATGGTGGTGGTGTTCAGGCCGTAGGCCTCGGCGAGGGGGGTGAGCGCCGCGGTGATCTGGGTGGCCAGCTCGCGGGTCGGCGCGAGGATCAGGCCGAGCGGGCGGCCCGGGCGGCGCTTGCCGCCGGCGAGCTTGCCGCCGAGGCGGGACACCATCGGGATGGAGAAGGCCAGGGTCTTGCCGGAGCCGGTCTTACCGCGGCCGAGGACGTCGCGGCCCTTGAGGGTGTCGGGCAGGGTGTCGACCTGGATCGGGAACGGGCTGTCGATGCCCTGCGAGGTGAGCACGGCAACGAGGGGAGCGGGCACGCCAAGCGCGCCAAAGGAAGTTTCAGACAAAGTGGTGCCTTTCGGGGCATCAGTCTCCTCGCTCGAACCGGTGACGCACAGAGCGACGGCCGGAGCCAGGAGGATTCACATGGCGAAGGTGCCGATGGGCACATCCGTTCGCCGTAAGAAAGTTTCATTCGGAAATCGAGAGGGCCGCCAGCAACGAGTCATACTCGGGCGAGGCGGCCGTCGATAAGAAGAGGGCGTTCTACGACGCAGTGAGCGCAACTACGCACTCACAAGTACCCCTACTCTAGCGGATGCTGTCAAGCGCGCAGCCAGAATCCAGCCGTATCAGGGGCTGGCCGGGACTTTCGACTCTAGTCTCTGGGCAGGTACAGTTCGCCGACCGGCACCTCGGCGGTGACGATGTTGCCGGCCTGCGGCAACGGGCAGGCCCACATCGGGTCGTACGCGCAGGACGGGTTGTACGCGAAGTTGAAGTCCAGGATCAGGCTGTCGTCGCCGGTGCCCGGGCCGAGGTCGGCGCCCTTGATGGTGTCCAGCAGGTAGCGGCCGCCGCCGTAGGTGCCGCCGGACTTACCCGCGAGGGCGTCCTTGAGCGGCAGGAACAGGCCGCCGCCGTAGCTGGCGAGCCGCCAGAGGTCGAGGGAGCCGATGTAGGGCAGCCGCACGGAGCCGACCAGGTCGAACGGCACGACACCGTCGGTGCCGGTCTCCACCGTGATGCGCAGCGGCTCCGCTGCCCGGTGCACCTCCACCTCGAAGCGCCAGTCCGGGTCGTAAGCTGCGACGGTGAGCCCGGTGAATGCGGCCCTGTCGTCCGGCAGCAGCGGCGACGCCGGATGCCCGGCGAAGAGTTCATCGCGCCCGGAGCGCCAGAGTTCGTGGCCGGCGGCCGGCTTGCGAGCGCTCAGCTGCCGCACCCCGCCGTAAAGCCCGAACACGCGGCGGCGCCAGTCGGCGATCTGCAGGGCTCCGATGCTTGTGCTCATACCGTCAGGCTAACCCGTCGTTCCCGTCAGGGCCCTCGGCCGCGCCCGCGGCCACGAATGCGGGATCGTCGGCGCCCAAGTCGTACTGCCAGGTGGGCGCCAGGGCCTTGAGTCGACGCATCCGCAGCTGCCAGAACGCCCAGAGGCCGGGCCACACCGCCAGAGTGGCCGGACCGGCGGAGAAGATCAGCTGGTCGCGGTAGAGGGTCTTGCCGGTGCCGGCCGGGTCGGGGGAGATGGCCATGCGGTGGTCCCAGTGCGTGAGCGTCTTCATCGCGCCGGAGACGCCGTTGCCGGTGTCGTGCACGATGCGCACGCCGTCCGGGGTGGTGCGCATCTCCAGCCGGATCATCTGCTCGCCCAGCGGCACCAGGCCCAGACCGCTCATGGTCACCGGGTGCTCTCCCGGCGTCCAGCGGGTGGGGAAGCCTTCCGTTTCGAGGGAGGCGATGCTCATCAGCGGGCCGCTGACCTCGCGGAACACCGTGGGGCTCGCCAGGGCCCGCCAGGCGGCATCCGGGGTGCAGTCGAGGATCACTTTCAGCAGTACGCGCATGCTCTCAGTCTGTGCTGTCAGAGCGATGCAGTACAACTGGTACGTGGCGATTCGGTACTGGCTCGGGGTGGTGCAGCAGGAGTATGTGCTGCGGAGCGTCGCCATGGGCCTGGCCCAGATGAACTTCGCCGCCCGCGAGATCCTCGAAAGCATGAACGAATCCGATGGGCTGGTCTACTACTCGCCCAAGACCGAATTCGAGGGGGAGCGACTGCGGCAGTTCACGGCGATCGGCTATGTCAGCGACAACGTGGTGGTGCAGGTGGGTGACTCCGGCAGCGAGTACCGGCCCTGGCGGCGACGGGTGCAGTACGACCCGGCCGCCGAGCCCGCGTCGATCCGGCCGCTGCTGAAGGTGCTCGACCTCACCCGCGACGACCCCGACTGGGGCCGGCAGTTGCGCCGAGGGCTGCTGGAGATCAGCCGGCACGACTTCGAGCTGATCCGGGCGCAGATGCGCCGGCCCAGCGCCGACGACCGCCGCCGCTAGCCGCGCGGCCTCGCCGCCCGCCCGTGCCTCGCGCCCGTGAGGCTTCGTTGCACCTCGTATGGCTGGCCGCGCCCGCTATAGCGGGCGCGCTGGGCCGCAGGAGGTGCAGTGAGCAGCTCGGGGTGGTCTCGGGGTGGTCCCGCTCCCTCCGGGCGCCGTCCGAAACGCGCCCGGGACCGGCCTGCCACCAGCCATTCCACCAGCTTCGCTCAATAGGATGGCCGCATGACTGATGCTTTGTGGTGGCTCCCGTCCGTCATCGTCCTCGGCGTGGTCGTGGGCGTCATCTGGCTGTTCGTGTCGGCGTCCCGGCGCAAGGCCCGCGGCATCCGTGCGGCCGAGATCGCCGAGATCGCCGAACGAGAGCGCGCCGCGGCGATCAGCCTGGTGCGGGCGGATGACCTCATCGAGGCCGCCACCGATGAGCTCGGTTTCGCGATCGCCCAGTTCGGTGAACGAGCCACAGCCGACTTCGCCGACGCCCTCACCGTGTCCAGGCGCCAGCTGCGCGAGGCCTTCGCGCTGAAACACCAGCTCGACGACAGCGACCCGGACACCGACGCGCAGGTCCGCCAGTGGACCGAGAAGATCACCCGTCTCGCCGACGAGGCCACCGCCCGCCTCGACGCGCAGACGCGCGATTTTGATACCAAACGGGTCGTCGAGCAGAACGCTCCGCTGCAACTCGAGCGGCTGCGACGCCGCCTCGACCGCGCGAACGACCGGCTGGCCGGCGGCGCCGCCACCCTCAACCGGCTCGCCACCAGCTACTCCGCGTCGGCGCTCGCCTCGATCAGCGGCAATGTCGAGCGCGCCCGTGCCGCCATTGATGTGGGCCTCAGGGCCGCGGATGCCGCCGACGCGCGCCTGGCGGCCGGGGCCACGGAACCGGTCGGCGAGCAGGTCAGCGCCGCCGAGCACGCCCTGTTCACCGCCTCGGCGCTGCTGGACGCCATTGAAACCGGTGAGGACGAGCTGCACGTGGGTTTCGCCAGCCTGGGCACGGCCCTCGCCGTGGCCGAGACCGAACTCGCCGAGGCGCGCGCGCTGCGCGACCGGCACGAGGAGTCCGACGCCAGCGCCGACCTCAACCGGGTGATCGCCGCCGCGGATGCGGTCGTGGCTGAGCTGCGCCGTCCCGGCCGGGTGAGCGACCCGTCCGCCGACCTCGCCCGGCTGCGCGAGGCCCTCGACGGCCTCGACGTCACCCGCTCCGAGGCCCGCAACCGGCAGCTGCGCCGCGACAACGCCCGCGAGGCCTACGTGGGCGCCCGGCTGGCCGCTCGCAGTCAAATCGGCATCACCCGCGACTTCATCACCGCCAACCGCGCCCGGGTCGGCGCCGGCGCCCGCACCCGTCTGGCCGAGGCCGAACGCCAGCTCGCCCTCGCCGAGGCCGAGGCCGACCCGGTGACCGCGCTCGACGCCGCCCGCCGGGCCATGACCCACGCCACCGACGCCGACGCCCTCGCGCACTACGACGCCCGCTAGCTCGCCGAGTTGCCCGCCTTCGGAGTGGTTCTGCCCGCCGACAGTGTCGTCCGGTGACGAGAATCCCGGCGGGGAGAGCACCGCGCCCGGTACTCTGAACCGGTGAGCGACGCCGAGCCCCAGATCAAGTACCAGGTCCGATTCGACTGGGGCGTCGCCGGCTTCCAGGCCCTCGCCGCCGAGGCCGACGTGGTCGTGCTCGCCGATGCCCTGCCGGCCGTGGATGTCGCGCGCGGCTTCCCCACGCCGCTCGGCGCACACACCGTGATCGCGGCCGACCTCGCCACGAGCACCCTCGTGGCCGACTGGGCGCTGGCCCGCCAGACCGAGAAGGGTGACCGTTTCTCGGTGGCGGTCGTCGCGGTGGGGGAGCGCCGTGCCGACGGCACCATCCGCTTCGCCATGGAAGACCTGCTCGTGGCCGGCGCCGTGATCGACGCCCTCGCCGAACGGGGCATCGACCACTGCTCACCCGAAGCCGCCGCCGCTGCCGCGAGCTTTGTGGGCCTCAAGCGTGCCGTGAAGCACCTCGTGAAGGCCTCCGAAACCGGTCAGGCCCTCGCTGAAACCGGCCGGACCGCAGCGGTCGCCGCCGCACTGGCCCCGGCCACGGATGCCGCGGTCGCTGTCGTCACCGACTTCACCTTCCCGGCCTGAGAGCAGCTACTGGCGCTCCGGAGCCGCGACGGCCAGCGGAGTCAAGGTCAGTGACCTGACCACCGTGCTGCCGTCAACGGATTCCACGCGAAGGCCGTTGGCGCCCGGCTCCCCGAAAGCCAGCGAGCTGAGGGTCTGCCGGCCGCCGTCGGCGAACACTTCCACGGAGGAATAGTCGACGAAGATGTCGAGGTCCACGGCGCCATCTCGCAGCGGGCTGGACACCCCGCGGACCGCCCGGTACAGCTCCGGCATGGTGGCTGCGGCCGCATCGGCATCCCGGGCGATGAACACGTTCTGCAGCGCGAAGTCATAGCCGACGGTGACAAAATGGCCGCCGCCGTCCTTGATCTTCAACCGCACTTCCCGCGCCGGGCCGGCCTCGTCGGGCGACAGGGTCACCTGCAGCCGATAGGAACCGGTCCCGGGCTGCGGCAGAGTATCCGAGTCGCCGGGCGGCAGCACAGTCGTTTCGGCGGTTATCGCCTCCCCGCCGAGTTCGGAAAGAGCATCCACCGGTTGCGAAACGAGGGTCGCGGCACCGTCGAGGTCCACCAGCCGGATGCTGCGCACAATCGAGAACATCCCGCCCTGCCAGTCCGTCGTGGGCAGGTCGCCGGCGTACCCCCAGTTGTTCAGCCAGCCGATCGCGTAACGGCTGGCCAGTCTCTCCTCGGCGCTTTCGCGGGGGTCGTCCCAGGTCACCGCGGCATAGAAGTCCGCCCCGTCATCCAGCCAGCCCGGAGCCTCGCTGTCGGGCGTGAACGATGTGCCGTTCCAGTCTCCCGTCCAGTAGGCCAAACCGGTGGTTTTGTCGTACTTCGAGCCGTGGGCGCTGGCGGCCAGCACCCAGCGGGTGTTCGCTGGTTCCCCGTCCACGGACATCTGGAACAGGTCGGGGCACTCCAGTGTGCCCAGGTCGTCCCGCTCGAAACTCGATACGTAGGTCCACTCGGTGAGATCCGGCGAGGTGTAGAAGCCGACCTTGGCTCCCTCGGCGAGCACCATGACCCAGACCTGACCGGCGGCATCCCAGATCACCTTCGGGTCGCGAAAATCCGTCGTCCCAGGGTTCTCCATCACGGGGTTCGCCTCGTACGAGGTGAAGGTGTACCCGTCGTCCGTCGAATAGAACAGGGACTGGCGCTGGATGCCGTCGGCCTGTTGGGTCATGATCGCGATGACCGCTCCGGCGCCGAAACCGGCGGTGTTGTCGACGTCGATGACCGTGCTTCCGGTCTCGATGTCACCGAGGCCGTTGCCGTATTTCTCGATCGCCACCCCCTCGTCCTTCCAGTGCACGAGGTCAGTGGAGGTGACGTGGTACCACTCGGTGCCGTTCCCGTTGGGGTAGTCGGCGTTGTAGAGGTAGTAGTAATGCCACACATCGTCAAGGAGGAACGGGCGTTGCGGGTCGTTCATCCAGTTGTGCGCAGGCGTGAGGTGCAACGCCGGGCGGTAGTCGGACCAGTCAGTCGGTCGCTCGAATTGCCGGGCGTCGGTGGGCTGAGGCGCGGGCGTCTGCGACGACGTGACGGGTGGCTGGGCGGTAGGCCGCGCCAGCAGCGCCCACGTTAGGGCGCCGGCCACCGCGAGGACCACGACGGAGGCGATCACGATGAGGCGGGCACGCCGCTTCTTCCCACCGTTCTTTCCCGTCGGGGTCCCGGCAGTGGCCGGCGAGCTCTCCATGTCGTCAGCGACGCGAAGGGCTGGAGTAGAGCGACTTTGCCGCGAGCAGCAGAGTCGTGTCGAGTTGGCCGTCAAGGGTGTCGGCCACGGCGATCTTCACAGTGACCGGTGTGCCGGGCGTGACTCTCGCGTGGCACTGGAGCGGCTTGGTGAATCCGTTCATTTCCGTGGGCAGGGTGCCCGGCGTGCGGTCGGTGAAGTTGGGCACGTAGTGCTCTGGGTTGGCGGTCGGGTTGATGGTGCTGACTCCGGCGGGTTCCGAGGTGCGGGGAACGGTGGAACACAGCTGGCCGTTCACCCAGATGCCGAGCGCATCGTTGTATCCCTGGGCGGTCCAGTTCGCATACTCTTCGCTGCCGAATCCGTATTCGAGGTAAAGATGCTTGTGCTTGGGCTTCACGGTGAGTGTCAGCACGGCGGCGTCGTAGCTGGAGACTCCCGCTTGCGCGGTGAGGTCAGCATCGCCGGCTCCACCGAAGTCGCCCGTCGTCGTCAGGCTCGTATTGGGTCCGATCAGCGAGGATCTGGTGAAGTCGACGTCGGCATCCGACTGTGGATCCGCGTTGATGAGGCTCCCTGTCGAGAGCGCGACGCCGGACGAATTCCGTTTTTCGAGCATCGGAGCCTTGTACAGTCCGGCCTGCACGTCGACGCCCGAGAACGTGGCGTCCTGCACTCTGAGCCCGCGGCCGGCGAGCGAATCGGCCAATTGCGCTGCAGAGACCTCGCGCAGTGTCGACACTGACACGGACGGGGCGGCGAGAGCGGGAGAGGCCGTCAGCAGTATGGCGGCAACGGCGGCCACGCCGGCGGTAAGGCCCCGTCCTAGGGTGCCCGCGCGCCGTGATGTTTTGGTATCCATGATTCTCCAGGTGTTGGGTCGTCGGGGGACGACCGCGATGGATGGTGCTTCTGGGGAGAGACGCCACCTGAGAGATCTCCGTGGAGGTTACGCCTGTGCCAGAACCACCGTCAAGAGCGCCATTTCGGTGCGAGAGTGCCCTGGGGGACCCCTGCCGCAGTATCACGCGGATCTCAAGCTTTGAAATTCCCTCAACATTGCCGAGAACCCGGACTGGAGTCTTGACTTTTTCTCAAGAACGCTTGACCTTTCGCGATGGGAGGCAGATGGTTGGCCCTGGGGTAAGCGTCATTGAGCGGTCGATCATCCAACTTTGATCGAAAGCGGACATCGTGAAAATTCAATACCGGCCAGCGCGGCGGGCGGCCATTGGCCTGCTCTCCGCCACCATGCTCATCGCGGGCACATTGGCCCTAGGCACACTTCCTGCCCAGGCGGCGGACTTCGTTCCCGTCAACCCGGGCTTTCCCAATCCCACACCGCACAGCCAACAGGCCTATGAGCCTGAGGCGGATTTCACCTCACGCTGGACGCGCGCTGACGCGCGGCAGCTGAAGGCGATGAGTGACCCCAGCGCCCCACCGCGGGAGAACTCGATGCCCGAGGAATACACCATGCCGACCATCCCGCAGAGCTTTCCCGACATGAGCGGCGGGCAGGTGTGGGTCTGGGACACCTGGACCCTGACCAACGGTCAAGCCGATCAGCTCAGCTTCAAGGGGTGGGAGGTGATTTTCTCGCTGGTCGCTGATCGCAATCTGGGTTTTGATGAGCGACACACCTACGCCAAGCTCGGCTTCTTCTTCCGCAAGGCGGATGTTCCGATCGAGCAGAGGCCGGAGAACGGCGGTTGGACCTACGGCGGTCTGGTTTTCCCTGACGGCGCCTCCGGGGCGATCTACGAGGACCAGTCGTTCAGCCATCAGACGGAATGGTCCGGTTCCACCCGGATCTTCGCCGGCAACAAGCTGCGTACGTTCTACACGGCGGTCGCCTTCTACCGCGACGCGGCCGGTCAGGACGTGAAGCCGGCCGATCCGCGTATCGTGCAGACCGAGGGTCGGATCTTCGCCGATGACACCGGCGTGTGGCTCACCGGTTTCCGCGACCAGCACCAGCTGCTGGTTCCAGACGGCACCCTGTACCAAACCAAGGACCAGAACTCGTCCGTGAACTTCCGTGACCCGTTCACCTTCGAGGATCCCGCTCACCCCGGCAAGACCTTCATGGTCTTCGAGGGCAACACGGCAGGAGACCGCGAGGCGGTCGAGTGCACGGCAGAGGACCTCGGTTACGATCCCGCCGATCCGCAACGTGAGGTGCCGGTCGGACAGGGGGTTCCGGGCGGTCCGCCGGAGATCGCGTCTGACGCGAACCTGCGGATGGGTAACGTCGGCCTGGCGGTCGCGGACAACAAGGCGCTGACCCAGTGGCACTTCCTGCCACCGATCCTGTCAGCGAATTGCGTGACCGACCAGACGGAACGTCCTCAGATCTACATGAAGGACGGCAAGTACTACATCTTCACGATCAGTCACCGTTCGACGTTCGCGCCGGGCATCGACGGTCCCGAAGGTGTGTACGGCTTCGTCGGTAACGGCGTGCGCAGTGACTTCGAGCCGGTCAACCGGGGTTCGGGTCTTGCCCTGGGCAGCCCGTCCAATCTCAACTACGCGGCCGGGTTCCCCTTCGCGCCCGACTTCAACCAGCACCCGGGGCAGTTCCAGGCGTACTCGCACTACGTCATGCCCGACGGCCTGGTTCAGTCCTTCATCGACACCATCGGAACGTCGGATGACTTCCGTCGAGGCGGAACGCTGGCGCCGACGGTGAGGGTGGACATCAATGGAGCTGAGGTGCTCGTCGACCGCAGCTACGGAACCGACGGGCTGGGCGCATACGCCGACATCCCCGCGAACGAAATCGCGGATGTCCCGGACACGCCCGATCCCCGTCCCATCGGGTAGCACCAGAAGGCGCCCATCCCGGGCGTCGGCTGATTCCTCGATCCCCACCGCGGCTGCTGCGGCGGGGATCGAGGTGTGTCCCGCCCGTGGACGTCAGCGGGCGGCGGCGGCGGCCCGGCGTCGGGCGGCCGGAGTGATCTCGCGCCGGGTCCAGGTGATCACGTGCGCGGCCGTGAAGCCGCGGCCGCACAGCCCGCAGGCCAGCGGACGAGTGGGTTGGCGGTACCGGTAGTGAGTGTGGCCGGCGGAGCAGGTGCCCACCCACGGCGCCAGGTCGTCGGCGATCTCGCCGTCGTGGGTGCGCTTGCCGTCGTAGCCGAGCCCGAGGGCCACGCTCCGCCAGACGGGGCCGTGCCCGGCCCGGGCGCCGGCCAGGGCGTGCGCCACCTCGTGCAGCAGGATCTGGTGGATCTCGTCGTCGCCGTACCGGGCGGCCAGGTACCGGGACACGGTGATCTTCTTGGCGGTGAAGTTGCACAGCCCCGCGCGCTTCTTGGCGTTGTCGAAGTCGAAGGACCAGCTGGGGTCAAGGTGCAGGGTTATCAGCGCGTCCGCCCAGTGGCGCACCCGAACCAGGTCGGCCATCAGGGCCCCACCTGCACCTGGTAAAGACGGTCGTCGCCGGGGGAGGGGGCGCCCCGGCCATCCGTATTGTTGCTCACGAACCACAGTGTGCCATCCGGCCCGGACACCACATCGCGCAGGCGCCCGAAGCTGTTGACAAACCACCCATCGACGGTGCCTGTGGAGGGATCGACGCGCCACAGCCGCTCGCCGCGGAGCGCGGCCAGAAACAGGGTGTCGTTCACCACGGCCAGGCCGCTCGGGCTCGCCTCATCGGTGGACCACTGCTGCACGGGGTCGATGAAGGCGCCACCGCCGCCTGCACCCTCCGCCTCGGGCCAACCGTAGTTGCCGCCGGCGGTGATCAGGTTGAGCTCGTCCCAGGTGTTCTGACCGAATTCGCTGGCCCAGAGCTGCCCGGACGAGTCCCAGGCGAGGCCCTGCGGGTTACGGTGGCCGTACGAGTAGACCAGGCTGCCGAACGGGTTGTCGGCCGGGGCCTGCCCGGTCGGGGTCATGCGCAGGATCTTGCCGCCCAGCGACCCGAGGTCCTGCGCGTTGCCGGACTCGCCCGCGTCGCCGACGGTGGCGTAGAGCAGGCCGTCCGGGCCGAACCCGATGCGCCCGCCGTTGTGGTTGCTTGCCGCGGGGATGCCGCTGAGCACCGACTCCGGCTCGCCGAGACCGAGGCCGCCCGCGGTGCCGGTCAGCGGCATCCGCACGATGCGGTTGTCGGATGCGGCGGTGAAGTACGCGTAGACCCAGCCGGCATCAGGGGTGGTCGGGTCGGCCGCGCCGTCGCCCGCGGCCAGGAACGCCAGCCCGAGCAGCCCGCCCTCGCCCACCGGTTCGACCCCGGCGACGGTCCCGGCGTCCCGCAGGCCACCGTCCGGCAGCAGCTCGCGCAGGAGGGCCGTGTCACGTTCGCTGATCAGGGTGGCGCCGCTGGGCAACCGCAGGATCGACCACGGAGCGTCCAACCCCTCCGCGATCACGACGGGCTCACCCAGCGGACGCACCGGCACGGGCGACGCGTCCGCCGCCGGGGCGGTCGCCGCCGGAGTGGGCCGCGCCGGCGTGCTGGTGCTGGCGCTGGGCCGGGGAGTGCTCGCCGTGCAGGCGCACAGCAATGTCACCATGCCCGCGGCGACCACGCCGGCCCAAACCCGTCTGTGATGCATATCTCCTGCAGAATGCCACGAAACTCTTGGAATTGGTCAGATCCGTGCCCCGGCACCGGGAGCGGTGCGCGGTGGGGCGTCAGCGCAGGGCGCGGCGCTCGCCGATGAAGGACTCCACGACGGCCACGGCGATCAGGGCGCTCTCCAGCTCATCGGGCGAGGCCCCGGACTTGTCGCGCAGAAACACCGCGGCGGTGAAGTCGGCCAAGGCGCCGTCGAGGTCGTCCTGTTCGAAGTGCACCTTGCCGCGAGTCTCCCGGGCGAACGCGGCGGTGAGGTTCCACTCGTGCGTCTCCGACTCGAGCACGCACTGGGTCAGTTCGGACGCGGCCTCCTCGAGCTTGGCCTGAAACTGCATCACCTGGGCGCGGCGGATGCGGCACAGTACGAAGTCCTGCCGGTCACCGGTGAACCGGGCCTGGCGCAATGCCTGGTTGGCGATCTCGAACGCCTCGTCGAGGCGGTCGAGCAAGCGCAGCAGGGTGACCTTCTCGTTCAGCGCCGAGAGGCTGCGGAGTTGGCCGAGGTCGTCGAGACGTTCTGCGGCGGCAGGAAGGTCGACTTTTTCCCGGAGGGTGACGGCGTCGTAGCCAGTGATGATGGTCAGGATGATGTCCTTGACAGGGCGGCCGTGGGGTGCCGCGGGGAGGTCGGGTTCCCCTCCAGAGTAACCCCGGTGGCGAGGCGCTGACGCCCGATCGGGGGTATGTCCCGAGCTTTCATCTGCGCAAGAGGCATGAGAGATCCTCAGGTTAGGCGTATGGTGTGCCACCAGACGGGCATCGTCGTCAACGCCGACGCCGACTCGCTATCCGGCTTATGTCCCCGTGTTGAGGGGACCACACGAAAGGCCTCTCCAATGCAGATACAGTCTCGCGAGGGCCTAGCCCTGCGAGCGTTGGTCGTCATCATGACCGCCGCCCTCACCATCACCCTCGTCAATGTCGGTGACCCGACACACGCCACCGCAGCACCACAGACACCGAACCTGCCTACCCTGAACATCACCCTCAGCGACCCAGACGCCTCGCGCAACACGCTGAGCTACGTGCACGCATCCAAAGACAATAAGGTCGCGACAACGATGACTGTCGAGGACCCTGCCGGGGTGAACAGCATCTCGGTGCCGGCTCTCGGCGAGATCAAGGGCCGTGGCAACTACACCTGGAACTTGGCCAAAAAGCCGTACCAGATCAAGTTCGAGCAGAACACCGCTGTTCTGGGCATGGCCCCGTCGAAGACGTGGATTCTTCTCGCGAACGCCGCCGATGCGTCGCTGATGCGCAACAAGGCCGCCTTCGAGCTGGCCACGTCAATTGGGCTGGCCTACTCGCCCGAGTCCAGATGGGTCGACCTCCGGGTCAACGGCACCTACCTCGGCAACTATCTGATCAGCGAGAAGACCGAGGTCAAGACGAACCGCGTGGACCTCACTGACCCGACGGGCGTGATGGTCGAGTTGGACAACAACTATGGCCTGGCCGAGCCCTACAACTTCCGAACCGCGACCAGTAGGTCACTGTTCGTCCTGAAGGACTCGAAGGCCGGCGTTCCGGACGGGGGTCCGCTTCCAGCCGAGACCCAGGCCGGCTGGAACGACATCCAGAACACCCTGAACAGGGTGGACGCGATCCTGGCGGCGCCGCAGGTCGACTGGGTGGCGCTGAGCGCCCTGATCGACGTTGACTCGTTCGTCAAGTTCTATTACGTGTTCGAACAGGCAGCCAATCCTGAGATCACGCAGTCAAGCGTCTACTTCTACAAAAACGGACCTGCCAGCAAGCTGTTCGCCGGACCGGTGTGGGACTTCGATAGCGCGTTGGGCAACTACGACCGCGCGCTGCATCTCGGCTCGGATCCGCAGGCCGACTACGCGAAGAATGCGCAGATTCTGCGGCAGCAGGGCAACGGCTTCTACTTCGACCTGTTCCGTTCCAAGGAGTTCGTCCAGCGCGCCAACGAGCTGTGGCAAGCGGGTATCTCCCACGAGGTCGGTCTGATGCCGGCCAAGATCACCCGCTGGGAGAGCGAAATCGCGGCCTCCGCCGCTGCGAACTTCGCCGTGTGGCCCATTTTGGGCACGCCGACGCTACTGATCGCCGGTTTCGGCAAGAACTACCACAGCACCTACGCCGGCGAGGTCGGCTACCTCCGCGACTGGCTGGCCACGCGCGCCACGATGCTGATCAAGGAACAGGGCGCCACACCGATGCTCCGGTACAAGGCCCACCTGCAGGACGTCGGCTGGCAGCGCAAAGTGAACACCGGCCAGGTAGGGGGCACCCTTGGCCAGTTCAGGCAGATGGAATCGCTCGTCGTCGAGACGCCGGGATCCCCTGCGGTCGCGAACATCGAGGCCAACGCCCACGTTCAGAACATCGGCTGGATGGGTTGGCGTCCTACCTCCAACATCGGGACGACCGGGCGAGCCCTGCAGATGGAGGGAATCCAGTTCCGCCTGACCGGGGAGCTGGCCTCCCAGTACGACATCTCGTACCGCACCCACGTGCAGGACATCGGCTGGCAGCCGTGGGTGAGCAATGGTGCCTCTGCGGGCACGACCGGTCAGTCCAAGCAAATCGAGGCGATCCAGGTGCGCCTGCTGGCCAAGGCAACGCCCACCCTTCCGGCGCTGCCCTAGGGAGCGACGAAGTGTTGAGCCGAATTGGGGTCTGTCACACGTGAGGACTCGGAAGACGAGAGCAGTGGATGGCCGAAGCGCCCGCCGCACAGTGGCGGGCGTGGTCGCCTCCGCGGCTGCTGTTCTCGTCCTGGCCGGATGCGTATTCGTTCCCCCGGCCAATTCCGACCCGAGACCCTCCGAAAGCATCGAACCGTCTCCGCCACCGCCGACCCGGTTGGCGCTGATCTCCGACTTCGGGACGTGCGACGCCGGAGAACAATGGACGGCGGATCAGGTCGCCTCCTGGGGCGTTGACGCCATCGTGACCGCCGGAGACAACACCCAGAACGAAGTCGACTGCACTCCGTATGCCGAATCGGTCTGGGGCTACTTCGAGCAAGGCGAGGGCGGGCGGGGCGCGCCACCTCTGTGGCCCACGCTCGGCAACCACGACTACTCCGATGTGGGTGCCGGCCTCGACGCCTATCGTGCGGCCTTCCCGTACCTCAGCACGGCCGCCGACGAGCAGCAGCGCTGGTACACACAGGATGTCGGCGACGTTACCCTGATCGTGCTGGACAGCGAGACCACCCCAGAGGAGTTGGAGATCCAGCGGGGCTGGTTGAAGGAAACACTCACTGACCAGCGTGCCGAGCGACCGGATGCCTGGAACGTGGTGCTGTTCCACCGCCCCGCCTACACCTCCGGCGTCCACGAAGACAACCGGGAGATGCGGCCCACCGCTGGCTGGGACTACGCCGGGTGGGGGGCCGATATTGTCATCGCGGGCCATCAGCACATCTATGAGGACGTCGTGGTCGATGGTCTGCACTACCTCACAGCCGGCATCGGGGGTACGGCCAACACCCGGGTGTGTCCCGTCGAACTGCGAGAGGGAAGTCGGCTCTGCCTGGAGGGGACCGGGGCGAGCGTGATCGAGGCGACGGCCGATGAGTTCGTGCTCCAGTACTACCGGCCCGATGCGGAGGGCACGGCAACGCTGGGGGACACCATCCGGCTCAGCCGCTAGCGCGCTGGCCTGGTCCTGAGAACCGTGAGCGAGGGCGCTCAGTTGCCGATCTGGAACACGGTGCGGCCGGGCAGCGGCGACGGCGTGGCGGTAGCATCCGTGGACACCGACGCGGCCGACATGAACTGGGCCAGCTCGGCGCCCTCGACGACCTTGGCCGGATGCGGGCCGCCGGCCAGCAGGCGCGGCACCCAGTGCAGGTCGAGCGGGGTGTGCGCGGCCACGAAGACGATGTTGCCGAACCGGCGCCCCTTGAGCACCTGCGTCTCGGCGAGGCCGATGACGTGCCCGAACACGGCCGACAGCGTGGCGGCCTGGCTGCGGGCGAACGCGAGGCCCGGCCCATCCGCCACGTTCACCGCGAGCACACCGCGCGGCGACAGCAGCGGAGCGGCCAGCTCGTAGAACTCCCGGCTGGTCACGTGCGCCGGGGTGCGGGCGCCCGAGAAGATGTCGACGACCACGAGGTCCACCGAGCCGTGCAGCCCAGCGGGCAACTTGCCCAGCACCTCGCGGGCGTCACCGTGCCGCACCCGCAGGTTGGCGCGCTTGTCCCAGGGCAGTTCGGCGCGTACGAAGTCGATGAGGTCGCTCTCGATCTCCACCACCTGCTGGCGGGAGCCGGGCCGGGTCGCCTCCACATAGCGGGGCAGGGTGAGCGCGCCGGCGCCGAGGTGCACGGCCGTGATGGCCTCGCCAGGGTCGCCGATCAGGTCGATGACGTGCCCGATGCGCTGGATGTACTCGAAGAACAACTCGTCGGGGTTGTCGATGTTCACGTGCGACTGCGGGGTGCCGTCCACCACCAGCTGGTAGCTGCCCGGCGTGAACCGGTCCGGCTCGATGACGGCCTGGTGCCCGCTCAGTTTCAGTGTGATCGTCGGATGTTCGTGCTCGCCCCTGCTCATCCCCCCAGTCTGACAGCCCCGCGCATCCGTGCGCCGACTTGTGCCAAATGCAGCCTTAGCTGGCCCGGAAGGGGCACTTTGCGGCAAATCGGGAGCCACGATGCGGCCGTCGCTGAGCTGAGTTGCCAGTTGACGCCCCCACAGGGGCCAGCGGCGGGCGCCAACTGGCAATTCACCACCGGCCCCTGCGGTGAGGTGCCACTTGACGCCCCTTCAGGGCCCGCCACACGGCGCCAACTGGCAAGTCGGCGACCACGCCCGGAGCGGATGGCTGCGCGATACCGACGACACGCGCTCGACGGCCGCAGCAGGACGCTGCCGGATGAGGCACAATGGAGCAACTCAACACCCCGCCCGCCGCTCCAGCCGGCCGGTGAAACCGGGTTATACCTGAGAATTTGGCGAAGGTCAATATTCCAGTAGACACGGGCGCAACAACGGCATATAGTTGACCTTTGCGCTCCCAGATTTAACTCTGCCTTCATATTGCGGTCGGCTTTGCGTGCTCAAGCCACCTTGCAGCACATTTCTGAGCCGGATGTCCTCATATCCAAGGATGGACATCCCTGCTCAGGATCTGCGGAGTCCATACCAAATTACTAACAGTGATTAGACCTGACGGGGTCCACGGAGGTTACTTCCTTGGCTGCTGCGCGCAACGCAACCACCAATTCACCCAAGAACGGACGAGCTGCTGGCCGTCTTTCGTTCGCAAAGATTTCTGACAACCTCACGGTTCCCGATCTGCTCGCTTTGCAGACCGAGAGCTTTGACTGGCTCGTCGGAAACGACATCTGGAAAGCTCGCCTCGCCGAGGCCCAGGCTGCCGGTCGTCACGACCTGAACGCTCGCACCGGTCTCGACGAGATCTTCGAGGAGATCTCGCCGATCGAGGACCTCAGCGAGACGATGCAGCTGTCCTTCACCAACCCGGAGCTCGAGCCGGAGAAGTACACCATCGACGAGTGCAAGGAAAAGGGCAAGACCTATTCCGCACCGCTGTATGTGAACGCTGAGTTCATGAACCACCTCACCGGTGAGATCAAGACCCAGACCGTGTTCATGGGCGACTTCCCGCTGATGACCCCCAAGGGCACCTTCGTGATCAACGGCACCGAGCGTGTCGTCGTGTCGCAGCTGGTGCGTTCGCCCGGTGTGTACTTCAACCGCGAACAGGAGAAGACCTCCGACAAGGACATCTACTCCGCCCGCGTCATCCCGAGCCGTGGTGCCTGGCTCGAATTCGAGATCGACAAGCGCGACCAGGTCGGCGTTCGCATCGACCGCAAGCGCAAGCAGTCCGTCACGGTGTTCCTCAAGGCCCTCGGACTCACCTCCGAAGAGATCCTCGAGGAGTTCAAGGGCTTTGCGTCCATCGAGCTCACCCTCGAGAAGGACAACATCCTCACCAAGGAAGAAGCCCTCAAGGACATCTACCGCAAGCTGCGCCCGGGAGAACAGGTCGCCGCCGAGGCCGCGCGTGCGCTGCTGGACAACTTCTTCTTCAACTCCAAGCGCTACGACCTGGCCAAGGTTGGTCGTTACAAGATCAACCGCAAGCTGGGCCTCGAGGCGCCGCTCACCGACTCCGTTCTCACGCTCCAGGACATCCTGGCCACGATCAAGTACCTGGTTGCGCTGCACGACAACCAGACCACGATCCGCGGCACCCGCGACGGCGTCGAGACCGACATCCGCATCGACATCGACGACATCGACCACTTCGGCAACCGTCGTATCCGCGCCGTCGGCGAGCTCATCCAGAACCAGGTCCGCACCGGCCTGTCCCGCATGGAGCGCGTCGTTCGCGAGCGCATGACCACGCAGGACATCGAAGCGATCACCCCGCAGACCCTGATCAACGTGCGCCCCGTCGTCGCCGCGATCAAGGAGTTCTTCGGTACGTCGCAGCTGTCGCAGTTCATGGACCAGAACAACCCGCTCGCCGGACTGACGCACAAGCGTCGCCTGTCCGCGCTGGGCCCGGGTGGTCTGTCCCGTGACCGCGCAGGTGTCGAGGTGCGAGACGTTCACCCGTCGCACTACGGCCGCATGTGCCCGATTGAAACCCCGGAAGGCCCGAACATCGGCCTGATCGGTTCGCTCGCCTCGTTCGCGCGGATCAACGCCTTCGGTTTCATCGAGACCCCGTACCGTCGTGTCATCGATGGTGTCGTCTCCACGACGATCGACTACCTCACCGCAAGTGAGGAAGACGAGTACATCGTCGCGCAGGCCAACGCCCCGCTGACCAAGGCCGCCCGCTTCGCCGAGACCCGTGTTCTCGCGCGTAAGAAGGGTGGAGAGGTTGACCTCTTCCCGGCAGAAGACATCGGCTACATGGATGTCTCGCCGCGCCAGATGGTTTCCGTCGCGACCTCGCTCATCCCCTTCCTCGAGCACGACGATGCTAACCGCGCACTCATGGGTGCCAACATGCAGCGTCAGGCTGTGCCGCTGCTGCTCAGCGACAGCCCGCTGGTCGGGACCGGTATGGAGGGCTTCGCGGCCATCGACGCCGGCGACGTGCTCACCGCACAGAAGTCCGGTGTGGTCATGGAGGTGTCGGCTGACGTCGTCACCATCCAGCTCGACGAGGGCGGAACGCAGGACTACTACCTGCGCAAGTTCAGCCGCTCCAACCAGGGCACCAGCTACAACCACCGCGTCATCGTCAACGCCGGCGAGCGTATCGAGGCCGGCGAGGTCATCGCCGATGGTCCCGCTACCGACAACGGTGAGCTCGCACTCGGAAAGAACCTCCTCGTGGCATTCATGTCATGGGAGGGTCACAACTTCGAGGACGCCATCATCCTGAGCCAGAACCTGGTGAAGGACGACGTTCTCTCCTCGATTCACATCGAAGAGTACGAAGTGGATGCGCGCGACACCAAGCTGGGCAAGGAAGAGATCACTCGCGACCTGCCCAACGTCTCCCCGGACCTGCTTGCAGACCTGGACGAGCGTGGCATCATCCGCATCGGCGCCGAGGTTCGCCCCGGCGACATCCTCGTGGGCAAGGTCACGCCGAAGGGCGAGACCGAGCTGTCCGCCGAGGAGCGCCTGCTGCGCGCGATCTTCAACGAGAAGAGCCGCGAAGTTCGCGACACTTCCCTGAAGGTTCCTCACGGTGAGCGTGGCACCATCATCGGTGTCAAGGTTTTCGACTCGCAGGATGGCGACGACGAGCTCGGCTCGGGCGTCAACCAGCGTGTTGTCGTCTTCATCGCCCAGAAGCGCAAGATCACCGAGGGTGACAAGCTCGCCGGTCGTCACGGCAACAAGGGTGTCATCTCGAAGATCCTGCCGGTCGAGGACATGCCGTTCCTCGCCGACGGAACCCCGGTTGACATCATCCTGAACCCGCTGGGTATCCCGGGCCGCATGAACTTCGGTCAGGTGCTGGAGACCCACCTCGGGTGGATCGCCAAGCAGGGCTGGCAGGTCGAGGGTAAGCCCAAGTGGGCCGGCCGTCTTCCCGAAGCCGCGCACAGCGCCGCCCCGAACACCAAGGTCGCGACCCCGGTGTTCGACGGCGCGCTCGAGGAAGAAATCGCCGGTCTGCTCGACTCGACGACTCTGACTCGTGACGGCGACCGCCTGATCGACTCGACTGGAAAGACGCAGCTGTTCGATGGTCGCTCCGGCGAGCCGTACCCGATGCCCATCGCGGTCGGATACATGTACATCCTGAAGCTGCACCACCTCGTCGACGACAAGATCCACGCACGTTCGACGGGCCCGTACTCCATGATCACGCAGCAGCCGCTGGGTGGTAAGGCGCAGTTCGGTGGACAGCGTTTCGGTGAGATGGAGGTGTGGGCGCTCGAAGCATATGGAGCCGCTTACGCCCTGCAGGAACTCCTGACCATCAAGTCGGACGACATCCTCGGCCGCGTCAAGGTGTACGAAGCCATCGTTAAGGGCGAGAACATCCAGGAACCCGGTATCCCCGAGAGCTTCAAGGTTCTGATCAAGGAAATGCAGTCGCTGTGCCTGAACGTCGAGGTGCTCTCGGCCGATGGAACCGCAGTCAGCCTGCGCGACACGGATGACGAGGTCTTCCGCGCAGCGGAGGAACTGGGCATCAACATTTCCACCCGGTTTGAGTCGTCGTCAATCGACGACATCTAAACCAGGCCACTGACGAATACTCGAAAACTTTCCAAGGAGAGAAATTGCTCGACGTAACAACATTTGACGAGCTTCGCATTGGCCTGGCCACCGCTGACGACATCCGTCGTTGGTCGCACGGTGAGGTCAAGAAGCCCGAAACCATCAACTACCGCACACTCAAGCCGGAAAAGGACGGTCTCTTCGGAGAGCAGATCTTCGGACCGTCCCGCGACTGGGAGTGCTCGTGCGGCAAGTACAAGCGAGTGCGCTTCAAAGGCATCGTCTGTGAGCGCTGTGGCGTAGAGGTCACGAAGTCGTCGGTGCGCCGTGAGCGCATGGGCCACATCGAACTCGCCGCCCCGGTCACCCACATCTGGTACTTCAAGGGTGTGCCCTCGCGTCTCGGTTACCTGCTGGACATGGCTCCGAAGGACCTCGAAAAGGTCATCTACTTCGCTGCCTACATGGTCATCGAGGTTGACGAAGACGGTCGCCACCAGGACATGCCTGGGCTGGAGAACGAACTGCGTCTCGAGATCAAGACCCTCGAAGGCAGCCGCGACTCCCGCATCGCCGACCGCCTGCAGCGCCTCGAAACCGACCTCGCAGCACTGGAGGCCGAAGGCGCCAAGAGCGACCAGAAGAAGCGCACCAAGGACGCCGCCGAGAAGGAGATGTCGCAGGTCCGCAAGGCCCTCGACGAGCAGATTGCTCACCTCGAGCGTGTCTGGGAAGACTTCCGCACCCTCAAGGTCGGCGACCTGAAGCCGGAAGACTCCGTCTTCCACGAGCTCCAGGACCGCTTCGGCATGTACTTCGAGGCCTTCATGGGCGCCGAGGCCATCAAGAAGCGCCTCGAGGCCTTCGACCTGGTCACCGAGAGCGAAAACCTGCACCTGCAGATCGCCGAGGGCAAGGGTCAGAAGAAGATCCGCGCCATCAAGCGTCTGCGCGTCGTCAACGCCTTCATCATGACCGGCAACTCGCCGGCCGCGATGGTGCTCGACGTCGTGCCGGTCATCCCGCCGGAACTGCGCCCGATGGTGCAGCTCGACGGTGGCCGTTTCGCGACCTCCGACCTCAACGACCTCTACCGTCGTGTGATCAACCGCAACAACCGTCTGCGTCGTCTGCTTGACCTCGGTGCCCCCGAGATCATCGTGAACAACGAGAAGCGGATGCTGCAGGAGGCCGTTGACGCGCTCTTCGACAACGGTCGTCGTGGCCGTCCCGTCACGGGTACCGGTAACCGCGCCCTCAAGTCCCTGAGCGACATGCTCAAGGGTAAGCAGGGTCGGTTCCGTCAGAACCTGCTCGGTAAGCGCGTTGACTACTCCGGCCGTTCGGTCATCATTGTCGGCCCGCAGCTGAAGCTGCACCAGTGTGGTCTGCCCAAGCAGATGGCTCTGGAGCTCTTCAAGCCGTTCGTGATCAAGCGCCTGATCGACCTGAGCCACGCTCAGAACATCAAGGCCGCCAAGCGCATGGTCGAGCGCAGCCGCCCCCAGGTGTGGGACGTGCTCGAGGAGATCATCCGTGAGCGCCCGGTTCTGCTGAACCGTGCACCCACGCTGCACCGCCTCGGTATCCAGGCCTTCGAACCTCAGCTCGTGGAGGGTAAGGCCATCCAGCTGCACCCCCTCGTCTGTGCGGCGTTCAACGCCGACTTCGACGGTGACCAGATGGCTGTGCACCTGCCGCTGTCCATGGAGGCCCAGGCCGAAGCGCGCATCCTGATGCTCGCCTCGAACAACATCCTGAAGCCGTCTGACGGTCGCCCGGTGACCCTGCCCACCCAGGACATGATCATCGGTCTGCACCACCTGACCACGCTCAAGGACGGCGTCACCGGCGAAGGCCGCGCGTTCACCTCTGTCTCGGAGGCCATCCTGGCCCACGACCAGAAGTCGCTCGACCTGAACGCCAAGGTGCGCATCCGCATCAGCGACCTGTACTTCACCGAGGGCACTCAGCCCGATGGTGTTGAGCTGGTCGATGGTCAGGCCGTCGGAACCGTACTGGTGAACACCACGCTGGGCCGCGCAATCTTCAACGAGGCGCTGCCGGCTGACTACCCGTACTTCGAGAAGGTTGCCGACAAGGGCACCCTCTCGGCCATCGTGAACGACCTCGCAGAGCGGTACCCGAAGGTGGAAGTAGCGGCAACGCTGGACCGCATCAAGGACGCCGGCTTCTACTGGGCCACCCGCTCCGGTGTGACTGTCGCGCTCAGCGACATCCTGACGCCTCCGAACAAGAAGGAGATCGTCGGTACCTACGAGAAGATGGCCGCGAAGGTTCAGTCGCAGTTCGAGAAGGGTCTCACGACCGACCTCGAGCGTCGTCAGGAGCTCATCCAGATCTGGACCAAGGCGACCGAAGACGTCGCTGCGGCCATGCAGGCGAACTTCCCGGCCGACAACACGATCAACCGGATGGTCACCTCTGGTGCTCGTGGTAACTGGCTGCAGGTGCGAAACATCGCCGGTATGCGTGGTCTGGTTAACAACCCGAAGGGTGAGATCATCCCTCGCCCGATTATCTCGAGCTACCGCGAAGGCCTGTCCGTCGCCGAGTACTTCATTGCTACTCACGGTGCTCGTAAGGGTCTGGCCGACACCGCTCTGCGTACCGCAGACTCCGGGTACCTCACGCGTCGTCTCGTCGACGTCTCGCAGGATGTCATCATCCGCGAAGACGACTGCGGTACGACCAAGGGTCTGGAACTGCCGATCGCCACGGTCGACGCCGCCGGTGCTCTCTCACGTCACCCCAACGTGGAGAACGCGGTCTACGCCCGCAGCCTGGCCGCCCCCGCGGTCAACGCCAAGGGTGAGGTCGTTGCTGACGCCGGAGACGACGTCGGTGACGTGATGATCGAGAAGCTGGTTGCCGCCGGCGTCGAGAACATCAAGGTGCGCTCGGTGCTGACCTGCGAGTCTGCTGTCGGTGTGTGTGCGGTCTGCTACGGCCGTTCGCTCGCTACCGGCCTGCTCGTGGACATCGGAGAGGCCGTCGGCATCATCGCCGCACAGTCGATCGGTGAGCCCGGCACGCAGCTGACCATGCGTACCTTCCACACCGGTGGTTCCGCATCCGCAGACGACATCACCCAGGGTCTGCCCCGGGTGCAGGAGCTCTTCGAGGCGCGTACCCCCAAGGGTGCATCGCCGATCGTCGACGTTGCTGGCCGCATCACCATCGAGGACACGGATCGTAGCCGCAAGGTGATCCTGACCCCCGACAACGGTGACGAAGCAATCGCCTACCCGGTGCTCAAGCGCGCGACCCTCCTCGTTGAGGATGGCCAGCACGTAGAGCTCGGCACGCAGATCATCATCGGCGCCGTCGACCCGAAGGAAGTTCTTCGCGTCAAGGGTGTCCGTGCGGTGCAGAAGCACCTCGTTGGTGGCGTGCAGGATGTCTACCGTTCGCAGGGCGTACCGATTCACGACAAGCACATCGAGGTCATCGTTCGTCAGATGCTTCGCAAGGTGACTGTTGTGGAGCACGGCGACACCGGCCTGCTGCCGGGCGAGCTCGTTGACCGGTTGAAGTACAACGAGCTCAACCGCACCGCGCTCACCGAGGGCAAGAAGACGGCTTCGGCTCGTCAGGAAGTCATGGGTATCACCAAGGCTTCGCTGGCTACCGAGTCGTGGCTGTCGGCCGCTTCCTTCCAGGAGACCACCCGGGTTCTGACCCAGGCGGCCATGGAAGGCAAGAGCGACCCGCTGATGGGCCTGAAGGAGAACGTGATCATCGGTAAGTTGATCCCGGCCGGCACCGGTCTTCCCCGTTACCGCGACGTCAACGTCGAGGCAACGGATGAAGCCAAGGCTGAGCGTTACCCGAACCGCATCTTCACCGATGATGCAGCGTTCACCGAGGGTGACCTGAGCTTCGTCGACTTCGACAGCTTCTCGTCGGACGACTTCACCCCCGGTACGTACAACTAACCGAGTGTGATTCCCGGATGGCCCCCTGCTTCGGCAGGGGGCCATTCCCCGTTAACGCCCCACCGTTGATCGAGCTTGTCGAGATCCCGTGAGCCATCCTCCGGCGCGTCCCCATCTCGTCGGTCGAGCTTGTCGAGACCCCGTGAGTCGACCTCTGAATGCACGTCACCAGGTTTGGACAACCTCAGCCAACGGGCCTGAAGGAGAACGTGATCATCCGTGAGTTGATCCCGGCCGGCACCGGTCTTCCCCGGACGCCGTCAACGTGATTTCGGATGCCCGCCGCTTCGGCAGGGGCCCATTCTGCGTTAAGAACCTGCGACGAGCGTCGGCCCGGTAGAATCATCATGACGAGTGGCGCTCCTGCCCATCGGGAGCAGAGGCACATCATGCGGTTGGCCAGTCTCACCGGAGCGGCCGTCGCCGGAGCGGTCGGTGTGATCCTCCTGATCGGATGGTACGTCGGGCTGGGCGCGATCCCCGGGGCCATCGCCGGCCTGTGGACGATCAAACCGATGACCGCAGTGGGCTTCATTCTCGTCTCTGCTGCCGTGGCAATGCTGGACCGGCGCCGAGTCAGCCTGGGTCTGGGTCTCGCTGTTGCCATGATCGGTGTGCTCACCCTGGCCGAGTACATCTTCGGGATATCACTCGGCATTGACGAGCTTGCGGGTATCGACTTCGACGGGCAGACCGCGCGCATGGCGCCGGCCACGGCGGTGTCGCTGCTGCTGCTCGGGGCATCCGTCGTCGCCAGCCGGCTCGCCCGCGCCAGCGTGATGCTCGGACTGGCCTTCGGGACGCTCATAATCAGCCTGATCGCGATTCTCGGCTACGCCTACGGGGTCTCCTCGCTCTACAGTGTCGGCGGGTTCGCGAGCATGGCCTTGCCCTCGGCGCTCGGGCTGGCCATTTTGTCGTTGTCGATCCTGCTGCAGCGTCCCGCCAACGGTCTGATCGCGCTGTTGGGCGACCCGGGCAGCGCGGGGCATCTGCTCCGCCCGGTCATTCCTGTCTTGTTCCTCGGCCCGTTCGTCCTGGGGCTGGCCGACCTTGCGGGCCGCCGCCTGGGCTGGTACGACACGGTGTTCGGCGTCGCCATCCTGATCGCGGTCATGACAGTTCTCGGCACGGGGCTCGCCTGGATCGCGGCGCGCCGGCTGCGCACCCTCGATCGCCAGCGGGACGCGGCCATGCAGGCCCTCGCCGAGGCCAACCACACCCTTGAGGAGACGGTTGACGCTCGCACCCGGCAGCTGGCGGAGACGGCGGACACGCTCCACACGCTGATCAAGATCGCACCGGTTGGCATCGTGCAACTGGATGCTGCGGGCGGAATCATTTCGGCTAACGACCAGTGGCTCGAGCTGAGCGGGCTCACGAAGCGCCAGTCGCGGCGCGACGGCTGGGTCGCGGCCATGCACCCCGACGACGCCGACCGAGTGCGTCAGGAATGGCACCAGTACGCCGCCGCCGGGGAGGCCTACGAGACGACCATGCGATTCCGCACTCCCTCCGGCCAGGTCAACTGGGTGCAGGTGAGCACCGCCCCGATTACAGACGCGAGGGTTGTGTTGGGGCACCTTGCCAGCGTGACCGACGTGACCGCGCTGCGCGCTGCCGAACACGCGGCATCGGCGGCCAGTGCCCGCTTCGAGGCCGCTTTCGCCTCGTCGCCGCTCGGAACAGCCATCGTGTCCCTGGACGGAATAGTCGTCGAGGCGAACAAGCGGCTCTTCGACCTGGCCGGGTCATTGATCCCGGTGGTGAATCAGCCCATCGAGTCGATGTTCAGCCCGGCGAATGCCGGTGATGGCGCGGCATCCGCGACGGTCGGACTCGACGGCCCGACGGGCCGCCGCATGGACCGTCGGATGCGACGCGACGACGGTGAGGAAACCTGGGTCAAGGTCAGCATCGCCGAGATCAACGAGGGTGAGCAGGCCGGCGGGTTCCTGTACCAACTCGAGGACATCACCGCCCGGCGCCTGGCCGAAGCCCGGGTCGAGCATCTGGCTTTCCACGATCCGCTGACAAACCTGCCCAATCGCCTGCTGCTACTCGACCGGCTCAACCAGGCTCTCCTCCAGGCGTCGCGTCGCGGTACCGGCGTCGCCGTGTTGTTCATCGACCTCGACCGATTCAAATTCGTCAACGACAGCCTCGGCCATCACGCCGGCGACGCCGTCCTGATGCAGGTTGGGCTCCGGCTGCGCCAGCATGCCAGGGCGACGGACACGGTGTCCCGCATCGGTGGGGACGAATTCGTGGTCATCTGCCCGGATGTCGGCCGCAGCGGGGATGTCAATAAGATCGCCGAGGCGTTCCAGAAGGCCATCTCAGAGCCGATCCAGTTTGGTGACCAGATCGCATCCGTGGATGCCAGCATCGGCATAGCATTCGGGCTCGGTCATGACGACGCCGAGTCATTGCTGCGCAACGCTGATCAGGCGATGTACCTGGCCAAGGGACGGGGCCGCGCCCGATACGAGGTCTTCGACGACGACCTGCGCTACCGCATTCACCAGCGGCTCGACACCGAGCTGGCTCTGCGCGACGCCGTCGCTCAGGGCGAGATCGAGACGTGGTACCAGCCCATCGTGGACCTGCAGGAAAACCGAGTCGTGGCGACCGAGGCCCTCGCGCGCTGGCGGCGGCCCGAGCGCGGGCTGATCTCCCCGGGGGAGTTCATCGCTATTGCCGAAGAGGTCGGCTTGATCAAGGGCATCGGCGCCACGGTGCTGGGCCAGGCCTGCCACGCGGCGACCGCACTGGAGCGCGACGTTGCCGTCAGCGTGAACGTCTCGGCCCGGCAGTTCGTGCAGGACGACTTCGGCGCTGTCGTCAAGCGCGCGCTCAGGGACTCGGGTCTGGCCCCTGACCAGCTCTGGCTGGAGCTCACCGAGAGCGCCGTGCTCGAGGCGATCGACTCCGCCGCCCGAACCTTCCAGGAGCTGCGCGCCATCGGAGTGCGGCTCGCCATCGACGACTTCGGCACCGGCTACTCGTCGTTCACACATTTGCGCGAGTTCACCGTGGACCTGTTGAAGATCGACCTGTCGTTCATCCGCGACCTCGAACGGTCCGAACACGATCGAGCGATAGTGGAAGGAATCCTCCGTTTGGCGGACTCCCTCAATCTGGATGTGGTCGCCGAGGGCATCGAGACCACCAACCAGCGAGACCTGCTGCAGGCGATGGGCTGCCGCTACGGCCAGGGTTACCTCTTCTCGAAGCCGACTCCCAGCGCTTCTCCCGCGGTCGTCTTCGCCACCTGACTCGCTCGTCCTTATGCTCGTCGCCGACAAGCGCGACCAGCGGATGCGAGGAGCCACCGTGTGACAGACAGTGCGGACTAGGTCGCGCAACAAGGAGTCATGAACACACGGTGGCTCGCGACCCATGATGCCCCGCATCCGGCCCGGAGGCAAACAGCCAGCTAGGCTGGGGGAAAATCTCGAAGGGGGTCACCGCCATGGGTGCTGCAACGTTGCCGACTGGTTCACCGTCCCGGCGCCCGCTGTGGTTCGCCCTCGGCGCGGTGGGCGTGCTGCTGGTCGTGGCCTTGATCGTGGTGCTCGTGGTCTGGCGCGGGGGAGCGGGCACTCCTTCCGGCTCCGACGACTCCCTGCCGGGCACCCGCCCCACGCCCACCGCAACCGCCGAGCCGCAGGCCGTCGCCAGCGCCGCGCCCGCGGTGGCCGCCGGGCCGCGCCCCACCAGCTGCGAGGCAATCTACAGCCCCACCATGCTTTCCACCCTGAACGAGACCGGCACCCTCAACCCCGAGTGGGCCGAGAAAGACGTCAATTCCGGCGTGCTGTTCGGCACCGACGACGAACAACTCATCGTTCTCATCGAGGGCGCAGAGCACCTCACCTGCGTATGGGGCAACCCCGACGGCGGCTCGGGTAGCGGCCTCACCTCCAACGTGGTCTTCGTCACGGCCGAGCAGTCCGAAGCGGTGCACCAGCGGCTGCTCGGCGACGGCCTGAACTGCTACGAAGAGCTCGGCGGCATCCGCTGCATCGCCGAATCGACCGAGGGTGCCGAGGGCATCGCGGGCCAGTCGCACTTTCTGCGCGACGGCATCTGGCTGGCCACCCGCTACGTGAACGCGGGCCCGGAAGGCTACACCCACGACATGGTCGCCACCGTCTGGGCCGGCGCCTAACCAGCACCTCCCTGGCCCCGTCGGGCTATGCTGTTCGCAAAATCCTCCGGAAGGATTGCGCTCAGGGAGGCCGAATGTCCGTTCATGGAACACCGACGATCACGGCCGGAGCACAGTGGGTGCTGCTGATCCTGGGCGGTATCGTGACCGTCTTCGTCGTGCTGGCCGCGGTGTGGGTGGTCTTCTCACCCCGGCCCGTGCCCACCCCCGCAGTGGACCCCGACGCCCGGCCCGTGCCAGCAGCGCCGGCGGCGGCTGCCGCGGTCAGCGCCCCCACCGCCGTGCTCGAACCTGGCACCCCCAAGCCGGCCGCCTGCGAGCAGATCTACAGCCCCACGATGGTCGGTGCGTTCGGCGACCTGGTACTCAACCCGGCCTGGACCACCCAGCCCGGCGCCGATGTGCGCGACGGCGCCGACGACCCCGAGCTGCGCGCGATCATCAACGGAAGCGAGCACCTCAGCTGCCGGTGGGTCAGCCCCGCCGGGGCGTCCGACAGCGGCGTGTCCACCAGTGTGGTGTGGGTCGCCGCCGACCAGACCGCCGCTGTCGAGGCCCGCCTCCGTGCGCTGGGCATGGAGTGTTACGAGGAATTGGACGGGCTGCGCTGCATCACCGAAACCACCACCGACGTCGGCCGCTACGGCCAGTCGCACTTCCTGCGCGGCGGCATCTGGCTGGCCACCCTCTGGGTGAATGCTGGCCCGGATGGCTACACCCACGACATGGTCAATACGATTTGGGCCGGTGCCTGACCGACCTGAAAGCCTGCAGTTCACGGCCTCTGTTGGCGTGCATCCGGTGGCTCAGCCGGTAAGGTACAGATAGGCTTCGACTTCCCGGATCGCACCGGACTGGCTGGCCAAAAAAACTCTGGCCCCCGAAGGTGGTTCTCGCCACCTGAAGAGGTCTGGGATAGCGTGATTCGTCATCTCATTCGGGCGCTGGTTCACCAGCTGCGTGCGCTCCGTTTCCGCGCAGCCCCACCCGTAGGAAAAAGTTCTCATGGCGACTATCACGGAGATCCTGATCTTGCACGGCCTGCTGCCCATCGAGGTTCTGGACACGCTTATGGCCGGTGATCCCGCCGACGAGACCGCGGTGCGCGCCCTGGTCGCCGAGGGGGTCATTTCCGAGGCCCAGTTCGCCAAGGCCCGGGCCGCCCAAGCGAACTTGCCGTTCGTGGAACTCACCGACTACCCGGTGGATCGGCTGGCCGTGGCCCTCGTACCGGTCTCGGTCTGCCGACGGCATGAGGTACTGCCGATTCTCATCGACGGAAACCGGCTGGTACTGGCCATGGTCGACCCCGGAAATGTCTTCGCCGTCGACGATGTTCGAGCGGCCTCCGGGATGAGGGTCACCCAGGTTGTAGCGGAACGAGCCGATCTGCTCGCGGCCATCAGCCGATACCACCGAGCGGACGGCGAGCTCAGCGACCTGACTTCCACACTCGAGGAGGAGAACGCCACTGCTGCCGCCGAAGGCGCCACGTTCGGTGTCTCCGACCCGGCGGAGATCGACGCTCCGATCGTTCGATTCGTGAACCTGCTCGTCAGCCAAGCCATTCAGGACCTCGCCTCCGACATCCACATCGAACCCGGTGAGCACAGCCTGCGGGTACGCTACCGCATCGACGGCGTGCTGCACGAGATGCAGACCGCCCCGAAGAGCATCCAAAACGGCGTCATCTCTCGGCTGAAGATCATGAGCGACATCGACATCGCGGAGCGCCGCAAGCCCCAAGACGGGCGAATGACCGTGCGGCACGCCGGTCGACAGATCGACCTGCGGGTGGCGACGCTGCCGACCGTGTGGGGAGAGAAAGTCGTCATGCGAATTCTCGACAACTCCAACACAACCCTGGACGTTCGGGCGTTGGCGCTGCTCGAGCGCAACTTCGAGGCGTATCAGACCTCATACAGCAAGCCGTACGGCATGATTCTGATCACTGGCCCCACTGGTTCGGGCAAGTCCACCACCCTGTACACCACACTTGGCGCGGTCGCCCGCCCCGAAATTAACGTCATCACTGTCGAGGACCCAGTGGAGTACCGCATGGCGGGTATCAATCAGGTGCAGGTGAACGTGAAGGCGGGTCTCACCTTCGCCAGCGCGTTGCGCTCCATCCTGCGTAGCGACCCGGATGTCGTGCTGCTGGGTGAGATCCGCGACCACGAGACTGCGCAGATCGCCATTGAGGCCTCACTCACAGGGCACCTCGTCCTGTCGACGCTGCACACAAATGACGCGCCGAGCGCGATCACCAGGCTTACCGAGATGGGCATCGAACCCTTCCTCGTCGGGTCTGCCTTGGACTGCGTGGTTGCCCAGCGGCTTGCCCGGCGCCTGTGTGACAAATGCAAGGCACCGTCGGCACTTACCGCAGCGGACCTGACCCGATTGCGTTTTGCTTTCGATCCGGCTCTGCCTTTGCCGACAATCTACGAGCCGGTCGGCTGTACGCAGTGTTCTAAGACTGGCTACCGCGGACGAATTGCCGTCCATGAGGTAATGACCGTGACTGAGGAGATCGAGCGTCTCGCCGTCGCCCGGTCATCGAGCGCCGAAATCGCCCGCGTCGCGCGCGACCAGGGCATGATCACCCTCCGCGAAGACGGCTGGGCGAAGGCCCGCCTGGGTTTGACATCGATCGAAGAAATCTTGCGAGTGGTCGCGTAGTGCAAAAGGGGACATCCACATGAGCCAGCCCATCTACGACATTCCGGTGACTCCGCCGCAACGTCCTCACGGTGATGACGATATCGGAGCGGAACCAGAGGCTCCCACTGCCGAGCCGGTGCCGTGGTACCTAGCCGACCCGGCAGATTCTCCGGCCACTGAATCGGTCCCGTTCAAGTCAAAGTACGGTGATCCTGCCGAGGCCGTGACGGTATTTCCGACCCATGCTGAGCCGGCCCGGACCGGCGCAGAATCTCCGCCAGACCTCACCCGGTCGGCACTGGATGGTTCAAATTCTGGGCGTGTCCTTCGCCCGCGGGCGGATGCACGTTCCGATGCCACCCGACCGAGGCGCGCCGAGCGGCCGGAAGTCACGACAGGACCCGACCAGGACCTCCTGGACGCACTGCAGGAGGTGCTCGATCTCAACGGCTCGGACCTGCACATCACCGTCGGCGCTCCACCCAACCTACGGGTGAACGGCAGCCTGCGCCCGTTCGACACCGCGAGGATTTGGGCGTTCGAAAAGGTCTCGAACGCGCTGCTCAGTATCCTTACTCCTGCCCAACGCATGGAGTTTGAGAGAGAGCTGGAACTCGACTTCGCCTATACGGCCAACGGTGCCCGCTTTAGGGTGAATTTTTACCAGCAGCGCGGGTCTATCGGTGCCGCTTTCCGGTTGATCCCGCGCGAGATCAAGCCGCTCAAAGATCTGGGTATGCCCGAGGCAGTGTCCCGTTTCGCGGCAATGCCACGTGGGCTCGTGCTCGTCACCGGCCCCACGGGATCGGGTAAATCCACCACCTTGGCCGCGCTCGTGGACGAGGTCAATCGCACCCGCGCTGACCACATCGTCACGGTGGAAGACCCGATCGAGTTTTTGCACAAGCACCGGATGTCGCTGGTAAACCAGCGCGAAGTTGGCAGCGATACCAAGAGCTTTGCTGCAGCCCTCAAGCACGTCCTCCGTCAGGACCCCGATGTGATCCTGATCGGCGAGCTCCGGGACCTCGAAACCATCTCGGTGGCAATCACCGCCGCGGAAACGGGTCACCTCGTTTTCGCGACCTTGCACACCCAGAGCGCAGCGCAGACCATTGACCGCCTGATCGACGTCTTCCCGCCGGAACAGCAGGCGCAGGTGCGCTCACAGCTGGCGGCGACCCTGCAGGGAGTCGTCTGCCAGACCTTGGTGAAACGGGTGGACCACGGCCGGGTGGTAGCCACGGAGGTGATGTTTGCGACTCCAGCTATTGCCAACCTGATCCGCGAGGGGAAGACCTACCAAATTCCCTCGGCCATGCAGGCCGGTCGTGCGCAGGGGATGCACACCATGGACCAGCACCTGGCTGAACTCGTAGACGCGGGTCTGATCAGCCATGCATCGGCCGAGGAAAAGGCGCAGGATCCGAAGGGCCTCACCCAGTTGATCCGGCGGGTGGACCCGGCGGCAACGGCGACAGCAAACTCACCGATGTCGGCCGACGGCATCGACTTCGGTGACGCCTACTCGGGCGGTAAGGGGCACTAATGCCATCAACATCCGCCTTCGCGTACACTGCCCGCGATGCCGAGGGCAAAGCGACCAAGGGACGGCTGGACGCGTCCTCCGAAGGCGCCGCCGTTGCGCGCCTGCGCACTATGGGACTCACGCCGATTTCGATGTCCCTAGTGCCTGCGGCAAGCGGACTCAGCCGCGAAATCAACATTCCGGGGCTCAGCAAGGGTGTCGGTCTGAAAGACCTGGCGATCATGAGTCGCCAGATGGCCACCATGATCGGCGCGGGGCTGTCGCTGCTACGAACCCTGAACATTCTTGCTGATCAAACAGAGAGCAAACCGCTCACCACGATCCTGATTAAAGTCAGGGACGATGTCGAAACGGGGATTTCGATCTCCGATGCTCTGTCGCTGCACTCCGAGGCGTTTCCCCCATTGATGATCAACATGGTGCGAGCCGGCGAAACAGGCGGCTTCCTCGATGGTGCCCTGGAATCGGTTGCGGAGAACTTCGAAAAAGAAGTCAAGCTTCGAGGCACCATCAAGTCGGCGATGACCTATCCAGTTATCGTGCTGCTGATGTCCCTGGTGTCAGTGATGATCATGCTGATCTTCATTGTCCCAATCTTCGAGGAAATGTTCACAGGACTGGGCAGTGCGCTACCCCTGCCCACCATGATTTTGGTGCACGTCTCAAATTCCATGGTCTTCGTGGTGCCTGTCCTGCTGGTCGTCGGCGTTGGTTTCGCGCTGTGGTGGCGAACAAACAAACACACCCTGCGAGTGCGCATGAAGCTCGATCCGCTCAAGCTCCGGCTGCCGGTCTTCGGCCCGCTCCTGCAGAAGATCGCGGTCGCTCGGTTCAGCCTAAACTTTGCGAACATGATCGGTGCGGGTGTCCCCATTCTGCAGGCGCTGAAGATCGTGGGCGAAACCTCCGGCAACTGGGTGATTGAAAACGCCCTCACTAAGGTTGCTGAATCAGTTCGCCAGGGCCAGTCCATCGCGGCGCCGCTGCGGCAACAGCCGGTATTCCCACCGATGGTCACTCAGATGATCGCGGTGGGAGAAGACGCCGGTTCGCTGGAGACGATGCTCAACAAGATTGCGCAGTTCTACGACCAAGAAGTCGAATCCTCAACTGAGCAACTTACGGCGGCTATAGAACCGCTGTTGATCGCATTTCTTGGTGTGATTATCGGTGGCATGGTCATCGCGCTGTACATGCCAATCTTCAGCATCGCGGGTGCCATTAAGTAGCTGTGTACGATTTGGACGTCAGAGATGGCTTGGGTTGATTCGGTGCCGTGGTCGCGCGTACGGCGATGGATGTAGTCACTTTGACGTACCCCCCGTTCTGGGGGGTCGGACTTGGCAAAATACTCTTCTTTTGGGTTTTTACCTGAAAATAACCTGCGAATATTAGGCAAGGCCGAACGGGCCCGACCGCAAGGTCACCGACGCCCAAAGAAAAGGATCTCTCGTGCTAGCTCGCAGCCTCGCCGCTCTCAACCGCCGTCGCAACAACCCCGAAGAAAACCAAAAAGGTTTCACCCTGATCGAACTCCTGGTCGTGGTGATCATCATCGGAATCCTCGCCGCCATTGCCATCCCGGTGTACTTGGGTGTGCAGGACAATGCCAAGGACAGCTCGGCGCAGTCCGACGTCTCAAACCTCAAGACGGCCGTCGTTAGCATGCAGACGGGCACAGGTACGCTCCCAACGGTTGCCGCCGTGATCACCGGCGGCGCGCCGACCACCGACGCGGGCAACGCCGGTGCATCCAAGGGCGCGAACACCTCCGCGCTGAGCTACAAGGCTGGCACCGGCAGCGCATTCTGTGTGGCCGGAAAGAGCACAAGCTCCGGCGCTTCCGTCTTCTACGCACTTGAATCGGGTGGGGTTGTAAAGTTAGTCTCACCGGCTACTCTTCCCACTGCTTGCACGGCTCCGTAGCAATAGATGGGCCCGAAATACGTCGGGCGCACCATGTGGGGTGTTGCAGTATGCGGCACCCCACGCGGTGAGAAAAGCCGTACCTTGCCCTAAACAACGCCAGGAGTTGTGACATGAGTTGGATTCGTGCTCGACTCGGGGACGGTCACACTCGGCAGTCGGGTCTCACTCTCATCGAGATCATCGTTGCCATGATGGTCTTCGCGATGATCGCGGTGTCGGTCGCATATGCGCTTACGTTGTCGCTCACGATGGGCAGTGATAACCGCTCCCGCACGGCGGCAGTCAACTTGGTAGCGCAAGAAATTGACCTTAGCCGGGCAGTCGAGGATCTCTTCACGCTGGTGGACGCCGACAAAACGTCCACGATGAACGGCACGACCTTCTACATCCACCGCACAACCAACTGGGTCACAAGCACGAGCGCTGACGCCACCTGCGGGTCCGGCGGCGGCCAACTCAAGTACAAGCGTGTCAACGTCTCCGTCACTTGGGCCGGTATGCGAGCGTCCACGCCCCCGGTTCGCGCCGACACCGTGATTGCGCCCGGTACCCGAATCAATGACCCGACGTTGGGAACCATTCTGGTATCCGTGCGCGGCGCATCGGGAGCTGGCAACGCTGGTGTGACAGTCACGGCCGCACCGGCCACTCCTGGTGCAGGCGCCGTGGCTCTGACCGAGCCCCCGGAGCCGACAGATGCTCAGGGCTGCAGCTATATTCTCAAAGTTGTACCCGGGAACTATAACGTGTCGATCACGGCGGCCAACTCCGTGGACGTGAATCAGAAGGCCACCCCGTTGACCTTCGTTGGCGTCACTGCCGGCACGGCAGCATCGGTCTCATTTCAATACGACAGGTCCGGCGCCTACACCGTCAATTACGCGTCCAACGCCCCTGCGGGTTCGACCGTGATTCCGACTAACCTGGACACCACGTTTAAGAGTACTTACCCCCTCTACACCCCGTCGGCCGCGACCAACGCCCTCTCCAAGGCGTTCGCGCTGCATGCGTTCCCTTCCGGCTACCGAGTCTTCAGTGGCAAGTATGTTGCGCCAAGCGCCAGTCTGCCCGGGTGCCTTTCGCCAGACCCCGCCGAATGGACCACTCCCGGCGCAGGCGGTGCGGTGGGCCCTGCTGTTCCGGCCGTAGCCACGGTTCCTGGAGGTAGCGTGGCGACCGCGGTGCCGATGGGACTGGTCACGGTTACCGGGCTCAACGGGCAGTTTCTCAAGGCGATTTCGCAGGCCCATGCGCCGGGAACGGGAGCAGCCGGCTGTGCGGACACCATGACTTACACTTTCGACAAGCTCACCAATAACTCGGTCTCGGTAGCTCTCCCGTACGGGGTCTGGAAGCTTTACTACGGCAGTACCTCAGCTACCGCCACAATTCCGGTGTCGGCCGGCTTGACTGCCCCGCCGCCGTCGACCGTGTCGGCCGGTCTCCTGACTCTCGACCCGCGAATTGTGGTGGCCCCGTGATCACCGCCGGCCGGCGCCGGTCGACGGGCGGCGAGCAGGGCCTGAGCCTGGTGGAGCTTCTGGTGGCGATGCTGTTGCTCGCAATCGTGGCCACGATGATCTCCGGCCTCTATTTGAGTACCATGCGAACGGTGTCGCAAACGCGCATCGTGAGCGCCAACAGCCGTGAGGCGTCGAACGGCATGAACGAGGTGTCGCGGGTCATCCGCGCCGCGACAGAAAATCCGGTCTCCGGAGCGGCCAACCAGCCGGCGCTCGAATCGGCGCTCCCGGAGTCGGTCACTCTCTATGCCTACATCAACCTGGTGTCTTCCGCTGAACTGCCAGTGAAGATTCGGCTCTCCCTGGACACCAGCCGTCGGCTGATCGAAACGCAATGGCCGGCCATCGAGTCGCCCGTCGGCTCGGGCTTTTTCACCTTTTCGCCCACGTCGAGCTCCACCAGGATCATGGCAGGAACAGTTGCGGCGCCGACCGGCGGCGCGCCCTCCCTCTTCACCTACGTGCTCAAGGACGGAACTGAACTCACAGCACCTTCCGCTGGGCTCACCCTGGACCAGCGAGATACGATCGCCGCTGTGAAGGTCACCATGACCCTCCAGGGCAGTGCAACCGACTCTCGATCAGCGGTGACGCTACAGAACACCGTCGGCATGCCCAACCTCCCAGTCTTCCGGACGGGTCCCTGATGCTCACGATCAATCGCATATTCGCTCGTTTCCGCGCCGCTGGCACAGATGACGGTGTCGCCCTCCCAATGGTGATCGGTACCGGTATGGTCATGCTGATTCTGGTGACGATGGCCTTGACGACGTCCGTGAGCGGACTCATCAAGGCCAACTCCGACCAAAACTGGAGCGCAGCAGGCTCCGCTGCCTATGCGGGTGTTGAGGAATACGAGAGCCGGCTGGCTAACGACAATGCTTACATGATCTATGGCAACTCGGCCGCACCGTTCAGCAGCACCAGTACACTGAGCCTTCCAACTGGCACCCAAGCCAACCCTGCCTTCGGCGTGGGGGCGAGCGGAACTTGGGGAGTAGTCGAAGGTAGTGGAGGGCGGGCCTCCTACCGCTACGAGGTGGACACCTCGCAGTACTCTGACTCTGGCATCCTGCGCATTCGCGCCACCGGCCGGGTAGGGGACGCCACCAGATCCATCGTTGCTAACTTGAAACAGCAAGGTTTCATCGACTTCCTCTACTTCACCGACTACGAAATTCAGGATCCCGATCAAAACGGTGACGACGTGGCAACCTGCGAAAAATACGCCTGGCAGGGTCGGCCCGGACCCAACCCGCCTTACAGTCAGTGCAGTGATATTGCGTTCGGCAATGGTGACGTCATAAACGGGCCGCTGCATTCCAACGACACCCTCCGTGTCTGTCAGGCAACCTTCAACGGAATCGTGACGACCTCCAACAACCCGGCGACCGGCTTGCGATACCTCAAGCGGGACTCGAATGGCGCCACCTGCACCGGTCAGGTCTTCTCTAAGGGCAACCCGACCTACCGAGCCAAATTGGGCATGCCCCAGACGAACGCGGAGATGAAAGACGAGACCCGCTCCGACCTACCGATCGCCGTGGTGGCTGTGCCCGGATGCCTCTACACAGGGCCCACGAGCATCACCCTCACCAGCGATGGCAAGATGACCGTGAAATCACCGTGGACGAAAAAGACGAATGTGGCTGGTGATCCGGCAACGTCCGGTACAGCTCCGGCCGTATGTGGCACGCCGGGAGCCGGCACCAACGGGTTGGCTTCCTCCACCGGCGCGACAATTGATGTGCTAGACCGCAATCTGATCTTTGTGCAAAATGTTCCCACGACTGTCGGAAATCCGAACACCTGGCCGACCAGCGGCACATTGATGTACCCCAGCGGGTATTCGAACTCGGTTTGCGCCGCCGGAAACGGCATCGGGTATCCGCGAGCCAGCGAGTTCGTCGACTCGATCTCGTCGTCTTACGGCTGTAGAAACGGCGATCTTTTCGTGCAGGGTACGCTACGCGGCGCGATGACTCTCGCCGCGGAGAACTACGTGTACATCACAGGCGACGTCACCTACGCGACTTCGCAGGATGACGTGCTCGGCCTGGTCGGCCAGAATGCCGTGTGGGTGTGGAACCCCGTGAAGTACTCGAGTGGATCGTACTCGGCGCTCCTCGGCAACAATCGAGTGATCAATGCGGCCATCCTTTCGGTTTCGCACACCTTCCAGGTGCAGAACTATGACCGCGGAGGCGGCCAGGGCATCTTGACCGTAAAAGGAGCAATCTCCCAGAAGTTCCGAGGAATCGTTCGCAGCGGCACCAACGGGTATACAAAGGCCTATGGCTACGATGACCGATTCCGTTACGTCGCGCCGCCGAAGTTCCTCTCGCCAGTGTCGACCACCTACGGCGTGAACGTCGTGGTCGACGTCAAGCCGGCCTTCACGGCAAAGGGAGTGGCGATTCCGTGATCGAGCCGTTGTTGGCCAATTTTGCAGTCCTCGTTTCGGTGCTCAGCGCCGTTCTTGGTCTTGCCATCGGGTCGTTCCTAAATGTCGTGGTGTACCGGGTGCCGATCGGCATGTCGGTCGTCGCCCCGCCCAGCGCCTGCCCTCGCTGTGGCGCGGCGATCACGTCCCGGGACAACGTTCCTGTGCTGTCCTGGGTTCTTCTCGCAGGCAAGTGCCGTAGTTGCCGCACGGCCATCTCGGTGCGTTACCCACTTGTCGAAGCTGGAACCGGTGCGGCGTTCGTTGCTGTCGCATTGCACCTGATCTCCGACGAGTCGACGATCACTGGCGGAATCACGAGCGCGTTGCTGGTGTTGGGTGCGTACTTCTACCTAGCAGCAGTGAGCATCGCGCTGGCCCTGATCGATGTAGACGTGCACCGGCTCCCGAATTCGATCGTGTTGCCGGGGTATGTCGTCGGTACCGTCCTGCTTTCACTGGCTGCCTTGTCATCGGGCGATCTCGGGCCGGTCCTACGTGCCGGCATTGGCCTAGTGGCGATGTGGTTCGCATACTTCCTGATGGCGATGGCCTACCCCGGCGGTATGGGCTTCGGCGACGTCAAGCTTGCAGGAGTTCTCGGGCTGTTCCTGGGTTACTTGGGCTGGGGAGAGCTGGCAGTTGGATCATTCGCGGCGTTCCTTCTCGGCGGTTTCTACGCCGTCGGACTGCTCGTCGCTCGGCGGGCGACGCGAAAGAGCGGAATTCCGTTCGGTCCCTGGATGCTGGCCGGTGCGTGGGTAGGAATCTTCTTTGGTGACCGAGTGTGGGACGGTTACTTGACGCTTCTGGGAGCGGTATAGCAATGAAGGACTTTATCAGCAATAGAGGAGCACTCAAGTGGCCACGAACGTCGTAGGGATTGACATCGGCACGGTGTCGGTGCGCGCTGTTGAGGTGAGTAACCCGGGCAAGTCGCAGCCGACGCTGCTGCGATACCACGAGGTTCCACTGCCGGTGGGATCGGTGAGCCGGGGCGAAGTCGTCGACATCGAGGCAGTGGCCTCGGTCTTGAGGCAACTGTGGTCGGCAGGACGGTTCAAGAGCAAGAACGTGGTGCTTGGCATGGGGAACCAGCGGGTGCTCGCCCGCGAACTATCCGTGCCGAAGATGCCGCTGGCACGGATTCGGGAAAACTTGCCCTTCGAAGTGCAGGACATGCTGCCGATCCCCGTCGTTGAAGCTGTCCTCGACTTCTACCCGATCGCGGAGGTGGAAGGCGAAAATGGACCCATGGTACGCGGCCTCCTCATCGCTGCAATCAAGGCTGCAGTCCTGGCCAATATCAAGACCACCGCCCTGGCGGGGCTGACCACAATCGACGTTGACCTTATTCCCTTCGCGCTGAGCCGATTGCTGCTCTCCCGTCCTGGCGTCGAGGGCACGGTCGCCCTGGTCGATATCGGGGGCAGCACTACGAGCGTCGTCATTGCCACCAACGGCGTTCCGCAGTTTGTCCGAATCATTGCCACCGGCGGTGATGACATCACTCAGGCGCTGGAGCGTGACTTCGAGCTAGAAGCCACCCAGGCCGCCGACCTGAAGCGACGTCTCGGTCTGGCGGTGGGTGCGGTGGCTGCCGCGGACAAGGTGGCGGTCGAGGTAATTTATCGAATCGCGAAAGAGCAGCTTTCGAGCCTCCGTAACACCATCAACTATTTTGTCAACACTCGCCCCATGGACTCGGTGCACCTGATCGTATTGAGTGGCGGTGGCGCACAATTGCGCGGCCTTCCAGAGGCGCTGGCCGAAATGACCCGCCTGTCAGTTGTCGTTGGTGACCCGCTGTCAACCGTCGTTTTAGCGCACGAGCTTGACACCAAAGAATTGCTTACCAACGTGTCTGCCTACTCGGTGGCCCTCGGCCTCGCACTCGGTCGTGCCGCGTGAGTAGGGTTGCGAACAACGACTCGCTGGTGGTCGGAGGCGAACCGTCCGTAGACCTGCTTCCGCCGGAAGTAAAAAAGGAGCGTGCCGCCACGGCGGTCCGTCGCCAGCTGGGTCTCGCTGTCATTGGAGTAGTGGCTATCGTGGTCGTGGGAACGGCGGCATCGTTCGCGGTAGCCCTGCAGGCGCAGGCTCAACTGACGAGCGAGCAGGCACTGACCCCGGCACTCTTGGAAAAGCAGTACGAGTTCATTGAGGTGCGCACGGTACAACGTGAAGTCGATTTGATCGAGGCTGCCCAGCAGGTGGGCGCCTCGACCGAGATCGATTGGAAAGAGTACCTCCAGGGCGTGCAGGCCATTCTGCCGGCCAGTGTGACGATAAATTCAGTTGCCGTCGACTCCGCGACACCATTGACGAGATATGTCCAGCCCACGGCACCGCTTCAAGGCGCAAGAGTCGCTACGGTTACCTTCACCGCAACGAGTTCCACCCTTCCCGACGTGCCGACCTGGCTGGACTCCCTAGCGACACTTCCCGGGTTCGCCGACGCTCTCCCCGGATCGGTGACCCGTGACGACGCCGGGGTCTACACCGCCGAAGTCACCATGCACATTAATGACGCCGCGTTTGCGCACCGCTTCGTCACCGAGGGGGAGTAATTGTGGATAGAAACAAGCTTTGGATGATCGGGTCCGTCCTTGTCATGGTCATCGTGATCGTGGTCGGTGTTTTGCTGGGCATCCAACCCCAGTTGGCCGCCAAGGCAGCTGCCGATGAACAGCGCGAATCAGTGGCAGCCTCTAACGCGAGCCAGGCGACAGTTTTAGCCCAGCTTGAGAGAGATTTCGAGGGACTGGACGAACTGAAGGCCGACCTGGAGCCCCTGCATGACTCAGTGCCGAACACAACCGAGATGCCCGCGTTCGTCAAGCAGCTGGGCGTTCTTGCTGAACGAAGCCAAGTCGTCCTTAGTGGATTTACCGTGTCCGATGCAGTGCCCTATGCGCCGGTCGAGGTTGTCGCCGCCGAGGATGCGGGTGAAACGACAGAGCCTAGCGCAACGAACAGGGCACCGACCGAAGGCGCCGTCGATGCCCCTCTTGCCGGCGTACCACCCGTGACGAATGCTCAGATTACGGCCGGCAACTTCGTTTCCCTCACTGTGACCGTGACGGTCAACGGCAGCTACGGAAACGCCCTCGAATTTGTCAATGGTCTGCAGACCGGCGAGCGACTCGTTCTCGTGTCGGGCGTCACCACCACTGCCGAGACCGTAGAGGAGGGTGAATCGAACGTCACCGCCCTCATCACCGGACTGGTTTATGTACTCCTGCCAGACGCACCGACTGAACTAGCCCCAGCTGAGTGACTGGCGATACGGGAGAATAGCCGCCCCGCGCCCCGAACTTCCGTCGACTTGTCGCCCCGGATTGCTACAGTGGCAGCACAGAGCTACGGCCGCGAGGCTCACGAGGAGTGCAGCATGACCGACACCACGCCCCCCGAGGGCAACAAGAACCACAACCCGGATGCGCCCACCGAGCACATCTACGACGATGCGAACCCGGAGCCCACCACCGTGGCCGACCCGAGCAAGACCGTCGACCAGCCTGTGCGCGAACCGGTGGCCGAGACCTCGACGCCGGAGCCTGCCTACGTTCCCGGCGAGCCGATCGACTACGAGCCGGCCACCCCGGTGACGGTCAACGCGTCGGAGGCGCAGACCGAAAAGGTCGAACGCCTCACCGCCGAGCCCACCCCGGCCGAGGTCGCCCGGGATGAAGCAGCTGCGGAGCAGAAGAACTACACGCCCACCTACGTGCCCACCCCGGCAGCCGCGACGGTCCCCGCCGCAGCCGCGCAGCCCACCGTGCAGCCGCCGGTGCAGCAGCAGACCCAGCAGTTCTCGCAGAGCCCGGTGTACGTCACCGCGCCCACCCCGCCCAAGACCCTGGGCAACCGGGCCGCCGGCATCCTCATCGGCCTGATTGCCACCGCGGTCTTCGCCGGCGTCTATGCGGTCATCGCGTTCTTCATCTCCGCCGCCAACGCCGCCACCGTCGCCGACGCCACCACCCGGTTCACCGACTTCCTGGTGCTGCCGGTCTTCTACGTGCCGGTGATCTTCTTCTTCCTCGCCTTCGCGCTGCTGGTCGCGGTGCTCAACCGTGCCGGCTGGTGGGCCTACGTGCTCGGCGGCTTCCTTGTCGCCGTGGTCGTGTACTTCTCCTACATCGGCGGCGCCCTGCTCGCCGTGCAGGCGTGGAACCTGACCCCCGCCGAAGCGGCCCGCTTCGTGAGCACTCAGTGGTTGAACCCCGGCGCCATCGCCGCGGCCGTCGTGGCCCGCGAGGTGCCCATTTGGTTCGGCGCCTGGATCGCCCGCCGCGGCCGCAGCATCACCGCGAAGAACATCGCCGCCAAGGCCGAATACGAGCGTCAGCTCGCCGAAGGACCGCAGCTCGCCCGTCCGGTCTAACCGCTGGCAGTGCGGGGGGAGCACAGAATGCGCGACTACCAGAAATATGCGACCGTCGTCGCGGTTTTCGCGACCGTGCTTTACGCCGCACTGCTCGTGGCCGCGTTCGGCCTGATCAGCCTGGCCACCAACCTCGAGGTCATCGCCGACAGGTCGGCCGGCACCCTGGTGGGCCCCACCATGACGGCCGTCGCCGTGCTGCTGGTGCTGCTCATGCTGATCGTTCTCGGCGTCAACACCCCACCCGACAAGCAACGCGTCGTGGTGGGGTTTGCTGTTGCCACCGGCATCGCCGCGTACGGCCTGTTCATCGTCACCGGAGCCATCCTCGTGGCCGCCGGCAACGGCCAACCCTTGGGCGTGCTGCTGTTCGCCGGCAGCATGCTCGCCAGCCCGTTCGCCCTCACCGTGGGTGCGCTGGCCTTTCTCGTCGCGCTCGTCTACTCGATCCTGCTGGCCTCGCACTACGGCGAGCACGGCCGGCCGCTCTGGCCGTGGGAGCGCCGCGGCGAATAGCACGTCACCCCGCACCGCCAGCTCTACTGACATAGGAACTGAATGCGCCTCAAGCTCACCCTGGTTCGCCCCAACGGCGCCGCCAGCGACATCATCGTCACCGCGGATGCGGCAGCCACGATCTCCGAAATCGCCGGCACCATCAGCCGAGTCGACGCGCAAACCACGCACTCACCGGACCGGTTCCTCACCCTGCGGGCAACGCTGCCCGGCCAGAGCGTGCCACTCACCCTGCCGCCGGACGGACCGGTGGGGGAGGCCTGGATTGGCTCCGGCGCATCCGTGAGCCTCGCCGACGCCGGTGTGCTCTACCAGGCCCCGTCAACGCTGACGGCGCAGCCGGTAGCCCAACTCAAGGTGCTCTCCGGGCCGGATGAAGGCCGCGAGTTCCCGCTGGCGCCCGGCAGCCTGCTGGTGGGCCGCGACGCCGCCTGCGACATCGTGCTGCACGACAGCCTGGTGTCGAAGAAGCACGTGCGGCTGGAGATCGGCGAGGCCGTGGAGGTCATCGACCTCGGCAGCGCCAACGGGGTCGTTGTGGACGGCGGCATCGTGGGCCGGCTGCGCATCGCCAAGACCGAACGGATGCTGCTCGGCGACTCCGAGGTGGAGATCAGTCTGGTCGCCGGCGCCGCGCCCGAAAGCGCGCCCAAACCGGGCCCGATCTTCTTCAACCGGTCGCCCAAGGTGGAGAAACGCTACATCGGCCAGGAGTTCGTCTCCCCGGAGGTGCCCACCGAGAAGGAGGACGCACCGTTCCCGCTGCTGGCGATGATCACCCCGCTGCTGCTGGGCGGGGCGATGTTCGCGCTCACCAAGAGCCCCACCACCCTGCTGTTCTGTCTGCTCTCCCCGGTCATGCTGATCGGCAACTTCTTCACCACCAAGGGCCGTGACAAACGCCGGATGGCCAAGGCCGTGGCCAAGTTCAGCGCCAGGCTCGAGGTCCTCACCAATCGGCTGGCCACCGAACGGGTCATCGAGCACGAGCTGCGGCTCAAGGAGTCGCCCTCCACTCTGGAAGCACACGAGCACGCCATGAACCGGGGGCCGATGCTCTGGACCCGCCGTCCCGAACACTGGTCGTTCCTGAACGTGCGGCTCGGCTGCGGCACCATGAACTCCCGCAACACCATCTCCGACTCCAGCCGCGGCGACATGCTGCCGGAGTTCGAGGAGAAGCTCACCGAAGTCATCAACGCCAATCGCACCCTCGACGGCGTGCCGCTGATCGACAACCTCTACGACTCCGGCGCACTCGGAATCGCCGGCTCACCCGCCCAGGCGATGGGCTCGATCAACTCGATCCTGGTGCAGCTCACCGCACTGCACTCACCGGCCGAACTTGTCGTCGCCTCCCTGGTCACGCCCCGCTGGTCCCGTGAGCTGGAATGGCTCAAGTGGATGCCCCACACTTCCTCCCCGCACAGCCCCATTGAAGGGAGCCACCTCGCCGACAGCGCCGCCAGTGCCAGCGCGGTGCTTTCCGGCATCGAGGGTGTTGTGGAGCAGCGCCTCGCCCAGGCCAAGGCCAGCCGCCGCGGCGCCATGGTGCAAACGGATGCCGCGCTCGAGCGCGGCGGCGAGGTCGGCGCATCCGGCACCAAGGAGGGCACCAAGTCGGCCATCCCCGCGATTGTGCTGCTGATCTCCGACGACGTGGCCATCGACCGGGCCCGGCTCGTGCAGCTCGCCGAAATCGCCGCCGACGCCGGCGTGTACCCCATCTGGATCGGCCCGACCGTGGCGGCACTGCCCGCCGTCTGCCGCACCTACCTGCACCTGGGCGACGAACCCGGCATCGCCACCGTCGGTTTCGTGCGCCTGGGCGAGACCATCGACAACGTCGTCACCGAACAGGTCGACTCCGCTGCCGCCCTCGAATTCGCCAAGCGGATGGCCCCGGTCATCGACGCCGGCGCCCTCGTCGCCGACGCCAGCGACCTGCCCCGCACCGTGTCGCTGGTCACCCTGCTCGGCCATGACATGGTCGAGACCAGCGCCGCGGTCATCGACCGGTGGCAGCAGAACACCTCCATCCACGACCGAAGCGGCGGCACCCCCAAACCGCGCCGGGCCGGCAAGTTGCGCGCCATCATCGGCTCCGCCGGCGTCGACGCCATGCACCTGGACCTCCGCACCCAGGGCCCGCACGCCCTCGTGGGCGGCACCACCGGCGCCGGCAAGAGCGAGTTCCTGCAGGCCTGGGTGCTCGGCATGGCCGCCGAGTACAGCCCCGACCGGGTCACCTTCCTGTTCGTGGACTACAAGGGCGGCTCGGCCTTCGCCGACTGCGTCACCCTGCCGCACTGCGTGGGACTGGTCACCGACCTCAGCCCGCACCTGGTGCGCCGCGCGCTCACCAGCCTGCGCGCCGAACTGCACCACCGCGAGCACCTGCTCAACCGCAAGAAGGCCAAGGACCTGCTCGAGCTGGAGAAGCGCGGCGACCCCGACAGCCCGCCCGCCCTGGTGCTGGTGATCGACGAGTTCGCCGCCCTGGCCACCGAGGTGCCCGAGTTCGTCGACGGTGTCGTCGACATCGCCCAGCGCGGCCGGTCGCTCGGCATCCATCTGATCATGGCCACCCAGCGTCCCGCCGGTGTGATCAAGGACAACCTGCGCGCCAACACCCCGCTGCGCATCGCCCTGCGGATGGCCGACGAGTCCGACAGCACCGACGTGATCGGCACCAAGGAATCCGCCCACTTCGACCCGGCCATCCCCGGCCGCGGCGTCGCCAAGACCGGCCCCGGCCGGCTTGCCCAGTTCCAGTCCGCCTACGCCGGCGGCTGGACCAGCCGCGAACCCGAGCGGGCCGGCATCGACGTGCACGAGCTGCGGTTCGGCGCGGAAAGCCGTTGGGAGGAGCCGCGAGCGGTCGACTACGTCGACGAGGACCGCGACCTCGGCCCCACCGACCAGCAACGCCTGGTCACCACCATCATCGGCGCCAACGCCGCCACCGGCATCCCCGCGCCCCGCCGGCCGTGGCTCGACGAACTCGCCGGCGCCTACGACCTCAGCCTGCTGAGGCAGCGCACGGATGCCGAACTCCTTCTCGGCGTCTCCGACATCGCCGAGCAGCAGCAGCAGGTCTCCGCGTACTTCCGGCCCGACATCGACGGTCACATCTCCATCTTCGGCACCGGCGGCTCCGGCAAGTCCGCGGTGCTGCGCACCCTCGCCTGCGCGGCCGCGATCACCCCGCGCGGTGGCCCGGTGCACGTGTACGGGCTCGACTTCGGTGCCGGCAGCCTGCGCATGCTCGAGCAGCTGCCGCACGTCGGTTCGATCATCATGGGTGAGGACGTCGAACGGGTCGTGCGGTTGTTCCGCACTCTGCAGGGTGAAATCGACCGCCGCAAGGCGCTGTACGCCGAGGCGAACGCGTCGAACATCACCGAGTACCGTCAGCTGGCCAACCAGCCGGCCGAGCCGCGCATCCTGCTGCTCATCGACGGGTTCCCCAACTTCCGCAACGACTTCGAGATCGCGGCCGGCCGCGCGCAGTGGTTCGACGTGTTCAAGGACATCCTCTCCGACGGCCGCCAGCTGGGCATGCACGTGGCGATCACCGCCGACCGGGCCGGCGCGGTGCCCGCGTCGATCTCTTCGGCGATCCAGCGCAAGGTGGTATTGCGCCTGGCCGACGACGGTTACGGCATGCTCGACGTGCCCGGCGACATCCTGAGCATCAAGTCGCCGGCCGGCCGCGCCATTGTGGACGGCTTCGAAACCCAGATCGCCATCCTCGGCGGCTTGTCGGCGCAGTCCGCGCAGTCGGCCGCCACCAAGCGGCTCGCCGACGCCATGCGCCGTGCCGGCGTGGCCGAGGCGCCGTCGATCGGGGCGCTGCCCAAGGAGTTCCCGCAGGCGCAGCTGCCCGCCCGGATCGGCGACCGGGTGGTGCTCGGCCTTGGCGACATCGACCTGGGCCCGGCCGGCTTCGAGCCCAGCGGTACCCTGCTGCTGGCGGGCCCGCCGGCCAGCGGCCGCAGCACCGCCATCGAATCGATCGCGCTGGCGTTCAAACGGTTCGAACCGGATGCGCGCCTGTACTACTTCGGCAACGCCCGCTCGCCGATCTCCCGGCTGGGTTTGTGGACCGAGGCCGCGACCACGGTGGACGCCATCGCGGCGTTGGCCAAGGACCTTGCGGCGGCGGTCGCCGACCCCGACACCGAGGGCCGCATCGCGGTGTTCGTCGAGAGTCTGGGCGACTTCCTGCAGACGCCCGCCGACGGCGGCATCCTCGAACTCACCCGGGCGGTCAAGCGCAGCGATCACTTCTTGCTCGCCGAGGCCGAGACCAGCGCCTGGAACTCGTCCTGGCCGCTGTTCGGCGAGATCAAGAACGCCCGACGCGGACTGCTGCTGCAGCCCGAATCGGTCGAGGGGGACATCCTGCTGAAGACCGCTCTGCCGCGGATGAACCGGGCGGAGTTCCCGCCCGGCCGGGGCGTGCTGATCGCCAAGGGCAACTTCGTGCGGGTGCAGCTGCCGCTGCTCTCGTGACCTTCTGTTCCGCATGGGCAACAGTTCACGTCATGGGGACCGCTGCCCATCGAACCCGTTCACCGGGTTCGGTACTGTTCTAACAGGCAGCCGGCCCACGCGCATCCGTCGCAACGAGGCCGGTCAAGCCGAACACTTAGGGGGAACCGATCATGAGTGATCTCATCATCAACCTGGAGCTGCTTCATCAGCTGCGGGACGACCTGGACGCCGTCGTGAAGGAATTCACCAACGCCGACGACTTCAGCGACGACGTGGCCATTGCCACCGGTCACGAGAACCTCGGTGACCATGTCAGCGATTTCGCACACAAGTGGAACGACAAGCGCAAAGCCATGACCGAGGCGGTCGAGGGTCTGCGCAAGAAGATCGAGGGCATCACCGACGGGTTCACCCAGGTGGATGACGGCCTCGCGAAAGCCCTGACCGACGCCACTCCGCCGCTGCAGACCGCCACCCCCCTGTGACCCACCCCATGCCGTCCGCCCGCCCGGCCACCCCGAGATCTTCCCGCAGCCTGCCGAAGGAATCATCATGACCGACACCGAATTCCGTGCCCTCGAGGGTGACCCCGACCTGGTGCGCACCAAGGCGCAGCACTACGCCGAGATCGCCAACGCCATCGCCCGGTCGGTGACCACCCTCAACTCGATCAAGTCGGTGGAGGGCATGACGTCCAAAGCCATCGACGCGATCCGCGAAGAGGCGGGTAACGTCGCCGACGACATCGGCAAGGCCAAGGACCGGTACGCCGGCACCGCTCAGGCCCTGATCACCTACTCGGCGCAGCTGCGCCTGGCGCAGGATGCCGCGACCACCGCCATTGCGCACATCGGCGACAAGGAAACCGCCGCCGACACCGCCGGTCGCACAGCCACCCGCACCGCCGCCACGGCCGAGAGCGCCACCCCGGAGTCCAGCGCCACCGACACCGCCGCCGCCGACAAGGCCGAGGATGCCGCCGAAGCGGCCGGCCAGGCGCTGCAGGCGGCCCAGGCGGAATGGCACTCGGCCCTCGCGATCAAGAACCAGGCGGCCGAGTCGGCGATCACGGCCATCCTCGAGGTCGTCGAGGGCAAGAAGAGCCAGGACCTCAACGACACCTGGTGGGACGACTGGGGCGCCAAGGCGCTCGACATCCTCAAGACCATCTGCGACTGGGCCGGCGTGTTCGCCGTCTTCCTGGCCTGGGTGCCCATCCTCGGCCAGGTGCTGATGGTGCTCGCAGCCGTCGGCGCGGTGCTCACCCTCATCGAGGCCACCATCGCGGCCGTCAACGGCGACGGCAGCTGGTGGGCAGTCGCCGGCGCCGCGGTCGGTGCGGTGATGTCGATCTTCGGTGGCAAGATCTTCTCCGTAGGCGCGAAGTACGTGCGTGCCTCGATGATCACCAAGGCCGCCGCCAGGCTCGACGGCGCCCCGGCATTGACCCGCCAGCTCAGCGGGGTCGGCCGGCACAGCAAGGCGTTCATGAGCATCGACGACGCCGCGAAGGTGGTCAGCAAGCCGTTCAAGGATTCGGTGCTCGGGGCCTTCAAGAAGGACCTGGTTCCCGATGGTGCGCCCGTCAAAGCGATGGAGATGTTCAAGGAGGCGGCGAAGAAAGCCCTGCCGACCCTCGACGATTTCACGCCCTCCAGTCTGCTGAGCCTGAACGACGACCTGATGGACTTCTACCGGATGGCCGGCAAGGCGCCGCAGATCCTCGATACGCCGCTCGTCGTGCAGGGTGTCTCCCTCACGGTGGTGCAGATGCACACCTCGGTCACGGCCGTGCAGAGCCTGATGGAAAACCCGATCGACCCGTTCCTCGGCGAGTACGCGCCTCTGGTGCACCAGGTCGAGAAGACCTTCGGGAGAGACTAGACCGATGACATTTCGCAATTCGCCTTCCACCAGGGACATTGTCGACCTCAGCGTTGACGCCGACGCCACCTGGTATCCAGTTCCGCTCGACCGGTCTGAACAGCTGCTCTGGGGTGAGACCCTGGCCGCCGAGGTGACCGGGGCCGGAAGCAGCCGGCGCACGCTCGGCAGTCAGCTCGAAGCGCTGCAGATCCGGCTCATCGGCATCGGCAACCCGCGGATGAGCTGTGCCGTCTGGATCCCGTACCCCGAAACGGGCCGGGCGTCCAGCGCGCTGGCCTTCCAGCTCAACGACCTGCCCGCCGGCACCTCCGAAGCGGCCGCTGACAGCTACCTCGCCGAGCTTCGCGCCGACGAGGGCCGCCGTACACCCGGCATCGAATACCTGAGCGTCACCACCTGGGAGGGTGAGGTCGCGGCCGGTCCGTTCGTCGCCGCGCACAACCTCATCGCCCTGCGCAACCCGGGCGACGATGAAGCCGTCATTGAGGAACGCACGGTCTTCGCCGTCTTCCCGCCCGGCGCCGCGCAGATGGTGCAGCTGGTCTTCTCCGCCGAGAGTGTCGGCGCGTTCGTCAACATGCCCCGACAGACCGAAGAGGTTGTCGCGGCCCTGCGCATCGAACTGGAGGCGACCGCGTGACCCGCAAGGTAGTCAGCCCTGACCAGACCTTTTCGATCATCCTGCCCGGGACCTGGGCGGTCATCCCGTTGCAAGACGAAGTGGCCATGACCAAGCGCATCGTGGCCCTGGTGAAGAAACAGGTCGGCGGCGGTGACCGTGCGGCCCGCCTGCGCCGGCAGACCCGCGACGAGTTCGTGAAGACGGCCCAGCAGGCCCGGGATGCCGGCGCCATTTCGTTCGCTCTGTCGATGGAACTTTTGCCCGGCGTGCCGTTTCCCGCCGCGATGATCACCACTGTGGAGACCTGGCCGGTATCGGCATCCGCAGAGCTGGACCCGGCCGACCGGCTGCGGGCCATGGTGCCCGATGCCGTGGTGCTCGAGCAGCGCAGCGGCCTGGTGGCCCGGCAGGCCGAAAGCGCCCGGCAGCGGGTGGGCCAGGAAACGGTGCCGTCGCTGCGGGCCACCTATTGGCTGCCGAGGCCACAGACCGACGATTTGCTGCGCATCACGATCTCCGCGCCCATGGTCGACGATGCCGACCTCTTCACCGAACTGTTCGACGCGATCGTTGATTCGATCGCCTGGAAGGCCGAGACCCTATGACCCAGAGCACCACCACGCCCGAAGCCACGACCGGTCGCAACACCCGCGGACTGTTCCTGCTCTCGACCGGGGTGGTGTTCGCCATCGCGGCGGTGGTGATGCTCTTCATCACCGTGGTCGGTATCTCCACCTTGCAGTCCGACGCGTTAGCCCGAATCAACGAGCAGAACCTGTCGTACCGGGCCGAGTTCGGTTTCGTCGAGCGGGAGCTCTCGGTGCTCTCCGCCATGACCGCGGTCCCGGCCATGCTGCTGATCGTCGCCGTGTGCTTCCTCATTCCGGGTTACCTGCGCCGACGCGGCGTGATCGCCGAACGCGACACCACCTTCTGGCGCGGCGGCTCCCACACCGCCAAGTACAAGCCCCTGCCGCTGGGCCTGCACGCGGCGTGGGCACTGCTGCCGTTGGCCGCATGGGTGCTGCTCGTCGTGATTCCGCTGCGCAACCTCATCGGCGGTACCGCCTGGCCGGCGGGTCTGAAGGACGAGAACTCTTCGGCGGTATGGATGCTGTTGGCCGCGTACGGCGGTCTGGCCGCGGCGCTGTTCGCGGCGATCGTGGTGTCGCTGATCAAGAAGGTCGTCTACACCGCGCGTGTTGCCCGGCACCCGGAGGCCGTTGATGGCAGCGCCGGTAAGGGTCTCTGGCGCTGGGTCACCTTCCGCTGGCGCTTCGACCTGTGGCTGGCCGGACTCGGCGGGGCCTTCGTGGGGCTGTGCTGGATCGCCCTCGGCTTCGACGACACCCCGTTCTTCGTCACCACCCTGGCTATCGGCCTGGCCCTGCTGGCGGCCGGCCTGCTGCTCGCGGTGAACTACTGGCGTGCCGGCGAGCCCCTGGGCGCGGGCGAGTCCTACTCCTAACCCGGGTCTTCGTCCGGCGCGCAGTCCGGCCGGGGTCGGCGTGTCGTGGCGCGCAGCCCGGGTGCTTCCCGAAAAACTCCGCCTCTACCGACGGATGCGTCTCACCTCGTTCGACCCGGTCGGCCAGCGGCGGGGGAGAGCATGGGGAGTGCTGCCCATTCCGCATTGCGACCTGGGTTCGTTAGGTTGTACGTAGTCGGTCGGCCTTTGGGGGTTGGCCCCGAACTACTAATAAGAGGAGCAGTAACTCATGGCGAATATGAACGTAACTTACGGCGAAATGAACGACGCGTCGCGCAGCCTGATCGCTGGCAAGGACGACCTCACCGCCAAGCTGTCCCAGCTGCAGAGCCTGGTCAACAACCTCGTCGCCGGTGGCTTCGTCACCGACGCCGCGTCGGGCGCCTTCCACACCTCGTACGAGCAGTTCACCAAGGGCACCACCGAGGCCGTCAACGGCCTCCAGGGCATGTCGGAGTTCCTCACCCGGGCGGCCACCGCCCTGGAGAACGTCGACAGCGAACTCGCCCGCGGCATCGGCGGCTAATTCCGCTTCTTCAGAGCAAAGGCGTGACCGGATTCCGGTCACGCCTTTGGTCAATCCGCACCACCCCAAGCCACAAGCCCCACCCCGAGCAGCCAACCCCAGGGAGACCGCATGTACGGCGATATGGCGGCACTCGGCCGGCAGTCCACCGAGCTGCGCACCCTGGCGGAGGACACCCGCACCCGCGCCACCACGCTGCGCTCGGCCGTGGGAACCACCTGGGTGTCGTCCGCCGCGGCGACCTTCATCGAACAGCTCGGCCAGCGGGCCAACAACCTCGACGCCTCCGCCACCTCGCTCGACGAGGCGGCCGACGCGATCGACGCCCACATCCGCTCGGTCGAAGCCGTGAAACAGGCCATCGTCGAAGCGGAACAGTGGATTTCCGAGCGCTGGAACGACGCCGCCCGGCTGGTGGGAAACACCGTCGAGGTGATCACCGAGGGCGCCGAGAACGTCTTCGAATTCTTCGGCACCGAGGTGCCCCGCGCGCTCGTGAGCGAAGCCGACGAACTCATCCGCACGGTGCGGGAACTGCCGACCCCGGGCTCGCCCGGCTGGCTCGACCTGGCCGACACCTTCCACCGACGGGGCTGGTAACCATGGCTTTCTCCACCGCACCCACCTCCCCAACCACGCCGGCCCGGTTCGGCCTCACCGCCGACCAGCTGCACCTGCTGCAGAATCGCTGCCCCGACCTCACCCTGCCGGCCGAGTTCTACTCCGCCTGGGCCGCCGAGGCACCCGAGATCGAACGCACCGAACGGATGCTCGTCGCCGAACTCGGTCTCATCGACCAGGGCCTGCTGCGCGCGGCGCCCACCGACACCCTCACCGCAGCACCCACCGACACACCCACCGACGACTTCGCCGCCCGGGTGCACCCGGCCGTGCTCGGCTTCCTCGGCCTGTTCACCGAACCCGCCCTGCTCCTGGCCGTGCACTCCTGGGGCGGCGGCCGCACCATCGTGCAAACCATCGCCGTGCGCGCCGGCTTCGCCGCATCCCTGGTGCGCGGCCAACGACTGGACGACCACGGCAGCCATCCCGCCAACGAGGATGCCGTGGAACTCTCCGCGTTCCCCGTTTCGGCCCTGATCGGCGAAACGCTGCGCTCGCTCGTGCGCCTCGAACCGAAATACCACCCACGGCCCCCGCACGGCAGGCCCGCCGCTGCCGTCGTGCTGCCGCTCACCCTGGCGCAGGGCATGATCGGCGCCATCCGCACCGGCAACCCCGAGATCATCCACGCCGCCGCGCTCACGGTGGGGCTGCCGCAGGCCGAACACGTCCTCGAAGGACCCGCGTTCGGCATCGACGCCGGCTACAGCGTCGCGGCGACCTCCCTCACCGGCGACAGCCTCGCCGTGCACTGGTTCCGCAGCGCGGCCGGCTGGTTCCAGATGAGCGCCGACACCCCACTGGTGGGTCGCATCGAGTCCACCGTCGACTTCGTCGACTCCAGCCGGGTGCGCATCGAGACCACCGGCCCGGCCGCGATCACCGGCCAGGTCACCACCGCCATCGGCTCGCTGCTCGGGGTGCTCCGTGGCTGAGCCCACGTTCACCGTGTCCGGGGGAGCTGGCGGCATCGGCGCGAACCTCGACGACATGCGCACCGAATCCGGGCACCTCGCCGCGATGGCCCAGCAGCTCGTGGACCAGGCTCTCACCGCGGCCGGCATCGCCGTGGACGGCGACCTGCTGGCCTCCGCCATCCTCTCGCCGATCACCGCGGCGGCCGCCGAGCAGCAGATCGTGTTCGCCACCGGCCAGATGCTGCTCTTCGCCACCGAGGCGGGCGTCACCGCGGTGTTCCTGGCCGGTGCCGTGGATGCATACGAAGCCGTTGACCGCAGCCTGTCGATCCTGGCCGACGCGGCCGCGAACACCACCACCTTCTTCATCGGGGTGATGGCCGTACCGCTGGCCGTGGGCCTCGCCGCCGTGGCCGCCGCCGATGTGGCCCTGGTCTACGTTGCCGGTTACGGCGGCGAAGCGCTCGAGTCGCTCGGTGAGGGCCTAAACGAGACCCTGGCCGACCCGTGGAAACTCGCCCTGCCCGGCGTCTTCCTGGGCAGCCTGGCAGCCAACACCGTCGACGCTTATGACTCCGACGAGGCACAGGAGACCGTGGCCGGCACTCTCGCCGACCAGCTGGCCCAGCTCAACGAGCTGGCGGGGGAGAACGCCTGGGCCGTCGACCTGATCGCACAGGGCGCCCCGGGGCTCCTCGCCGGTCTCACCCTGCCGCTCGCACTGGTCCTGGGTCCGGCTCGCACCCGGCTGGCATTGACGGCACTCACCGGGGTGCCGTGGCCGCCCACCAGCTACGAACAGGCACTGCAGGCCATCATCGGCGGCGGCAACAAGGCCGGCCTCTTCGACGACGGTCCGCTGCTCACCCGCGACGACCTGATGAACCCGCCGGAAATCATCGGTCCGGATGTCGCCACCCCCACCAGCCTCGAGGGACTCTTCACCGGGTCGGCGCAGATAGACAAGTACGACACCTCCGCCACGGGCGACGAGGACGCGCTGGCGCGCATCCGAATCACCGAGGTGCCCGGCAACCCGCCGAGTTTCATCGTGCAGGTGCCTAGCACCCAGGTGTGGGACCCGGCCGCCGGCAGCACCCCGAACGACGTCACCGCAGACACCCACGCCATGCTGGCCCAGCAGACGGCGCTCTCCAGCGCCGTGGATGCGGCGATGAGGGAGGCCGGCATCACCAACGAGAATCCCGTGATGATCCAGGGCTTCAGCCTGGGCGGCATCGTCGCCGGGCAGATGGCGGCCGACCCGAGCCTGAACTACAACTTCACCCACGTTGTCACCGGGGGATCACCCGTCGCCAACTTCGACATCCCCAGCGACGTGCAGGTGCTCTCGCTCGAATTCGACGAAGACCCGGTGGCCAAGCTCGACGGCCACAACAACCCCGACGCCGCGAACTGGACCACCGTGCAGGCGCCTGCCCCGTCGCTGCCGGGCGACAACGGTGTTCCGGTCGGTATCGCCGGCGAACAGGGCGCCCACAACGCCGAACGGTACGCGATCACGGCCGGCGAGGTCGAGGACTCCTCCGATCCCAGCATCGCCGCGTGGACCGACTCCGCGGCGGGGTACTTCCCGGACGCGGGCGACAAGCTCGAAGTGACAATGATCACCGACCCCGAAACCCACATCACCACGACCACCACAACCAACACCGAAACCGGCGCGGTCGTATCCGAAACCACCGACTACGGAGCGCAACGCCAACCATGAACGGCCAGCACCGATCGTTGACGACCCGCCGAACGGCTCTGCTCGTCGTCGCAACCCTGACTGCGGTAACGCTGGGCGGATGCGTCGCCGTCGGCCGGTCCGGCCAGCCCGCGTCCACGTCACCGAACGACCCGGCATCCGACAGCCGGACGACGGCGCAGGTCACCGACGAGCTGGGCCAACTGCCCGGAGTGAGCGCCGCGTTCGTGTCGACCGGGCCGGTGGGGCTGCCCAATCAACTGGAACTGACCGTCGGGCTCAACCTCGAGGCCGGTTACCCGGGGGACGTGCCCGCCCTGCTGGACTACACGCTCGCCATGGCCTGGTCCGCAACCGTTGAGCAACCCACCACCACGGCGGCCGTGGCGTTCCGGGACGGGGATTCGGCACTGGACCTGGCTCCGGCCGCAGCTGCCCTCGGCTGGACGGGCATGACCGGCCCCACCCTCGCCGTTTCCATGGACGAGATGGCCGACCGGTACGGGCCCTGGCCCGGCCCGGTGCCGGAGAAGCCGGCCGCGCTGGGCTGACCCCACGGCTCGATACCATGGCGTAATGACTTGTGCCATTTTCACCCCCGAGCCGCGCGCGTGACGCGCACCGGTTCTGTACCCATCGTCGACCCGTCCGAGCGTCCGCAGCGGGTGCCGCACTCCCGGTTCGAGAACGTGGTGGCGCTGTTCATCGGCACCTTCGCCGTCTCGTTCGGGCTGTACCTGCTCAAAGAGGTCGGCGTGGCCACCGGCGGCACCGCCGGTATCGCGCTGCTGGCCAGCTACGTCACCAGCTGGTCGTTCGGTGTGTGGTTCGTGCTGGTCAACCTGCCGTTCTTCGCGCTGGCGATCTGGCGGATGGGCTGGCGCTTCACCGTCAAGACCCTCATCGCCGTGGTGCTGGTCTCGGTCTTCTCCGAGGTGCACCCGCTGCTGCTGGAGATTCGGCACATCGACCCGATCTACGCCACGCTGCTGGGCAGCCTGTTGGCCGGCATCGGTCTCATCGTGTTGTTCAGACACCAGGCCAGCCTGGGTGGGGTCAACATCCTCGCGTTGTACCTGCAGAAGAGCCGCGGATGGCGCGCCGGCTACGTGCAGCTCGTCGTGGACGTGCTCATCGTGCTCGCCGCTTTCGCGACGCTGCCGTTGCCGATGGTGCTGCTCTCGGTGGTGGGTGCGGTCATCCTCAACATGATCATCGCCATGAACCACCGCCCCGACCGCTACTTCGGCTAATCAGCCCGCTCGGCCCGGTCCGCGGGTTGAGCTTGTCGAAACCTGGTGACTCCGGGGCCGGCAGCGACTAAACTTGACAGCCATGGATGCATCCATCGAGTCGCGGGTCGACCGCGAGGTCGAGGCCTGGTTGCGTTGGGTTCCGCGGTGGCGGCCCGGCACGCACCGGGCACGCTCCAGACTCTGCCAACACTGCTTCGGCTCCCCGGTGCTGCGCGCCGCCGGACTCGACACCGATGTGCCGCACGCGGTGCAGCATCCGCTCTCAATGCGCATGAAAACGCTCGTCGACGACGAGGTGGAGACGTACACCGCGCAGAGCCTGCCGCTCCTCAACCGCGAGCTGGGCCTCATCGAACTGCGCCGGTCCGCGCAGGCGTACCGGCCACTCGAGGGCCTCGAGCCGGAGTTCGACGGAATCGACCTCGACCCGCCCGCCGAGCCGGGCTCTCCTTACCTGTTCACCTTCGAAGAGTTCGTACAGCCCCTCACCGCCGACGATCCCGAGCTCGTGCCGCCGCCGCTGAGCATCGAGGAAAAGGCGGGCCTGCGGGTGGAGATGCGGCTGGCGGATGACTACGCCACCCTGGTGGGCAAGCGGGTCTGCGCCGACCTGCGCGGGCACCGCGCCGAGCTTCAGCAGGCCATCGCCGCGTTCGTGGAACCGCAGGTGCAGGCGCTGCTGGCCGATCTGGGCAGCACGCTGGACCCGCACAGTACGTGAGTGGATCGGCTTGCGGGGTCTCGACAGGCTCGACCGACGGGGCTCGCTTGACCCGCCACCCCGGCGGGGTTTAGAATTATCCGGTGTGCGCTTTGTCGTGCGCTTCAGTTATGCCGCTTCGTTGTCTGACATCGGGTTGCACTTCAGACGCCCCGACACTCCACGCAAACAGGGTTTGCTCTCCGAGCGGCCCCCACGGCATACCCACCAGAACGACCGGAAGCAATTCCGTGATGTCCGGAGGGTCCAGATGAACTCGATGAGCACTGAGAAGTGCGATTCGAATGCTTTGACATCAGTCAGCTGTCACCGTGCAGCAAAAACAAGGAGTTATTAGTGCCCACCATTCAGCAGTTGGTGCGAAAGGGACGCAGCCCCAAGGTCACCAAGACCAAGGCTCCCGCCCTGAAGTCCAACCCCCAGCAGCGCGGCGTTTGCACGCGTGTGTACACGACCACCCCGAAGAAGCCGAACTCGGCTCTCCGCAAGGTTGCTCGCGTCAAGCTGTCCAACGGTACCGAGGTCACCGCCTACATCCCCGGTGAAGGCCACAACCTGCAGGAGCACTCGATGGTGCTCGTTCGCGGTGGTCGTGTTAAGGACCTCCCCGGTGTTCGTTACAAGATCGTTCGTGGCGCCCTGGACACCCAGGCAGTCAAGAACCGCAAGCAGGCTCGTAGCCGCTACGGCGCCAAGATGGAGAAGAAGTAATGCCTCGTAAAGGCCCAGCGCCCAAGCGTCCCGTTATCGCTGACCCGGTATACGGCGCCCCCATTGTTAGCCAGCTGGTCAACAAGATCCTCCTCGACGGCAAAAAGGGCCTCGCCGAGCGCATCGTTTACGATGCACTCGAAGGCGTCGTTGCCAAGAACGGTGCGGATGCTGTTGTCACGCTGAAGAAGGCACTCGACAACGTGCGCCCGACCCTCGAGGTGCGTTCGCGCCGCGTCGGTGGTTCCACCTACCAGGTGCCCGTCGAAGTCAAGCCGCACCGTGCGAACACTCTCGCGCTGCGTTGGTTGACCAGCTACGCCAAGGCGCGTCGCGAGAAGACCATGACCGAGCGTCTCACCAACGAGATCCTCGACGCGTCCAACGGCCTCGGCGCCGCTGTGAAGCGTCGTGAGGACACTCACAAGATGGCTGAAGCGAACAAGGCTTTCGCTCACTACCGCTGGTAGTCGTCCACGCCGGTCGAGCCTGCCGGGACCACGGTCTCGGCAAGCTCGACCGGCGCAAGGCCTGTTCAACCTCATCTATCACAAAACTTCCGGAGGACACCCGTGGCACTTGACGTGCTCACCGACCTGAGCAAGGTCCGCAACATCGGCATCATGGCCCACATTGATGCCGGCAAGACCACCACGACCGAGCGCATCCTGTTTTACACGGGTGTGAACCACAAGATCGGTGAGACGCACGATGGCGCCTCCACGATGGACTGGATGGCACAGGAGCAGGAACGTGGCATCACGATCACGTCCGCTGCTACGACGTGCTTCTGGGCCGGCAACCAGATCAACATCATCGACACCCCCGGCCACGTGGACTTCACCGTCGAGGTGGAGCGTTCGCTCCGCGTCCTCGATGGCGCTGTCGCCGTGTTCGACGGCAAGGAGGGCGTTGAGCCCCAGTCCGAAACCGTCTGGCGCCAGGCCGACAAGTACGACGTGCCCCGCATTTGCTTCGTCAACAAGATGGACAAGCTCGGCGCCGACTTCTACTACACCGTCGACACCATCATCAAGCGCCTCGGCGCCAAGCCGCTGGTCATCCAGCTGCCGATCGGTGAAGAGTCGAACTTCGAAGGGGTCGTTGACCTCGTCGAGATGCGCGCGCTGACCTGGCGCGGCGACTCCAAGGGTGACGTCGAGATGGGCTCCAAGTACGCCATCGAAGAGATCCCCGCCGACCTCGTCGAGAAGGCTGCGGAATACCGCAAGCTGCTCCTCGAGACCGTCGCCGAGACCGACGACGAGCTCATGGAGAAGTACTTCTCCGGCGAAGAGCTCACCGTGTCCGAGATCAAGCACGCGATCCGCAAGCTCACGGTCGCCAGCGAGATCTACCCGGTCCTCTGCGGTTCCGCGTTCAAGAACCGTGGTGTGCAGCCGATGCTGGATGCCGTTGTCGACTACCTGCCGACGCCGCTTGACGTTCCCGCCATTGAGGCGCACGACGCACGCGACGAAGAGAAGGTTGTCATGCTGCACCCGAACGCGGACGAGCCCTTCGCGGCTCTGGCGTTCAAGGTTGCGGTGCACCCGTTCTTCGGTCGCCTCACCTACGTGCGCGTCTACTCCGGTCGCATCGAATCCGGCGCCCAGATCATCAACTCCACCAAGGGCAAGAAGGAGCGCATCGGGAAGATCTTCCAGATGCACGCCAACAAGGAGAACCCGGTCGGTTTCGTTACCGCTGGTCACATCTACGCGGTCATCGGCCTCAAGGACACGACCACCGGCGACACCCTGTGCGACCCTGCCCAGCAGGTCGTACTCGAGTCGATGACGTTCCCTGACCCGGTTATCGAAGTTGCCATCGAGCCGAAGACCAAGCAGGACCAGGAAAAGCTGGGTCTCGCGATCCAGAAGCTGGCCGAAGAAGACCCCACTTTCCGTACCGAGCAGAACCAGGAAACTGGTCAGACGGTCATCAAGGGAATGGGCGAGCTTCACCTGGACATCCTCGTCGACCGCATGAAGCGTGAATTCAACGTTGAGGCGAACGTCGGCAAGCCCCAGGTTGCTTACCGCGAGACGATCAAGAAGGCCGTCGAGCGTCACGACTACACGCACAAGAAGCAGACCGGTGGATCCGGCCAGTTCGCGAAGATTCAGTTCGCGATCGAGCCGCTTGAAATCACTGCCGACAAGTCGTACGAGTTCGTGAACAAGGTCACCGGTGGCCGTATCCCGCGTGAGTACATCCCTTCGGTTGACGCCGGAATCCAGGATGCCCTCAACGTGGGTGTGCTCGCCGGCTACCCGATGGTCGGCGTCAAGGCGAGCCTGCTTGACGGTGCCGCTCACGACGTCGACTCCTCGGAGATGGCGTTCAAGATTGCCGGATCGATGGGCTTCAAGGAAGCCGTTCGTAAGGCAAACCCGGTTCTTCTCGAGCCGTTGATGGCCGTCGAGGTGCGCACCCCTGAGGAATACATGGGTGACGTCATCGGAGACCTCAACTCTCGCCGTGGCCAGATCCAGACCATGGAGGACGCACAGGGCGTGAAGGTTATCCGCGCACACGTTCCGCTGTCGGAGATGTTCGGTTACATCGGCGACCTGAGGTCCAAGACCTCGGGCCGCGCGGTGTACTCGATGACTTTCGAGAGCTACCAGGAGGTCCCGAAGGCTGTTGCCGACGAGATCATCCAGAAGAACAAGGGCGAATAACCCACCGGCCTTCGGGCCGAATCGCTTAGGCCTCCTGGCCCGAGTAACATAAGTACACAAATCCAGCAGTTCCACCGGGCGTAAACCAACGTCCGGTGGAGCCGAGAGTCCTGAGGAGGACCCACAGTGGCCAAGGCCAAGTTCGAGCGGACCAAGCCGCACGTAAACATCGGAACGATCGGTCACGTTGACCACGGAAAGACCACGCTGACGGCAGCTATCTCGAAGGTCCTTGCCGACACGTTCCCTTCCAAGACCAACGTTCAGCGCGACTTCGCGTCGATCGACTCCGCTCCCGAAGAGCGCCAGCGCGGCATCACGATCAACATCTCGCATGTTGAGTACGAGACCGAGAAGCGTCACTACGCACACGTTGACGCTCCGGGCCACGCTGACTACATCAAGAACATGATCACCGGTGCTGCTCAGATGGACGGCGCGATCCTCGTGGTTGCCGCTACTGACGGCCCGATGGCTCAGACCCGTGAGCACGTTCTTCTCGCCAAGCAGGTCGGCGTGCCGTCCCTGCTCGTCGCGCTGAACAAGTCCGACGCGGTCGACGACGAAGAGATCCTTGAGCTCGTTGAGCTCGAGGTTCGTGAACTGCTCTCCAGCCAGGGCTTCGATGGCGACAACGCCCCCGTCGTTCAGGTTTCCGCCCTCAAGGCGCTCGAGGGTGACCCCAAGTGGGTTGCAAAGATCCTCGAGCTCATGCAGGCAGTGGATGACTACTTCCCGGAGCCCGTCCGCGACAAGGACAAGCCCTTCCTGATGCCGATCGAGGACGTCTTCACGATCACCGGTCGTGGAACCGTTGTCACCGGCCGCGCCGAGCGTGGAACCCTCAAGATCAACTCCGAGGTCGAGGTTGTCGGCATCCGCCCGACCATCAAGACCACGGTCACTGGTATCGAGATGTTCCACAAGCAGCTCGACGAGGCATGGGCCGGCGAGAACTGTGGTCTTCTTCTTCGTGGCACCAAGCGCGAAGACGTTGAGCGCGGTCAGGTTGTCGTCAAGCCGGGTTCGGTTACGCCGCACACCGACTTCGAGGGCACCGCGTACATCCTGTCAAAGGATGAGGGTGGGCGTCACAACCCGTTCTACGCGAACTACCGCCCGCAGTTCTACTTCCGCACCACGGACGTCACCGGCGTCATCACGCTGCCCGAGGGCACCGAGATGGTCATGCCTGGCGACACCGTGGAAATGACTGTCGCGCTGATCCAGCCGATCGCCATGGAAGAGGGCCTCGGCTTCGCTATCCGTGAAGGTGGCCGCACCGTCGGCGCCGGAACCGTCATCAAGGTTCTCAAGTAATTCAGTAGACCTGCTCACTCGCTGAGCTAGTCAACAACAACAGGGTCGGTCCTTCGGGACCGGCCCTTTTGTCGTCCCCGGCCGCCGCAGGTCGAGCGCGTTGCCCTGGTTGAGCGCGTTCCGTTGGTCGAGCTTGTCTCGACCCCGCACCCCGAACTAACCTCGTAACCACACTCAAGGATCGGAGACCCACATGAACCTCAACGACATCACCCGCAAGGCCCAGGACTTCCTCAAGAGCGACAAGGGCGAGGAGATGTCCGACAAGGTCATCGATGGCGCAGCTGCCGCGGCCAACAAGGTCACCGGAAACAAGCACGCCGACAAGATCCAGGGTGCCCGCGACGCGGCCGACAAGCACATCGGCCGCAACGACGGCACCGCCGGCCGCGACAGCACTCCCGAGCCGAAGTAGGCACCGCGGCTCGAAGCGCTACTTCAGCGTCGACGAAAGATCGGGCCATTCATCGGTGCCGCTGTACCGCTCGATGCGTTCCACGATCACGAGGTCATACTCACTGGTCAGAATCGGCTCCTCGTGGGCGGCCATGGTGACGTCGGCGAAGAAGTTCGACAGTTGAGTGGGTATTTGGTTGAGCAGGAACGAATCGCCAATCAGCAGCGTCTTGCCTGGCACCAGTTCGCTCGTGGTCGAGGTGGACGTGAAGTGGTGTTTCAGCATTCCGGCGACACCGATGCCGGTGCCATCCGTCGTGACGACATCGGGTCGGTCGAACGAGATCGTGTTCGTGTAGTCGATGTCCGTCACGCCCATCATGCGGTTCAGGTCGGCCACATAGGGCACAGGATCACTGGAGATCGGGTTCGCCAGGTCATCGAGGATGTCGGGGGAGGCGCGGTTGTCAGCCACCAGCCGCTGCAGCAGCGCGTGGCTGAACGCTAACGACCCTGACGCGCTCCAGTGGGTGTCATTGGCCAGGTAGGCCGGTGCGGAGGCGGTGTCCCGGGCGGCGACGTCATCCCACAGTGTGATGACCGGGAGGGTTCCTTCGGCTTCCCAGTCTTCGAAGTGGCCGCGCACGAAGTCCTGACAGCGCAGGAGGTCCGGTGCCAAGCCCTCGATTGCCGCCCGGTGCACGGATGACTTGTCCGGTGCCACCAGGAACAACACGTACTTGTCTGCGGCGGTCATGGCCTTCTGGTCCTGCACCAGGTCGGCCTTGACGTCGGCGAGCGAGTCTTCGGTCTCGCGGCACGGCCAGTGCAGTTCCGCCGCGTAGAACGGCTCCCCGTTGGTGCCGATGATGACTGAGGGCGTCGGGCTGCGGCCGAGCCCGTGGACAGACAGGTCGCCGAGAGCCTCCGAGACTGTTGCCTGGGCGCCGAGCCGGTCGCGCAGGGCAGCGTCGAAGTCTTGGTAGGTGGCCGTGTCAGCGGCGGACTCGGCGGTGATCGCGGGCCAGGGGAGTGGAGCACGGTTCTCGGCCCCGGCAGTATCGCCCGGCACCAGCCAGAGCGCCAACAGGCCTAAACTGAAGGCCGCGATAAGGCCGGTCGCCCCCCACGAGCGCCATCCCTCCAGGCCGACTATCTCGGGTTTCGTTTCTTCTGCGTTGATCATTGGGCGCCTCGGGACTGGACGTAATTGGGAGGGACTGAAGTTGGAGTGGCGAGTGAGATGCGGTGAGGGCAACTATCGCTGATACGCACGCTCCTACTGGAACGCGTTCAGGGCGTAGCCGGACGAGTGATGAAATCCGGTGCGTTGCGGCGGAACAACGAAGCTCAGCGAGTCCAACCGCCATTGGTGCAGACGGAGCCGAACGGAACCTCCTCAGGGAATCCTTGCGATTAGGGAAGCGGATTCTAGGTCAGAGGTGCGGCCTTTGGACGGGATGTGCGGGCATTCGGCCGCGTGACAGCACGAAATGGCTGAATGAACCTAATGCATCAGCACCTCTGTGAATGACGGCCACATATCGGTACCTATGAAGCGCTCAACCCGAACAGCAATCACGCGGTCGTAGTCCCCGGCCTGAGCAGACTCCGCCATATCGGCCATCGTGACATCCTCGAAGAAATTGGACAGCTGCGTGGGAATCTGACTCAGAAGAAACGAGTCTCCAATGAACAAGGTCTTCCCGGTCACGAGCGGCCGCGAGTCCGACGTCGACGTGTAGTGGTACAGCGGCGTGCCCCCGCTGCCCATCGTTGTTTTCAATGCCGTGGTCACGCCGGGCCGCTCGAACGAGGCTGTGGTTATGTAGTCAACGTCGTCCATTCCCATCAAACGGCTCAGGTCCCCGACATATCTCACCGGCACGGTTGCAACCGGGTTTGATAGATCATCGAGGATCGAGGCCGGCGCCTGATTGTCGTCGACCAGCCGATTCATCAGGGCGTGGCTCAAAGCCATCGAACCAGAAGTAGTCCAGTGCGTGTCATTCCACAAGTAGGTGGGTGCCGCCTCAGTGTCGAGGGCGGCCACGTCCTCCCAAAGAGTGACGAGCGGCAGGTTTCCTTTGGCCTCCCACGCATCGAAATGACCACGAACGAAGTCGCTGCATCGCATTAGATTCGGGTCCACATCGTCGACAGCAGGTCGAAGGATGTCTGTTTTGTTCGGAGCCACCATGAAAAGCACATACTTGCCAGCTGCGGTCATTGCGTCGTAGTCGGCCGCGAGACCATCCTTAACGGTAGAGAGCGATTCCTCGGTCTCTCTGCACGGAAGGGTGAGATCCACCGTGTAGTAAGGCTGTCCGTCGCTGCCGATGATTACTGACGAGGTAGGACTCCGCCCAAGCAGATGCACCGTCATCTGGCCTAACGCCGCAGACACCGAGACCTGAGCGCCGAGGCGATCACGGAGGGCCGCGTCAATGCCCTCGAACGTGGCTCGGTCGGTCAACCCTTCTGGAGTGAGCGATGGGAACGCAACCGATTCGCGGTTTTGCGCTCCAGCAGTATCGCCGGGAATTAGCCATATGGCCAGCAACCCCAGGCTGAACGTACCGATTATGGCGCCGAGTGCCCAGCGCCGCCATCCGTTGAGGGTGCCGGGGTCGTCATCTGGGGTGATGTTATCGGTGGTCACGGTGCCGCCTTAGAACTGAAAATACAGGAAGGGACTGAAATCGGAGTGCAACACCATGGCGAGCGTGACCACAAGAGTGAACGGAACGACTACGAGCGCGGTCTTCCAACGGAAGGAGCTCAGCGTGCCTGGTTCAGACCGTCCAAAAACGGTCTGAAATCCGGTGCGCCCTGATGGCATGAAAAAGCTGAGCGCGCCAACAAGCAGCGCGGCGATGGCGAACGGAGTGAGTGACACGAACAGGGTCGGCGACAGGAAATCCCACGGCCCTCCGAGCATTGCCTGCCATATGTCGACGCTCGTATGCACGTCAAGGGCCCTAAACGGTACCCACGCAACGATCACGAACAGCATGGTGAGTGCCCGGCGCACAACTAAGAACGATCGCACCTTTCTGAGTCCTGTTATGCGTTCAAAGAGCAGGGCAAGCGAGTGCAGCCCGCCCCAGATAAGGAATCCGGCAAGAGCACCGTGCCAAAGAGATGTGAGCAGAAAGACGAGGAGCAACGACCCGTACTCGACCCAGATTCCGCGGCGGTTGCCGCCCAACGGAATGTAGACGTAGTCCCGGAACCAAGTGGTCAGCGTGATGTGCCACCTGCGCCAGAAGTCGGTGATGTTGCCCGCGGTGTACGGCGCCCGGAAGTTCTCAGGGAATCTAAATCCGAACATTTGCGCGAGTCCGATAGCCATGTCGGAGTATCCGCTGAAGTCGAAGTAGATCTGCAAGGTGTAGGCCAGAGCGCCGAGCCAGGCACCCGTTCCAGACATCAGCGCCGGGTTGGTCGCATTGGCAAACATCGCGTTTGCCACCGCACCGCAGTTGTCCGCGATGAGCACTTTCTTCGCCAGGCCCCAAGTGAACCGGGTAATCCCGTAGCCCATCTGTCGTGCTGTGATTCGACGCACGGCAGTTATCTGCGCACCGATCTCGGAGTAGCGCACGATGGGACCAGCGATCTGGTGCGGGAACACGAATAGATACAGCAAATACGACGGGAAAGAAGTTGTCAGTGGGCGTCCGGCACGAGCTGAGTCAATGACGAAAGAAAGAGCGTGGAAGGTGAAGAAGGAGATACCAAGCGGAAGCGCCCATGTGTTGGCGCCCAGAGCCGTCAGAGTTGGTGAAAGTACGGGAATTGCCAACGTCGACGCCTGCGGTAGGTATTTGAACACCACCAGCGGTACCAAGATGATCAGAAGAATGACTAACGACGGGATCGAGATCTTCCTCGGTTCTCCATCGCGGTATTCCTGACGCTGTCTGCGCACTATAAGCCAGGCAATGTAGGCGCCGCCGAAGCTGGACAAGCTGACGAATAGGATTGCCAGGATTGCGCTGCCGGCGCCCCAGAGATAGAACAGGATGCTGGCCGCAAGCAGCCACGCGTTTCGGCCCCGTGACCTAACTGGTATCGCGTGATATACGAGCAGCGTGACCGGGAGGAAGAGGAACAGGAAAGTAGGACTGGAGAAGACCACGAGAAATCAGACCGCCAATAGGAATCCCGGCTTTGGGGCAACGTGTGCTGCCTACCGGAGAGATCATGTCGGGCGGCCCCTGAACCTACCCCGGGCTCAGCCTATGGGCTGGATTGCGGGTACCTTGGCCAGCTACCTCCCCCCGTTCAGGGCTGAAACCAACGAATTCCTCACTCACGTCCCCTAATCTGGGGTGAGTGACCCACCGAGGGGTTTTCGTGGACTCGGGGGTGCAAATGGCTGCGATGTGGTTATTTGCAACTCGGCGGCCGATGCCCTCTCTCAGCCTTGGATGTGCGCGACTGCTGTGGCGGTCTTGAGTGGGCTGGTGCCCCCACTTGGCGCTGGGGGGGGAAAGGCTGCCTCCGCTGCAGGCATCGCAGCCAGTAGTTCTGCGGCCCCGGTGTTCACCGCGGATCTCCCGCCAGCCAAGGCGAGTCTCGGTGCCGCCTATTCGTACGTGTTTGCAGCAAGCGGCCAGCCGGCACCGCTCTTCTCGCTCGCCAGCGGCACGCTGCCGCCCGGCATCGTAATCGATCAGGCCGGACTGCTCTCCGGAGTTCCCACTGAGCCTGGCGTCTTCGCCTTCACCGCGCAGAATGGAGCCGCGCCGGTCGTGGCGAGCGCCCCACGCACCATCGTGGTTCCGGCCGCCCCGACCTTCCTCCTCGACGCGCCACCGCCTGCTACGATCTCCACTCCCTACCTCTACGCGTTCACCGCCGCGGGCACACCTGCGCCGACCTAGACGGTCGCTGTCGGAACGTTGCCCGCTGGCCTCACACTGAGCCCTGGCGGCCTGCTCAAAGGCACGCCCACAGATGCGGGGGACACAGCCTTTACCGTCGTGGCCGACAACGGTATCTTCCCGGCCGCCATGGGTGCCTCGCACACCGTCATTGTGTCGGGTGCCCCGCTATGGACCGCTGAAACACCGCCATCGGCAATCGCCTGAGTGCCATACGTGCTACACGTTTGCGGCATCGGGCAACCCTGCTCCCACCTTCAGCGTGACGGCCGGCGCACTCCCAGGGGGACTTACGCTCGCCTCGACGGGAGTGCTAGCCGGAACCCCCACAGCGGCTGGCGAGTCGACCGTCACTGTTTCTGCGGCAAACGGGACACAGCCGAGCGCAATTTCGTCCATTGAGCCCTACTCGTAAACGCCGGCGTTCCCTCCTCTGTGGTGGTCGCCCCGCAATCGCCAGGCGGTATCAGCTTCACGGCCGTGGTTGGCACACCGATCACCTTCGACGTGGCAGCGGGGGGCGCCACCGGCGGGCTCCAGACCGGCCAGGTCGCGATTTACACGTTGGGCACGGGGTCGGCACTGCCGGGCGTCGTCGTTGGCAACGACGATCACATTCACCCACGTCGGGAACCACACCATCACTGTCTGGATCGGTGAGGTGAGCACCACCGTTGGGGTCACCGTGGCGGCCGGTCCTCCGTCCGAAATCGTCTTAAGGTCCAGTCAGAAAACGGCTGAGCTTGGGGAGCCAGTTTCACTGCTCGTGAAGGGGACTGATGCTGATGCAATGACACCGGGACCTGAGCGGGCAGGCTGACTTCAGTAGCGACCGCCCGGACGACATTATTTCGGGTGCGAAGGCGATATTTTCGGAGCCTTCTCCACGCCTCATCACCGCGGCGCTCGGCAAGTTGACCGCGACCGTCGGAATTAAGTTGACGCAACCCCCGACCCCCGCACGCACGAACACTGTCCCCACGGCAACCCCTTCGCCCTCCCCCTCCCCCGAGAACCACAATGGTCTCGCCGAGGGTGGGCCAACATCGTTCCCTGCATCTCGGCAGCGGTTGTGCTGCTGGGCGCCGCCTTGGCGGCCTTCCTCATCGCTCGCTTGCGCCGCCGTCGACCTCCGGCGACCGGGGTTAGCAATCCGACGCACCGCCCCCAAGCGGGTGCCAGGCAGTGATTGGCGCGCGGTGCCCTAGATGTGCGTGGCCTAGTGTAAGAATGCAGAGTGCTCACATGGGGGAGCGATCAGCTGGTGCTTGCTCTCGCGAGCGCCACCGACACTAGGCACCTTACGGAGCAGTTACCAATGACCAGCCAGCAGCCTCGCAATCGAGGACGCCGAAGAATGACCGCGCTGAAGAAACGGACCTGGTGGATCGTCGGACTAGGCGGAATCCTCGCGGTGGGCTTCGCGGCGGTACTGACCGTTCAGCCTTGGGCGCAGGTTTCGGTGGAGACTAAGACCTTGACGGAGCTGCCCGCCCGTTTCAAGATTCCCGCACCCTCAGCCCCAATGGCGCTCAGCACGTCAGCGGTAGCCTCCGATGAGTTCGAGGAGTGGGACCATACGTCAGAATCCGACCTGGTCCAGTTTCTGGCCAACGATGACGCAAAGGGAGGCGCTTATTCGTTGGTCGTGGTCAGCGCGATTGCGGATCCAGATACGGCTCCCACTCGTCTGTCGCAAGATGTCGCCATCGGCGCCATCCAAACGGTGACGGTTGGTTTTTGGGCGAAGGCAACGAATGCGGCCGAGAATGCAGTGGTGTTGGCTCTCAGCCCGGACCGCGTCTCCACGGTGTTACCCGTTCCCGCTGGAACATACGACTGGACCTACGTTTCCCAGGAGTACACGACAGTAGCCGGTCAGCCCGACCTCGATCTGGGGTTCTCGGTAGACGGTGCCACTGAGGGCACCTGGATAGATGGGCTGACGCTCACGGCGCAGGACGGCAGCAACATCCCGATATCGAATTCGGAATTTGAGTTGAACTCCGCAGAGCTCACCGTCGTTAGCCCATCCCTCCTTCTCACTGTCGGAGATGCCCACCTCGAGGTTGCCACGAGGCGCAATGCTGAAGGCTGGGTACAGTGGGCTGCACGGGAAGGGGATGGCCCAGTCGTGGCGAAGGGGAGTTCACTTCTCTCAGATTTCTCAGCGGACGCTGACCTGTCGGAGCTGCCGACCGGCTTGTATACGGTCGATTTTCAAGCGACGCTCGCTGACAAGGTCATCCCGCGGACCACGACCGTGGCGGTCGTGGAGAAACCCGCAGAGACGACCGCCGCCGAAGACGCGACCTCTCCGTTTGGCGCCTTCATCCACTACCTCGGCGGGCAATCACGAATCGACAACATGGTGGACACCCTCGCCAGCGCCGGTATCCGGCACGTTCGGGTGGAGATCCCGTGGGACCTCGTTGAGAGCGTTCCTGGACAGTACGTCTATCCGAAGCACGTGGAGGACACCCTCGCAGCTTTTAAGGACGCCGGGATCGATCCCCTCTTGGTGCCCGCGTATTACAACCCGAATTATGACAAGACTCTGACTCCCAATACGCCCGAGGGGCTGGACGCCTACGCCAAGTTCAGTCGCGATGTCGTCTCGCATTATGCGGCGGTGGGCACAGACATTGAGGTCTATAACGAGTTCGACCACACCTTCAACAACGGTCGGTGTGGGCGAACGCCGGAATGTTACATGGAGATGCTGGTACCGACCGTTAACGCGGTGAAAGCGGCGAATCCCGATGCAGTAATCGCCAGTCCGGGCAACGCAGGCATGGGCATCAAAATTGACTGGTTGCAGGAGTTCTTCGAAATCGGCGGCCTGGAGTACACCGACGTCGTCAGTGCTCACCCGTACACCCAGCCGGACGCGCCGGAAAAGCTGATTCCGCAATTCGAGCAGTTGAACCAAATGATTAAAGACTCGAACGGTGGCGTTGCTAAGCCGGTCTGGCTCACGGAAATGGGCTGGGCGTCGGTTCCCAATTGGGTCACCAAGGATCAGCAAGCCCAATACATGGTGCGCACCATGGCCCTTGCGCTCGGCAACGGAGTCAGCCGCGTCTACTGGTTCGAAGCTGCCAGCCTCGACCTCAGCCCGGGGACGATCGAGACCAATTTCGGTTTGTTCGACGCGCCCAGCACGTTCCTCCCCAATTCCAACGCTCCAAAACCCGCCGCCGTGGCGCAGGCCGTGTTGGCCAACAAACTCGGCAGTCAAGAATTCAACGCCAAGGACGCGGTCGCCGACGGCTCGTACTCTTACGTTTTCGGGACCGAGAAGGAAGCCACCCGAGTCATGTGGACAACCGATGTCGAAGCAAGCGTGCAAATCTCCGCTGAAAAGTCTGTAACTGTAACTGACGTGCTCGGGCACGTCCAGACGATGAAGCCCACTGCTGGAATCGTGTCTCTTCAACTCACCGGCAGCCCGGTCTACGTGACCGGCGCAGTGACCTCGGTCGTGACTGAATGACTCGGGCGCGAATCGAAATGGCGCACTCCCATCGGAAAAATGGCGACCATTCAACCTGGACTCGAATGAGGGTTTCAAATGAGTAGTGCAAATGTCGTCACCGTCCTCTACAACAACGTCTCGACCTTGGCAGGATTCCTGAGCGGGCTGGAAGCCCAACACGACTTCGTTGCCCAGGTGGTCCTTGTCGACAATGCAAGCACCGACGACACGTTAGAGCAGACGCGCGCCCTAGCGGCGGCCTCCTCACTCGACATAACCGTCGTCGCCAACGCCAACACGGGGTTCGCGGGCGGATACGCCAGGGGTGGAACCGAGATCCGCAATCTCACCCTGCCCACACTTTGCCTGAACCCCGATGTTGAGCTCGAGCCTGGCGCCCTCGAGCGCATGCTCAGCGTCCTCGGGGGAGCGGACCGAATCGGCATAGTCACGGCACCGCTCGTCATTGAAACCGGCGAGCCTGACACGGCCAGTCGCCGCGTGCTTCCGACCCTCGGCAAGGCTGCCGTTTACGCCGTTCTCGGCCGGCTGACTCCCCCCGCACTCCGATACAACAGGAGGCAGGCTCCCAGCCAGGAGGCGTCGCCGGTGCTCTATCCAGTTGGCGATCGGGTGACGGCGGTCGAGGCCACGACCGGAGCGCTGATGCTGGTAAACCCTGGTTTCCGCACCGCTGACAAGGGAATCTTCGACCAGGACTACTGGATGTACGGCGAAGATCTGCAGTTGTGTGCAGATGCCCGGTCCGAGGGCTGGCAGGTCTTGATGGCGGAAGGGGCACCGTCCGTGCACACGAAGGGCGTGTCCAGCGGACGTCCCAGGGGTAAGAAATCCAATATCGAATTTCACCGGGCCATGTACACCTATTACGTCAAGAACCTAAACAAGTCACGGGTCGGCAAGGTCGGTGTGGGTGCTGCAATTCTCACCCGGCTTGGATCGGAATTGGCGATCTCCGCTGTCATGCGTGCAAGACAAGCCCGCGCTGCGGCGAAGCCGTCAGCGGCGGAGGTATCCCGATGAGTGAGAAGCCACCGTTCTTCAGCGTCATCACCGCAACGTACAACTCCATGAAAGACCTGCCAGTTTTGGTTGAGTCGTTGCGGGAGCAGTCGTGCCAGGACTTCGAGTGGATCGTGCAGGACGGCCTCTCCAAGGATGACACTGCGACGTTCTTGAACTCGTGCGATGTCCCGTCGTTGAGCTTCGCATCTGCACAGGACTCGGGCATCTATGACGCTTTTAACACTGCTCTCGACCGTGCCCGTGGCCGGTACGTCATCTTCATAGGCTCTGACGATCGGTTCGCCGACGAGACCGTTCTGGAACGTCTTCAGGCAGCAATCGAGTCCGCATCTTCCGAGCCGGCTTTGGTCCTCGGAAACGTCCGTACTGGTAATGAAGACGAGTTCGCCTCCAGAATTGGGCGGATCACGCTTGTGATCAACAGCGTGCACCACCAGGGGGCTCTCTACGCGCGTTCGATTTTTGACAGCTTTCGCTATGACCTTTCGGTTCCCGTGATCGCCGACTACGAACTGAACGTGTTGCTTCAGCAAAAGGCTATTGCAGTTCTTAATACCTCGATTCTGATCTCGCAGTGTGGAGCTGACGGAATCAGCAGGACGTCCAACGAGTACGAACTGTACCGAGGGATGCACTCCCTTCGGAGCAAGCACGTCTTCGCCGGTCTCTCCTACGTTCTCTATCTCGCGGGCATCGCAAACGTGACTCGGCGCCGGATCCTTCGGGGGCGTGGCGTCGATGCTTGAAGACATCTTCCTTAGCCCGTATTACTGGGCCAGCTTCGCACTCCTGATGGCGGGCGGGACGCTCCTGATGAGGGCGCGTCTCTTGGACTTCAAATTCATCGCGCTGGGGTTTATCTCCCAGTACGTTGTGCATGCGGTCATGGCCTTCGGGATCCTCTCGGACATCGCAATCTTCTGCGTCTTCTTCTGGTTGCTCTTCGTCGGCACGCTCACGCCGCGGGTGCAGAAACAGGCGCGCACCTTCGCGCTGTTTGTTCGGGGACGATCTGAGGGAGTTGCGCGGGTCTCCGACGCGCTCCTTGAAAAGGATCAGATCTGGCGATCGCAGCTGGCCGGAGTCGAGAAATGGTGGGTGCTTTCCGCCAAATGGTTTCTTCTCGTTTACTGGGCTTGTCGTCTGATTTTCTACCCGTACATTGCGGGGGAGCTGGATCTGACTGTTCGGCTTGAAGCCGGGCAAGACAACCGGGTGCTTTTCTTCCTCGGACTTGCGGTGTTCCCCGCCATTGCGGCATGTGTCTCGGTTTGGATTCGCAAGGGATACCGGTTCCGAGTCCTCGACTACGCCGTTCTTGTACTTGTGGTCGTGGGGTACCTGGGCACGGGATCGAAGGTCGCAATCCTGCCCGTCATTCTCATCTTCTTCGGTGCGATTTCCTTCTTCAAGAAGCCACTGCGCGAAATGCGGCTGTGGCTGGTGTTGGCCGGTGTAGGCGGTATCGTCATCGGGGTTCGCTACATCTTCTTCTTTCCGTCCACCGGCCTCATGGAACTGGCGCAGCAGGCGCTGTACCGCTTTGTCGCGAATACGGACAGTCTTGAGTATCTCGTGGCTATCGGTAAGGCACCTGGGGAGTATCCGTTCGCCGGCGTCGGTGCACTCGCGCCTATGTTCCTGAAGCCTTTTGGGCTCGCCTACGACTACTCTCCGGGCGTGTGGCTTCATGGCACCCGCTTCGACCAATGGGCAGGGTTCGGACCAAACCCTGGTCTTGTGATCGACTACTTCGGAAACCTCGGTTGGTGGGGCTTAGTCATTCCCGTCTTCGCGGGCCTCTACATGCTCGGCTGGACGCGGGTGGGCGGGGCAATCGGCTGCAGTTTCATCGCGATCACTTACCAGCTCTTCGTCGATGTCACCTTGTTTGACGTCCCGTTCGTCTTTTGGGCCGCTGTACTGGCTGCTCTCATCCTTGGCGCTGCCGTCCTTCGTCGGCCGACGGCGAGCCTGGCAATTCAGACTCTCGATGCGAGGATGAGTCGCTATGTGCCTCGTCGACGAACAACGCCGCGCGGCAAGGAACGCACCGATGATTAGGCGTGCACGCCATCTCATGCCGGCCATCTCGACCGCCGCATCCAAGGTCTCGCAGCTCCTTCTGATTTCCGCGATCAGCTACGTCTACCTCGGTGAGAGCGCGAACGTGATGCTCGTCGCCTACCTGCTGATTAGCTCTTTTGTGCAGCTGTCAGATTCGGGTGCGATCGCATATCTCCTGGTAAATGGCAGCCTGGCCTCCAACGCCCGCGCCGTGTTTCGAGTCCTGCTCATCCAAACCTTTACCGTTGGAGCCGGCCTGGTTGCTGGCGTAGCGTGCGCGATCGTTTTCGTTGGAGTGCACGAACCTCAATTGTTGGCCGTTCTCGTCGCCCTGTCCGCAGTTCAGCTTGCCGATGGCCTCTCGCGAATCGTCCGCAGTGTGTTCCTAATCCGTGGCGAGCCCATGTCATTTGCAGTTCCCGAGTTCGTAGTTGCGGGCGTTCGAACGGCAGTCATGTTGGCCGCGATCTTCACCGGTGACGCCATCTGGCTCTGGTTAGCATGGATCCCGTCACTGTTGGCGCTCGGATACAGCTGGTGGGCAGTCGCCCGGCACTTCGACAGAGCCTCTGCCGCGGTCGCGGTCCCTTTCCGGAGCGTGCTGCTCTACGGAGTGTCCGGCTCCATCAGTTCCCTCTACTCGCAGAGCCCGGTCATGATCGCGAGCATCGTGCTGGCGCCGGCCGTTGCGGCACCACTTGCGGTCGCATATCGGATCGCTCAGGCCGCCGAATTCGTACCCAGCACCTTTGCCCAGCAGCTCTTGCCTCGGATAGCCACCAGCCTCGGCAGGAGCCGGCGACGCGTCGGGATGTTCGCCGCCTTAGGAGCTCTTGTCGGACTGGCTATTTGGCTTCTGAGAGACGTCTTGGCCATTCTCATCGTCTTTCCGGCGGGAACCGAGGTCGTGCTCCTCATTCTGATTCTGAGCCTCCCCTTCAAGTTCGCCAATCATTTCTTGATCTCCCTGACAATGGCAGTGAACATCCTCAAGGAACGAACAATTGCCACCACAGCGCTGGCGATCACTGCAGTCGTGCTGAGCTTTGCGGTCTGCATGACGGCGGGCACGTCGGTTTCCGTCGCTGTCCTGGCGTCGGTCGTTGAAATCGCACTAACGGTGTGCCTCGCGTCCTTGGTCGGCCTCAAGTCGACTGCGTTCCGCCGGGCGTCCCTGAGCACACCGCCGGCGCGGGACCTCGTTTCTTAGTGTTTCACGGAGTTCGCCCGGCCCTGTCGGTGAGAGCTGCGGCTCAAGTGAGACCCACGTTCAATACCCGGAAACTCAGCACCCGATTCGCATATCGCGACTTAGTGCTGTTGGGCTGGCGCCCTGTCGACGGCAGCCTGCGTCGCTGACCCAGCGTTGCCCGCTTTGGCTTCCTGGTTGAGTTCTCATTTCCTAGAGAAGCCATATTTGAAACCTCAGTCTTTGTTCCGTACGGAACCCGAAGTCGATGAAGTACGGTCAATGGTCACTTAGACCAATCGAGCCAGGCTCCACTCACAGGGTGGCCAACGACAGGCGCTCGCCTTGCGCGGCGCCTTCTCGGCTTGGGCTGCACGGCCTCAGAGAGACTTTTCAGAGCACGCGGCCACTTCGGTGATAGCTGGTGAACTGTCCCAGAGTCATTCGTGAGGAGAGTCGGGTGGGTTGGCTGCTCTGAAGGAGGCCTCGTGCGACGCCTTGGAAGTGCTCCTTGCCGGTTCCGAGGGTGATCTTACGGATGCCGTTCGCCAGGATCATGGCGAGTTGTGCAATTCCAATCGTTGCGCCGAACGCTCGTGAAAAGTCGCGTTTAATCACCCAGAGTCGATTCCTCGAAAGCAAACTTGCCTTAAATCGCTGGCCGGACAATGATCCGACACTGTGCCCACCCTCATGTTCCAGTTCCAATGGCAGGAGGTTGGTTCTGATCCCGCTTGCGTACATGCGTACCGCGAGCCCTGCATCTTCGCCCCATGCAAACAGATCAGCGTCAAAGCCGCCGAACTTCACGAAGGTACTTCGATGGAATACCGCTGCTCCACCGCTGGGGCCCAGACATGGACGACCGGAAGCAACAGGTCGATCGGAAAAGTAGCCGAGGCGGTCCATGCTGATCCCGCAGGTGTGCGAGCCGTCTGTGAGCAACGACACGGCAATGGGGGAGTTGTCGCCGGCGGCATCGGAAGCTTCGACATAGCCAATGAGTTCCCGAAGCTTGGCTGGCGTGAGATAAACATCGGGATTGAGCAGAAAGACCCACGGCGTATCCGCGCCGCCGACAGCTGAATTGGCCGAGCTCGCAAATCCCGGATTTCCTGGGTGACGTTCGAGCGAAAACGACACGGATCCCCAGTCCATGGACCGGATGAGGTTTTCTACGTCATCGCTAGGAGAATTGTCGATGAACCTGCAGGCAATCTCAGTGCCGTTTAGCGACTGAATCCAGGTGGGGATGGTCCTGGCCAGTGTTTCGGCGCCGCCGAAGAGAACAGTGGAGATTGTGAGAGTGCCGGTGGTCATGAGTTCCTCTAGTTTCGCTGGAGGAGATTCCCGCCGACCTGTCCTAAGCGACCTAGGTTCGGTTCCGGCCTGGTGCGTCGTGGAAAGCCCCCGTGTACTACTTCGCTAAGCATATTCGCGAAAATAACTCGGGCCTGCCTAACGATTGTCCTGACCATGTGCTTCTTCCGAGGTGCCGGGGGTGGGCGGCTCGCTATGCTGGTTTCAGACACAGCTTAGGAACGCGCTCGGGCATATCCCGGGCGTGTTTTATTGTTCTGATTTAGGGGAGATTTCGTGGCGAAACGTGCGTTCATTACCGGTATTACCGGCCAGGATGGTTCCTATCTCGCGGAGCTTCTGCTCGCGAAGGGCTACGAGGTACACGGTCTGATCCGTCGCGCATCGACGTTCAACACTTCCCGGATCGATCACCTGTACGTGGACCCGCACGACCCGTCGGCGAAGCTGTTCCTGCACTACGGTGACCTCTCTGATGGTTCCCGCCTGGTGACGCTCTTGGCTGAGATTCAGCCTGACGAGGTCTACAACCTCGCGGCGCAGTCGCACGTGCGCGTATCCTTCGACGAGCCCGAGCACACCGGTGACACCACCGGGATGGGAACCATTCGGCTGCTGGAGGCCGTGCGGATGGCGGGCATTCACCCGCGGTTCTACCAGGCGTCTAGCTCAGAGATGTTCGGCGCGACCCCGCCGCCGCAGAACGAGGACACCCCGTTCTACCCGCGCTCCCCGTATGGTGCCGCGAAGGTCTATTCCTACTGGGTGACCAAGAACTACCGTGAGGCGTACGACATGTTCGCCGTGAACGGGATCCTGTTCAACCACGAGTCCCCGCGCCGCGGCGAAACGTTCGTGACCCGCAAGATCACCCGCGCCGTCGCCGCGATCAAGGCCGGCACCCAGGACCACGTGTACTTGGGCAACCTGGACTCGATCCGCGACTGGGGCTACGCCGCCGAATACGTCGAAGGCATGTGGCGGATGCTGCAGGTCGACGAACCCGACGACTTCGTTCTCGCCACCGGTGGCAATTTCACCGTGCGCGACTTCGTGGAGACCTCCTTCAGTCACGCTGGTCTGAACTGGGAAGACCACGTCAAGTTCGACGAGCGCTACCTGCGCCCGACCGAGGTCGACGCTCTCGTCGGCGACGCGTCCAAGGCACAGGACAAGCTCGGCTGGAAGGCCGAAGTCGACACCGCCGAGCTGGCCCGCATCATGGTCGACGCTGACATCGCCGCACTGGCGTGCTCCGGTCGGCCGTGGATCGACGAGGTCAAGCTCACCAGCTGGGGAACCAAGTAATCATGACCGACGCAGCGACGGACACCCGCGACCAAGTCGACTTCACCCCGGCAGCCCTCGACCGGGACGCCCGGTTCTACGTCGCCGGGCACCGCGGCCTGGTCGGCTCCGCGATCTGGCGACGCCTGGAAGCGGAAGGCTTCACCGACCTCGTCGGCCGTAGCTCCGCAGAGCTGGACCTGAAGGACCGCGACGCGGTGTTCGCGTTCTTCGCCGAGACCACGCCGCGTTACGTCGTGCTGGCCGCGGCGAAGGTCGGCGGGATCCTGGCCAACAACACCTACCCGGTGGATTTCCTCAGCGACAACCTCCGCATCCAGGTCAACGTGCTCGACGCCGCCCTTAAATACGGTGTCGAACGCCTGCTGTTCCTGGGCTCGTCGTGCATCTACCCGCGCCTGGCCCCGCAGCCGATCCGGGAAGACACGCTGCTCACCGGACACCTCGAGCCCACCAACGACGCATACGCGATCGCGAAGATCGCCGGAATCCTTCAGATCCAAGCGATCCGACGCCAGTACGGCCTGCCGTGGATCTCGGCGATGCCCACCAACCTCTACGGACCCGGCGACAACTTCTCGCCCCAGGGCTCGCACGTGTTGCCGGCGCTGATCCGCCGGTACGACGAGGCCGCGCAGTCCGGCGCGGCGAGTGTCACCAACTGGGGGACCGGCACACCGCGGCGGGAGTTCCTGCACGTGGACGACATGGCCGAGGCCTGCCTGCACCTGCTGGAGCACTACGACGGCCCCGAACAGGTCAACGTCGGCACCGGCAGCGACGTCACCATCCGCGAGATCGCCGAGACCATCGCGCATGTCGTCGGCTTCACCGGCACTACCGAGTGGGACACCGACAAGCCCGACGGCACCCCGCAGAAACTGCTCGACGTGAGCAAACTCGCCCAGGCGGGCTGGACCGCAAAGATCGGCCTCGAAGACGGACTCCGCTCAACGGTCGACTGGTACCGAAGCCACGTGGACTCGCTACGCCAATAGTCCAGCCGCTGGACACCGGACGACATCTAGGAGAACTGCATTGACGAACGCGGCACCACCGAAGAGCAAAGCCCGAACTTCCATTGGCGGCGTTCTTCTGGCTGCCTATGTCGTAGTGATCCTCTTCGCCACGATGTGGCCCACGCCGCTGGATCAGGGCTATGGCGCCGCCATTGAAAAGGTGCTGGATGTGGTGCACAGAAATGGCGTCCCGGAGTGGTTTGGCTACAACAAGCTGGAGTTCTCAGCGAATGTTGTGATGTTCGTTCCACTTGGTTTCCTGGCAGCGTTGTTACTGCCTGCACGGGTCTGGTGGTTAGCGCTGCTGATTTGCCCGGCTCTGTCCATCGGGATCGAGCTAACTCAGGCGACCTTTTTGGCGGCACGATTCGCCGCTGCTACCGACGTAATCTCGAATTCGATCGGTGCCGTGCTCGGCATCTTGATTGCAGTGGTGCTGCGCTCAGTGGTCTACGAGCGTGACCAGAAGGTGATTGCGCGCGCGCTCTGGCAGCACGGTGTGAGGGTTTAGTCACCACCGATCGGTTGCCCCAAACGTGAGACTGATGCCGGTCCGCATCGGCACATTTTCTGTGGCCACGCGTTGGATCATCCATGGCTCTCTTGGAGGGGCGATCTCGTATGGTCGTGCCAGGAGAAATCCGTCTTCGTGGTGACTTCGACGTCTCCACTAGATATAGCCCAACTGCCACCTGGCCGGTCAGTGCGACTACCCGCAGGCAGGCTCCACAGTCTGGGCCGTCGCGTTGATCATCGGCGTTCCGCGAACCTCCAGGGGGCCAAATGAACCTTCTGCGCCTGAGAAGGTAGCCGTAACGGTGCTGGACTCTCCAGGCACCAAGTAGGCCGTGAACGAGGCCACCGGTCGCCCTAGGTCATTTCCGGGCGCATTTACCGTCGTCGCCTCACCGGCAATTTCAACGTGGGCGTCAGTGAGCGTCGCGCCGACGGGCCCGTACACGAACACCTTGGTACTTGTCATACCCGGCCCGTAATTGCCACTGGCAACGTATTCGGGCAGTGCCTTGGCCTCCTCGGCGGTGATATCCGAGTGCACCGTGACCGTGCTCGTGAATGTCGGCGTGGTGCCGGCGGTGCAGATGTCACTGGTGGTGTTCGTTGCGGTTCGGAGGTAGTAGTCCATCTTTGACGCGGACGTGTCCTGGTAGTAGATGCCCATCACGGTCCTCTCGGCGTTATCTGCGGGAAGCGCACCCTGGATGCGTGTGCCGTCCAAGGCGGCTTGTTCGGTCGGGTTGGCGCTCCATGCCATGATGCTTCCTTGATCGACGCTCTGGGTGACCGCGGCCAGCATTGCTTTCATGTCGAATTCGCCACTCATCACCTTGGTGAGAATTGCTGCTGCAGCCTCCTGGAAGAACGCATCAACTTTCTCGGGTTCTGCATACGAGTCGAAGCGGAAATAGATGTCATGCACGAGGAGGTTGACTGCGTTATCGCTCGACAGAACATCGCCGCTTGGCAAAGCGATGGGTCCAGTTGCCGTGAGGACTTTCGCCAGGGCGAGCGGGTCAACTGAAATGACTCCATCGGCAGTCAGGCCCTTATCCCGAATCCAATACGCGCGCATCAACTCAGCGGCGGTGGGAAAATCTGGCCGGCTGGTGGAGGTATTCGGGAACGAGACCAGGTAATCGGTGAACAGATCAATCGCACTCTGATCAACTGCAACGTCGAGCTTTGTTCCCTCAACCAGGTCCTGGCTGCCGGCGCCCTGTGCGGCAACGGAGATGGCGCCGTTGTCCACGTTGATGAGCGTATAAGACGCAGCACTGCCACCGAGTGCGGTGCTCTCAGCGTTGTTTTGGAAGGCCAGCAGATATGTTCGCGGTCCGTCAGCCCCGAGAGCTGGCCCAACAAGCTGCAGCAGCGGGGCGGCAGTTGTAACTGCATCGTTCGCGTTGGTGAGCAAGTTGTCGAGTTTCGATACCGCCGCGGAGACCGGTCCGACTGTGGCCGACGCATCGACAATCTCCAGTTTCGCCAGGCTCTCCGTGAAGACGGTCTGAGCCGTAGCTGCGATCGCGACAACGTCCTCCAAGGGAGTGATGTCGAATCCGCCGGTAACGGGGTCGCGCTCGCTCAGATCGAAGGACGACGCAATCTTGACTGCAGGAGCGGCAACGTCACTCACAATGGCGTCGATGCTCTCGGAGACTGCGCGGACGGCTCGAAGGTTCTCGCCAGCCAGAGGAATGAACTCGGCGGCACGCCACGTGAGGTCCCGGGTGCCAGCGGCCGCACTTGCTGACTTGGCCTCGAGCTCTGCGCCGGTTGAGGTGAGAGTCGAGAAGTCGCCACTAGTGATTTCGGTCTGCAATTGATCGACCAGGGCTTGTGACGCCTCCAGATCGGTCTTCACGACGAGCACGCGTGTGGCCAACCAAGTGACGGATCCCAGGAGCAAGATACCCGCTATTACCAAACCGACTCTGACGCGGCGTCTAGTGGTGGACTTCCGTCGTTCATGACGCGCGACTGTGCGGGAGGTGCGTGCCGGAGCGCGCCGAGAGACTCGTGGATTCACAGGTCCACCTTAGGGGAGCAGAGTCGAGTGGTCCGGGAACGGACGGGTCTTCTGACCTCAATGGCCCCACAACGGGGTACGCACAAGTGGCCTGAGAAAGGGCTGGGAGTGCTCAAACTGTGGAACGATGAAAACAGGCGCGTCCGAAATTACCGTTTGTTTAGGTCAGGCGCGCATTCTGATGGGGGAACCAATGGCAATCGGCGATACACGTACGGCTGGGGTGCTGAGACGTCGTTCCTGGCAACGGGCCTTTGCGGTGCGGCTGTTCAGCACCGACATCGCGGTGGTTCTGGCGGCGGTGTTTGGGTCTCAGTTCATCTGGTTCGGACTCGAAACCGTGCAGGTGTCGGCTCCGCAGCCGTTTAGCCTCGGCGCCAGCTACACGGCCGTCTCCCTCGTTCTCGTCGTTGCCTGGATGATAATGCTCGACGTGTTTGCCACTCGGGACCACAAGGTGATCGGCAGCGGCACGCTCGAATACAAGCGGGTCGCCGATGCGACTATCCGCCTCTTCGGCCTCTTCGCGATTATCGCCTACCTCTTGAAGATCGAAGTTGCACGGGGCTACTTCCTCTTGGCGCTGCCTCTGGGCCTGGCGCTGTTGATCGGCACGCGGTGGCGTTGGCGCCAGTGGCTGCGTAGGCGCCAGGCCAGAGGTTTCTATCTATCCCGGGCGTTGCTTATGGGCGAGCGGCGGAAGTCCGCCCATGTGGCGACCACCATCGCCCGCACGCCCGGCTCAGGGCTGCTGCTCGTGGGCGCTCTCACGCGGGAAGGTAGCCTCAGCGAGGGACCGATCAACGGGGTTCCGATCTCGGGGGACTACGCGGATCTACTCACCGCCGTGGACGAGACCCACGCCGACACCGTGATCCTCACCGGTGCCGACGACATCGCCCCCGAGGACATGCGCCGGGTGGGCTGGGAGCTCGAGGCCCGCGGCGTGGAGCTGATCGTGGCGCCGGCGCTCACCGACATTGCCGGACCGCGCATCCATTCACGGCCCGTGGCCGGTATGCCACTTATCCATGTGAGCTACCCGCAGTTCGAGGGCGCGAAACGGGTGACCAAGCGCACCTTCGACATCGTCGGTGCGGCGTTGCTCATTCTGCTCAGCTCGCCTGGCCTCATCTGGGTGGCCATCGCGGTCAAGCGGTCCAGCCCCGGCAACATCGTCTACCGGCAGGAACGCATCGGCCGGCACGGCGCCACGTTCGGCATGTACAAGTTCCGTTCCATGGTGCAGGATGCCGACGACCAGCTGGAGAGCCTGCTCGACGCACAGGGCACCTCGGACACTCCGCTCTTCAAGGTCACCAACGACCCACGCATCACCCCGATCGGCCAGATCCTGCGCAAATACTCCATCGATGAGCTGCCGCAGCTGTTCAACGTGCTCTTCGGTGAGATGAGCCTGGTGGGTCCGCGGCCGCAGCGCGCCGCCGAAGTGGCCCTCTACGACGATGCCGCGCACCGCCGGCTGATCATGAAGCCGGGCATGAGTGGGCTCTGGCAGGTCAGCGGCCGGTCGAACCTCAGCTGGGAAGACAGTATTCGCCTGGACCTGTACTACGTGGAGAACTGGTCGCTCACGGCCGACATCCTGATTCTGTGGCGCACGGTGCGTGCCGTGGTCACTCCCGAGGGTGCCGTTTAGCCGCCTGCTGGAGGGGTCTCGACAGGCTCGACCAGCGGATGAATTCCGGGGTCTCGAGCAGCTCGAGCAGCGGAGGGGCGTAGCTGAACTCCCGCGGAACGACGCGGATCGCGCGACACGCCCAACGCGACACGCCCGGGTTGCACAATGACCTATTCCTGTGGCAGACTCTTCTAGTTCAACACTTTCGGATCGCGCTGCACGCGAGACCGGAATCACTACCAGGCAGTGCATAGCTCGCCCCTTGAGGGTCGGAGTTAGGCCGCGGGTAGCAGAACGAAGCTTAAATCAACTCCTTGGATGCCCGGGTAAAACCATGTCATCCGCCAGGCCCCGGCCTGGGGGAGTTGGCTCGAGAAGGTCGGATTCCCGGCCGGATCGAAATTGACAGATGAACAGTGGTGCGATAGCAGCAGTGCTACTACGGCGTCCAATGCAGCCCTCGGGATGTAAGAAGCCTTGACAAGAAAGAGAGTTCGACATGGCGGGACAGAAAATCCGCATTCGACTTAAGTCGTATGACCACGAGGTCATCGACATCTCGGCGCGCAAGATCGTCGACACCGTCACCCGTGCGGGTGCAACCGTTGTCGGCCCCGTGCCGCTTCCGACCGAGAAGAACGTGGTGTGTGTCATCCGTTCCCCTCACAAGTACAAGGACAGCCGGGAGCACTTTGAAATGCGCACCCACAAGCGTCTGATCGACATCATTGACCCGACGCCGAAGGCCGTCGACTCGCTCATGCGTCTCGACCTCCCGGCAGACGTCAACATCGAGATCAAGCTCTAGGGCCCGCGATGTCGTACGCAGATACCAAGACCACCAAGGGCCTCCTCGGCAAGAAGCTCGGCATGACTCAGGTGTGGGACGAGAACAACAAGCTTGTTCCCGTTACCGTCATCGAGATCTCGCCGAACGTCGTCACCCAGATCCGCACGAAGGACATCGACGGCTACGCCGGCGTCCAGATTGCCTCTGGCGCCATCGACCCCCGCAAGGTGAACAAGCCGTCCGCAGGACACTTCGAGAAGGCCGGCGTCACGCCGCGCCGTCACGTTACCGAGCTCCGCACCGCGGATGCCGCTGACTACACCCTGGGCCAGGAGCTCACCGTTGACGGTGTGTTCGTCGCCGGCACCAAGGTTGACGTCATGGGCACTTCCAAGGGCAAGGGCTTCGCCGGTGTTATGAAGCGTCACAACTTCAAGGGTGTTTCCGCTTCGCACGGTTCGCACCGCAACCACCGCAAGCCCGGTTCCATCGGTGCCTCCTCGACCCCCAGCCGTGTCTTCAAGGGCATGCGCATGGCCGGTCGCATGGGTGGCGAGCGCGTGACCGTGCTGAACCTCAAGGTTCACGCGATCGACGCCGACAAGGGCCTCATTCTGGTCAAGGGTGCCGTTCCCGGCGCCAAGGGCCGCCTCGTATTCGTCCGCACCGCAGTGAAGGGAGCGTAGTCCTATGGCTACCGCACTCGACCTCATCGATGCCAACGGCAAGAAGGCCGGCTCCGTTGAGCTGCCCGCCGAAATCTTCGACGTCCAGACCAACATCCCGCTGATTCACCAGGTTGTTGTCGCGCAGCTCGCTGCCGCACGCCAGGGAACGCACAAGGTAAAGAGCCGCGGAGAAGTTTCCGGTGCCGGCCGCAAGCCGTTCAAGCAGAAGGGAACCGGTCGCGCTCGTCAGGGCTCGATCCGCGCCCCTCAGATGACCGGTGGTGGCATCGTCCACGGACCGACCCCGCGCAGCTACGACCAGCGCACCCCGAAGAAGATGATTGCCGCCGCGCTCAAGGGTTCACTCTCTGACCGCGCCCGTGGTGACCGTCTGCACGTGGTGACCGCGCTGTTCTCGTCCGAGACGCCCAGCACCAAGGGTGCCATCACGCTGCTCACCCAGATCGCCAGCAGCAAGCACGTGCTGGTCGTTCTCGAGCGCACCGACGAGATGACTCTCCGCAGCATCCGCAACCTCCCGACGGTGCACGTGCTGTCGTGGGACCAGCTGAATGCCTACGACGTTCTCGTCTCTGACGACATCGTCTTCACCAAGGGCGCGTTTGACGCGTTCGTGGCGCACAAGACCAAGAAGGAAGAGGTGTCCGCATAATGGCTACCCCGATTCAAAAGGACCCCCGCGACGTCATCATCGCTCCGGTCGTCTCTGAAAAGAGCTACGGCCTGATCGACGAGGGCAAGTACACCTTCATCGTGGACCCGCGTTCGAACAAGACCGAAATCAAGCTGGCGATCGAGAAGATCTTCAAGGTTGAGGTTGCGTCGATCAACACCATGAACCGCATCGGCAAGACTCGCCGTACCAAGTTCGGCATGGGTAAGCGCAAGGACACCAAGCGTGCCATCGTCACGCTCAAGTCCGGTTCCATCGACATCTTCACGGCCGTCGGCTAAGCGGCCAGGACTAGAGGAATAAGAAATGGCTATTCGTAAGTACAAGCCCACGACCCCCGGTCGTCGCGGTTCATCTGTTGCGGACTTCGCAGAGATCACCCGTTCGACGCCCGAGAAGTCGCTGCTTCGTCCGCTGTCCAAGACCGGTGGTCGTAACAACCAGGGTCGCATCACGACGCGTCACATCGGTGGTGGCCACAAGCGCCAGTACCGCGTGATCGACTTCCGTCGTAACGACAAAGACGGTGTCAACGCCAAGGTCGCTCACATTGAGTACGACCCCAACCGCACGGCGCGCATCGCGCTGCTGCACTTCATGGACGGCTCCAAGCGCTACATCATTGCGCCGAACAAGCTGAACCAGGGCGACATCGTCGAGTCGGGTGCCGGTGCTGACATCAAGCCCGGTAACAACCTGCCGCTGAAGAACATCCCCACCGGTACCATCATTCACGCCATCGAGATCCGTCCGGGTGGTGGCGCCAAGCTGGCCCGCTCCGCCGGAGTGTCGGTTCGCCTGGTCGCGAAGGATGGCATCTACGCCCAGCTGCGCCTGCCGTCCGGAGAAATCCGTAACGTCGACGCTCGCTGCCGCGCCACGATCGGTGAGGTCGGCAACGCCGAGCAGTCGAACATCAACTGGGGCAAGGCCGGCCGGATGCGCTGGAAAGGCGTTCGCCCGACCGTTCGTGGTGTTGCCATGAACCCGGTCGACCACCCGCACGGTGGTGGTGAGGGTAAGACGTCCGGTGGACGTCACCCCGTCAGCCCCTGGGGCCAGAAGGAAGGGCGCACCCGCCACCCGAACAAGGAAAGCGACAAGCTCATTGTTCGTCGCCGTACCGTCGGCAAGAAGCGTAAGTAGGAGTAGACGATGCCAAGAAGTCTTAAGAAGGGCCCCTTCGTTGACGACCACCTGCTTCGCAAGGTTGTCAAGGCGAATGAAGCCTCAAGCAAGAACGTAATCAAGACCTGGTCGCGCCGTTCGATGATCATCCCCGACATGCTCGGGCACACCATCGCGGTTCACGACGGTCGCAAGCACATCCCGGTGTTCGTCACCGAGAGCATGGTTGGGCACAAACTCGGCGAGTTTGCTCCCACCCGCACCTTCCGTGGTCACGTGAAGGATGACAAGAAGGGTCGTCGCCGCTAACGCGGTGACGTGAAGGAGGAGAAATGGTGGAGTCGATCGCACGCGTGCGTCACATCCGCGTTACCGCCCAGAAGGCCCGTCGCGTTGTCAACCTGATTCGTGGCAAGCAGGCGCACGAAGCGCTGGGAATTCTCAAGTTCGCGCCGCAGGGCGCGTCCGACCCCGTGTACAAGCTGGTCGAATCGGCCATCGCGAACGCACGGGTCAAGGCCGATGCTGCGAACGAGTTCCTGGACGAACAGGATCTGTTCATCTCCCAGGCATTCGTCGACGAGGGCACGACGCTCAAGCGTTTCCAGGCCCGCGCACAGGGTCGCGCATTCCAGATCAAGAAGCGTACGAGCCACATCACTGTTGTGCTCGCCACTCCTGAGGAGGGTACGAAGTAATGGGTCAGAAAGTAAACCCGTATGGCTTCCGTCTGGGAATCACGACCGACCACGTGTCGCGTTGGTTCTCTGACAGCACGAAGCCGGGCCAGCGTTACAGCGACTTCGTCGCTGAAGACGTCAAGATCCGCCGCCTGTTGAGCACCAGCCTCGACCGCGCCGGCGTGTCCCGCATCGAGATCGAGCGCACCCGCGATCGTGTCCGTGTCGACATTCACACCGCCCGTCCGGGCATCGTGATCGGTCGTCGCGGCGCGGAAGCAGAGCGCATCCGGTCCGACCTTGAAAAGCTCACCGCCAAGCAGATCCAGCTGAACATCCTCGAGGTCAAGAACCCCGAGCAGGATGCACAGCTCGTCGCGCAGGGCATTGCAGAGCAGCTCTCCGCTCGTGTGGCTTTCCGCCGCGCGATGCGTAAGGGCCTGCAGGGCGCCCAGCGCGCCGGCGCCAAGGGTGTTCGCATCCAGGTGTCCGGTCGTCTCGGTGGCGCTGAGATGAGCCGTTCGGAGTTCTACCGCGAAGGTCGTGTGCCGCTGCACACCCTGCGCGCGAACATCGACTACGGCTTCTACGAAGCCAAGACCACCTTCGGCCGCATCGGCGTGAAGGTCTGGATCTACAAGGGCGACATCACCAACAAGGAACTCGCTCGTGAGCAGGCCAACGCTAAGTCGTCCCGCCCCGAGCGTCGTGACGACCGTCCCCGCCGTGCGCCTCGCGCAGAGGGCGCGGCTCCGGTTGCAGCAGGAGTTGAGGCTAAATAATGTTGATTCCCCGCAGAGTTAAGCACCGCAAGCAGCACCACCCCGGCCGTACCGGCCACGCAACCGGTGGTACCACTGTTTCGTTCGGCGAGTATGGCATTCAGGCCCTCACCCCCGCGTACGTGACCAACCGTCAGATCGAGTCCGCTCGTATCGCCATGACGCGTCACATCAAGCGTGGCGGCAAGGTCTGGATCAACATCTACCCGGACCGCCCGCTCACCAAGAAGCCTGCCGAAACCCGCATGGGTTCCGGTAAGGGTTCGGTCGAGTGGTGGGTCGCGAACGTCAAGCCGGGCCGCGTGCTCTTCGAGCTTTCCGGTGTCTCTGACACCGTTGCTCGCGAAGCGCTCACCCGTGCAATTCACAAGCTGCCCCTCAAGGCACGCATCATCAAGCGCGAGGAGGGCGACGCATAATGGCGATCGGATCCAAGGAGCTCGCCTCAGTCGAGCTCGACACCTTTGAAAACGAACGACTGTTCGACGAGCTGAAGAAGGCCAAGGAAGAGCTGTTCAACCTGCGCTTCCAGTCGGCCACCGGCCAGCTCGAAAGCCACGGCCGCCTTCGCGCGGTCAAGCGGGACATTGCACGCATCTACACGGTTCTCCGTGAGCGCGAGCTGGGCATTCGTGCCACTCCCGTCGCAGTCGAGGCTCCGGCCAAGGCTGAGAAGAAGACGACCAAGAAGGCCAAGGCCAAGGACGCATCCACGGATGCTCCCGAGGCTGACGCCGTCGAGACGAAGGAGGCCTAATCATGGCGAAGACTGACGAAACGGTCGTCCCCGCCGAGGCTCTCGTGCGCGGCTACCGCAAGACGATGCGTGGTTACGTGACCAGCGACAAGATGGATAAGACCATCGTTGTCGAGGTCGAAGACCGCGTGAAGCACCCCCTGTACGGCAAGGTCATCCGCCGTACGTCCAAGCTGAAGGTTCACGACGAGGCGAACACCGCCGGCGTCGGCGACCTGGTCCTGATCAGCGAAACTCGCCCGCTGAGCGCTACCAAGCGCTTCCGCCTGGTCGAGATTCTCGAGAAGGCCAAGTAAGCCTCGCGCTTACTTGATAGAAGGAGTTAGAAAGTGCTTCAGCAAGAATCACGACTCAAAGTTGCCGACAACACCGGTGCCAAGGTCCTGTTGACGATCCGCGTTCTCGGTGGCTCCGGCCGTCGTTACGCCGGACTGGGTGACGTTATCGTCGCCACCGTCAAGGACGCCATCCCGGGCGGCAACGTCAAGAAGGGTGACGTCGTCAAAGCCGTCATCGTTCGCGTCAAAAAGCAGACCCGTCGTCCAGACGGCTCGTACATCAAGTTCGATGAGAACGCCGCAGTGATCTTGAAGGCTGACGGAGACCCCCGTGGTACCCGTATCTTCGGACCGGTCGGTCGCGAACTCCGCGACAAGAAGTTCATGAAGATCATTTCGTTGGCACCGGAGGTTATCTAAATCATGGCCAGAATCAAGAAGGGTGACCTCGTAGAGGTCATCACCGGCCGCACCCAGGCTCGCGGCGGAGACCGTGGCAAGCAGGGTCGTGTGCTCGAGGTACAGGTCGAGAAGAACCGCGTCCTGATCGAAGGAATCAACTTCGTCAAGAAGCACGTTCGCGTCGGCCAGACCCAGCGCGGCTCCAAGACCGGCGGCATCGAGACTGTGGAAGCATCGATTCACGCTTCCAACGTCGCGCTCGTCGACCCGGAGACCAAGAAGCCGACCAAGGTCGGGTTCCGTCTCGAAGAGGTAACGAAGGACGGCGTCACCAAGACGGTCCGCGTTCGTTACGCCAAGAAGTCAGGTAAGGACCTCTAATGACTGACATCGCAACCGAGGGCGCAAAGCCCGTCGTTCTGCCGCGTCTCAAGCAGAAGTATCGCGAAGAGATCTCCCTGCAGCTCGCCAAGGACCTGGGTTTCACCAACGTCCACCAGGTACCCAACCTGACGAAGATCATCGTCAACATGGGTGTCGGCGAGGCAGCACGCGACGGCAAGATCATGGATGGCGCCGTCGCCGACCTCACCAAGATCACCGGCCAGAAGCCGCAGGTCACCAAGGCACGCAAGTCCATCGCGCAGTTCAAACTGCGTGAAGGACAGCCCATTGGCACGCACGTCACACTTCGTGGCGACCGCATGTGGGAGTTCCTCGACCGGCTGCTCAGCCTCGCCCTGCCCCGTATCCGCGACTTCCGCGGCCTCTCGGACAAGCAGTTCGACGGCGCCGGCAACTACACGTTCGGTCTCACGGAGCAGGTCATGTTCCACGAGATCGACCAGGACCGGATCGACCGTGTTCGCGGTATGGACATCACTGTTGTGACGACCGCCAAGAACAACGACGAGGGTCGCGCGCTGCTCAAGGCGCTCGGCTTCCCGTTCAAGACGGCCGAGAACTCCTAAACTAGCTATACCCCGGGGGCCGGACAACCGTTCGGCCCCCTCCACCACCACAGGTCGTCATCCGTGTAACGGGTGCACGAAACCAGGCGAGAAAGGCACCACAAATGACAATGACAGATCCGGTCGCAGATATGCTGACCAGACTGCGCAACGCTAACTCGGCGTACCACGACACAGTGTCGATGCCGCACAGCAAGCTCAAGGCGCACATCGCAGACATCCTCAAGGCACAGGGTTACATCTCTGCCTGGGATGTCAAGGATGCAGAGGTCGGAAAGACCCTCACGCTGAACCTCAAGTTCGGCCCCAACCGCGAGCGTTCCATCGTCGGCATCAAGCGGGTTTCCAAGCCCGGCCTGCGCGTGTACGCAAAGTCGACTGAGATCCCCACGGTTCTCGGCGGCCTCGGCGTTGCCATCCTGTCCACCTCCAGCGGTCTGCTCACCGACCGCCAGGCTGAGAAGAAGGGCGTAGGCGGAGAAGTTCTCGCCTACGTGTGGTAGCCGACAATGTCACGTATTGGAAGACTTCCGATCGAGATCCCCGCGGGTGTCACGGTCGAAGCTAACGGCCAGGCCGTTAGCGTCAAGGGTCCGAAGGGTGAGCTCGCGCTCACCGTCGCCAACCCCATCGAGGTTCAGGTCACCGATGGCCAGGTTCTGGTCACGCGTCCCGACGACGAGCGCGCTTCGCGTTCGCTGCACGGACTGACCCGTACCCTGATCGCCAACCAGATCATCGGGGTCACCGTGGGTTACACCAAGGGACTCGAGATCGTCGGTACCGGTTACCGCGTTGCGCAGAAGGGCACCTCCGTTGAGTTCGCCCTTGGCTTCTCGCACCCGGTCCTCATTGAGCCGCCCGTTGGTATCTCCCTGACCGTCGAGGGCGTTAACAAGCTCACGGTCAGCGGTATCGACAAGCAGGCCGTCGGTGAGGTTGCCGCAAACATCCGTAAGATTCGCAAGCCTGAGCCCTACAAGGGTAAGGGTGTGCGTTACGCCGGCGAGATTGTTCGCCGCAAGGCCGGAAAGAGTGGTAAGTAACCATGGGTCTCGGAACTAGAGGAAAAAGCAAGTCGGCTGCCCGCGGACGCAGGCACGCACGTCTTCGCAAGAAGATCGAGGGGACCGCGCTTCGTCCGCGTCTCGTCGTCACCCGCTCGGCTCGCCACGTATTCGTGCAGGTCGTTGACGACAGCAAGGGTTTCACCCTCGCGTCGGCGTCGACTCTCGAAACCGGTCTGCGCACCTTCGATGGTGACAAGACCGCCAAGGCGCACAAGGTCGGCGAGCTCGTCGCCGAGCGCGCCAAAGCCGCCGGTATCGAAGCCGTCGTATTTGACCGTGGTGGCAGCAAGTACGCAGGACGCGTCGCAGCCATCGCCGAAGGAGCCCGAAAGGGAGGGTTGGACCTGTGAGCACTGAATCCAGTAGCACCGCAGCAGCGAAGGAAGCTGACGTCGTCACTGAAGTTCCGGTGGAAACCGCAGCTTCGACCACGCCGCCGCAGAACGAGCCTCGTGAGGCTCGCCGTGGTGGCCGTGAGCGCAGCCCGAACCGTGAGCGCGGAAGCCGTGACGCCGAGAAGAGCCAGTTCCTCGAGCGCGTCGTCACGATCAACCGTGTTTCCAAGGTCGTCAAGGGTGGTCGTCGCTTCAGCTTCACCGCTCTGGTCGTCGTCGGAGACGGTAACGGCCTGGTTGGCGTTGGTTACGGTAAGGCCCGTGAGGTCCCGACCGCAATCAGCAAGGGCGTCGAGGAAGCGAAGAAGAACTTCTTCCGCGTTCCCCGCGTCGGCCTGACCATCCCGCACCCCGTTCAGGGTGAAGCAGCTGCCGGAGTCGTTCTTCTCCGTCCGGCCGCAGCAGGTACCGGCGTTATCGCCGGTGGCCCGGTGCGCGCCGTACTCGAATGCGCCGGCATCCACGACGTTCTGAGCAAGTCGCTCGGTTCGTCGAACACCATCAACATCGTGCACGCCACGGTGGAGGCCCTGCACCAGCTCGAAGAGCCTCGTGCAGTCGCGGCTCGCCGTGGCCTTCCCTACGAAGACGTGGCTCCGGCCCGTTTTCTGCGTGCCGACGCGGCTGCAGCAGCAGCCGCCGCAAGCGCGAAGGCAGGTGCCTAATGGCTCAGCTGAAGATTACGCAGATCAAGTCCAAAATTAGTGAGAAGCAGAACCAGCGCGACACACTGCGCAGCCTGGGCCTGCGTCGCATTGGCGCCGTCACGATCCGCGAGGACAACTCGCAGAACCGTGGCTACGTCAACACCGTTGCTCACCTTGTGAAGGTCGAGGAGATTGACTAATGGCTGACGAGAAGGAAGCTACCGAGAAGGTAGCAACCAAGCCCGCCGCTAAGAAGGCCGCCGCCCCCAAGGCGACGACCACGAAGGCTGCTGCAGCCAAGGCTCCGGCCAAGACTGTTGCCGCTAAGAAGGCCGCCGCGCCGACTGAGCCCACTGAGGTCCGTCCGCAGGTACTGAAGGTGCACCACCTTCGTCCCGCGCCCGGATCGAAGAAGGACAAGCAGCGCGTTGGCCGTGGTGAAGGATCCAAGGGTAAGACCGCGGGTCGTGGAACCAAGGGCACCAAGGCGCGCTACACCGTGCGTATCGGCTTCGAGGGTGGGCAGATGCCGCTGCACATGCGCACCCCGAAGCTGCGCGGGTTCAAGAACCCGTTCCGCGTCGAGTACCAGGTTGTAAACCTGGAGCGCCTCGCCGAGCTGTACCCGACCGGCGGCGATGTAACCATCGCTTCACTGGTCGCCAAGGGTGCCGTTCGCGACAACGAGAAGGTCAAGGTTCTCGGCAATGGTGACATTGCGGTTAAGCTGACTGTTGCAGTCGATAAGGTCTCCCGCTCAGCAGAGCAGAAGATCGTCGCAGCAGGTGGCTCGATCAAGTAGTAAGACCCGTAGACGAGATCGAGCTTGTCGAGCCTGCCCAGCGATTAAAGCGCTGGTGCTGACTCGGCAAGCTCGTTCTTTGTTACTAACTGGAGGCCTTTTTTGTTTAGCGCCATTGCGCGGATATTCCGCACGCCGGACCTTCGTAAGAAGATCGGGTTCACCCTGGGCATCGTCGCCCTGTTCCGTCTGGGCTCGTTCATCCCCGCCCCGTTCGTGGACTTCGGCAACGTGCAAGCCTGTCTTGCAGCGAACCAGGGAACGAGCGGCCTCTACGAGCTCGTGAACCTGTTCAGCGGTGGCGCCCTGCTGCAGCTGTCAGTCTTCGCGCTGGGGATCATGCCGTACATCACGGCCTCCATCATCGTGCAGCTGCTGCGCGTGGTGATCCCACACTTCGAGACCCTCTACAAGGAGGGTGCGGCGGGCCAGTCCAAGCTCACGCAGTACACCCGGTACCTCACCATCGCCCTGGGCATCCTGCAGTCGACCACGCTGATCACCGTGGCCCGCAGCGGCGCCCTGTTCGGCACCTCGGCCTCCTCCGAGTGCTCCCAGCTGCTCACCAACGACGCCTGGTACGCCATCATGCTGATGGTCATCACCATGACCGCCGGTACCGGCGTGATCATGTGGATGGGTGAGATGATCACCGAGCGCGGCATCGGCAACGGAATGTCGCTGCTGATCTTCACGTCGATCGCTGCCCAGTTCCCCAACTCGCTGATCTCCATCGCCCAGCAGAAGGGCATCGAGATCTTCCTGGTCGTCCTCGCGATCGGCCTCGTGGTCGTAGCGGGTGTGGTTTTCGTCGAACAGTCGCAGCGCCGCATCCCGGTGCAGTACGCCAAGCGCATGGTGGGTCGCCGTACCTACGGCGGCAACAACACCTACATCCCGATCAAGGTGAACATGGCCGGCGTTGTGCCCGTCATCTTCGCATCGTCGCTGCTGTACCTGCCGGCCCTGATCGCCCAGTTCAACCAGCCCGCCGCCGGCGAGACGCCGCAGGCTTGGGTCACCTGGGTCACCAACAACCTCACACAGGGCAGCCACCCGCTGTACATGGCGTTCTACTTCCTGCTCATCGTGGGCTTCACCTACTTCTACGTCGCGATCACCTTCAACCCTGAAGAGGTCGCCGACAACATGAAGAAGTACGGCGGCTTCATCCCCGGCATCCGTGCCGGCCGGCCCACCGCCGAGTACCTCGACTACGTGCTCACCCGCGTGACTCTGCCCGGTGCTCTCTACCTCGGCCTCATCGCGCTGATCCCGCTGATCGCGTTCTCGCTGATCGGCGCCGACCAGAACTTCCCGTTCGGTGGCGCCAGCCTCCTGATCATCGTCGGCGTCGGCCTGGAGACGGTCAAGCAGATCGACTCCCAGCTGCAACAGCGCCACTACGAAGGGCTCCTGCGATGACCCGTCTTCTCGTGATCGGACCCCCCGGGGCCGGCAAGGGCACTCAGGCCGTGCGCCTGGCCGAAGCCTTCGGCATTCCCGCCATCTCCACCGGCGATATCTTCCGTCACAACGTGAAGACCGAAACCGAGCTGGGCCTGAAGGTCAAGGCGTTCATCGAGGCCGGCAAGTACGTGCCCGACTCGCTGACCAACGAGATCGTCGCCGACCGCCTCCAGGAGCCGGATGCCCGTGGTGGTTTCCTGCTCGACGGCTACCCGCGCACCACCGACCAGGTGCTCGAGCTCGACCGCCTGCTCGACGCCGAAGGCACCTCGCTCGACGCCGTGGTGCAGATCGTCGCGGACACCGACGAGGTCGTCGCCCGGCTGCTCAAGCGGGCCGCCGAGCAGGGCCGCGCGGATGACACCGCCGAGGTCATCCGGCACCGTCTCGACGTCTACGAAGAGCAGACCGCACCGCTCATCGACCTGTACGACAAGCGCGGCGTCGTGGTCACCATCGACGGCCTCGGTGCCGTCGACCAGGTCACCGACCGTATCGTGGCCGCGCTGGCCGAACGCGGTCTGCACGCCGTCGGTCCCACCGACGCCGTGGCGGCATCCGTCTAGATTTGCTGTGATGGGGCGTCGGCTTCGGTCGGCGCCCTTTCGTTTTCTCACCCGGGCGCTCTCCGGCGCCGGCTCCGTACGACGACTTAGTTTGCAGGTATGACCGTGGCCCTTCGCCGCTCCATCTACAAGTCCCCGGCGCAGATGCGCCTGATGCTGGCCCCCGGCCTGGCGACCGCTGCGTCGCTCGTGGCGGCGCGGGAAGCCATGCAGGTGGGCGTCACTACCCTCGAGCTGGATGCCGCCGCTGAGGCGGCCATCGTGGCGTTGGGCGGCCGGCCCAACTTCAAGCTCGAGCAGGGCTACTTCCACACGGTGTGCGCCTCGGTGAACGACGACGTGGTGCACGGCATCCCCAATGGTCGAGTGCTCGGTGCCGGCGACATCGTGTCAATCGACAGTGGCGCGATCATCGACGGCTGGAACGGCGACGCGGCATTCACCTTCGTGCTGCCGGACCCGTCGCGGCCCGAGCTCGTCGCCGAGCGCGAGGAACTCTCGCGGGTGACCGAGCAGTCGCTCTGGCACGGCATCGCCCGCCTGGCCGAGGCGCGGCACCTCAACGAGGTCGGCGAGGCCATCGAGGACTACATCGAATCGCAAGGCAGCTACGGGATCCTCACCGACTACGTGGGCCACGGCATCGGCAAGTCGATGCACGAGGCACCGCCGGTGTTCAACTACCGGGTGCGCCAGAAGGGCCCGGACGTGAAGCCCGGCCTGGTCGTGGCGATCGAGCCGATGGTGGTGCTCGGCGACATCGAGACCTACACCCGTGACGATGACTGGACCGTCGCCACCAGCGACGGCAAGGCTGCCGCGCACTGGGAGCACAGCGTCGCCGTGCACAAGGACGGCATCTGGGTGCTCACCGCCGAAGACGGCGGCGCCGCGGGCCTGGCCCAGTTCGGCATCACCCCCACCCCGCCGGCCTAGCCTCCCTCGCGTCTCGTAACTGTGCCCGAAGCGGACATTTGCGCCCGGTACGCCGGCCGCACTTGTCCGCTTCGGGACCAGTTGGTGGGCTAAATCGCGGTGGGCAGGGTGGCCCGGATGGCGGCTGCGAGGTGCGCCGGGACCAGGCGGGCCACCGCGGCGGGGCCGTCGGCTCGCAGGAGCAGCGGGGTCGTGACGAGGGCGATGGCGAGCTTTGCCGCATCCTGCGCGTTGTAGCCCGGCTGAATCTCGCCTCGGGCCATCGCGCGGTCGAGGATCGCCGCGATGTGCGTCTCGGTGGCACCGACGATTTCGCGCTCGATGATCTCCGCGATGGCGGGGTCGTGCGCGGCCTGGCCGACCAGGGACTTGAGTACGATGCCGAGGTCGCCGCTGAGCGCGGTGATCTTGTTGCCGAGGAGCGCGGTCAGGTCGCCATCGAGCGAACCGGTGTCGTCGCCACTGAGATAGTCGGCCACGATCGTGCGGGCAGCGGATGCGACGAGCTCTTCCTTGGTAGCCCACCGGCGGTACAGCGACGCCGTGGAGACCCCGGCCCGCCGAGCGATGGCCGAGGTGGTGAGGGCGCCGTAGCCGTGCTCGGCCAGCAGCAGGGTAGTGGCGGCGACCACGGCGTCGTCGACCCTGGCATCCATCGGGCGGCCGCGGGGGACTGCGGTGATCATCGGGCCGGGGTGGCGGGCTGGGGTGCGGCGGGCGCATCCGCGCCGGGCAGGTGCTCGCGCAGGTGCTGGGTTTGCAGGTTGGCCACCTGGGCCTTGGTGCAGCGGCCGTAGGTGGGGTGCGGCTGGAGGTCGCCGGTGAAGGCGACGAGCGCGTTCACCGCGGTGCGGAGCACGGCGACAGCGGCAAGGTCGGGCATTGCGGGGTCGAGCTCCGGGGCGCCGGAGACCGGGGCAGAGAGGTTGTGCCGCATGGCTCCGCGACGCAGGAAGAGGTGCTTGACGGCTCGGCCCACCGTGACCCGCAGTGAGACGGGCGCGAGGTGCGGGTAGCCCGTCATGGAGTAGCCGATGCTCTGCGCCGCATGCTGCGCGGTTTCGGAGAAACTGTACGTGCCGCGGGGGCTGAGCAGGGCCGCCCCCGAACCCTGCTGGCGCACCCGCGACTCGAGGGTGTCGACGAAGGTGACGAGTGCGGCGAGCGACGAGGGCGCATCCGGGATATCAGTGGAAGAAGTGAACGGTGAGGACATGCACTCGAAAATACTCCCTTTAAGAAACGAAAGCGAACTGTTTCGTAATAGGCTGTCGGCATGACCTCTAGTCTCGCATTCGCCGACCCGACCGTCGTGAACCTACCGACAGGCGCACCCACTGACACGGCCGTAGTTGCCGTGCAGCGGATGCGCGACGGTTTCGACTCCGGCCGCACCCGGCCGGTCGCCTGGCGGCGCGCTCAGCTACGCGCGTTACGCCGGCTGCTGGTGGAGAACCGGGCGGAGCTGCGGGACGCCCTGTACGCCGACCTGCGGAAGAGCCCGACCGAGGCCGACCTCACCGAAATCGGTATTCTGGTGCGCGAGATCGACCACACCCTCAAGCATCTCGGGCGCTGGCTGCGGCCGCGCCGGGTGCCGGTGCCGCTGGTGGTGCTGCCCTCCACCGCGCAGATCGTGCGCGAACCGCTGGGCGTGGTGACCGTGATCGCGCCGTGGAACTACCCGGTTCAGTTGCTGTTTGCGCCGCTGATCGGAGCTCTGGCCGCCGGCAATACCGTTGTACTCAAGCCGAGCGAACTGGCCGTGGCCACGTCTTCGTTGATCGCCCGGTTGGTGCCGACATACCTCGACCGCGACGCCGTGGCCGTGGTCGAAGGCGGAGTGCCCGAGACTACCGAGCTGCTCGCCCAGCGGGTGGACCATATCTTCTATACCGGCAACGGCACGGTGGGGCGGATCGTGCTGCGGGCCGCCGCGTTGCATCTCACCCCGGTCACCCTGGAGCTCGGCGGGAAGTCGCCGGTGTGGGTGGACGACACCGCCGACCTGGCCAGCGCAGCTCGGCGGATCGCCTGGGGTCGCTTCGTGAACGCCGGGCAGACCTGCGTGGCGCCGGACTACCTGCTGACCACCCCCGCGGTGGCGGCGCGGCTGGAGCCGCTGCTGGTGAGCGCTATCGCCGAGCTGTACGGCGCCGACCCGCGGGCGAGCAGAGACTACGGCCGCATTGTCAATGTCCGGCAGTTCAACCGGTTGGCCGGGATGCTCGACCAGGGTCGTCTGGTGACCGGCGGGCTGGTGGACGCGGCCGAGCTCTATATCGCCCCGACGATTCTCGCCGACGTGGACGTGGCCTCACCGGTGATGACCGAGGAGATCTTCGGGCCGATCCTGCCGATCGTGACAGTGTCGGGACTGGACGAGGCGATCGCGTTCATCACCGCGCGGGAGAAGCCGCTCGCGCTGTACGCGTTCACCCGCAGCCGTGCGGTGGCGCGGGCCCTGCTCACACGAACGTCCTCCGGCGGGGTAGGGATCGGGGCGCCGATGTCGCACCTCGCGGTTCCCGGCCTGCCGTTTGGCGGGGTGGGTGCCAGCGGCATGGGCAGCTACCACGGGGAGCGGTCGGTGGCCCAGTTCAGTCATGAGAAGTCGGTGCTGCGTACGCCGGCGCATCCGGATGTGCTCGGCCTGGTGGCCGCGCCGTACGTGCGCCGCCGTACCCGTCTCGTGCGCCGCCTGGTCTCCACCCTCCGCCCCTAAGCTCCCTCGCCCCGACCGACAGCCCTGGCTAACTGTTGCCCATGCGGACAAATGCGCCCGGTGTGCCGGGCGCATTTGTCCGTTTCGGTAACAGTTGGCCGTGGAGCGGGAGAACGAGCGGGGCTAGGCGTCCATGACGTGGACCAGCTCGTCGATGAAGGACGCGAAGTCGACGGAGCGCTTGATCAAGCGCTGCACCTCGAGGCGGTCGGAGAACACCTCCACGAACTGGTCGAAGACCGCCTGGAAGGTGCTGCGGCCGGCGGCGCTGAAGGCGATCAGTGCGACCACGTTCACCCGGTTGTCGCCCCAGTCCATCGGGGCGTCGTTGATCACGATGGCGATCGAGGTCTGCTGGGCGCTCATCGCCATGGCGTGCGGCACGGCGAGGTTGTCGGTGAACGCGGTGGATGACATCAGCTCCCGCTCGATGGCGCCGTCCACGTAGCTCTGATCGATGATGCCCCGCGCCATCATGCGCTCGCCCAGCGCGGTGATCATCGCCGTCTCGTCCGGGGCGTAGAAGTTGCGCGAGAACAGAGACTCGTCGAAGAACTGCAGCAGGTCGTCCTTCAGACGCGCGCGCCGGCGCATCCGTCGCACCCGGCTGGCCTGCTGGCGGATGCGGTCGATGTCGTTCTGAGTGAGGAACGGCTGGATCACAATGACCCCGTCGGCGTGCAACTGCGGGTCGATGGTGGTGAGCACCAGATCGGCGTCGAGAGCGTCCCAGTCCACATCGGAACGGGTGATCACCGCGACGACCTCGAGGTCGTCGCCGAGCACCCGTTCGATGCGTTCGCGCAACAGCACGTGCATGTCGTAGTAGTTGGGGCACACTATCGCGCAGGTCACCAGCTCCACACGGCGCACCTGCTGCTCGAGATGCGCGCCCACGTGCATGGCGATGTAGGCGATCTCGTCGTCGTTGATCACGATCTGCTCGGCGCGCTGCAGTTGGCTGGCGATGTACACGGCCAGCTCGTAGATCAGCGGATACGAGGTCTTGATCGACCGGGTGAGCGGGTTGCGGGAGTACGACTTGTCGTGTGCCCGGTTGATCAGGTTGCGCACGTGCAGGGTCAGCCGCACGATGAAGTCGTCGTCGTCGAGGTCGACGAGGTACTCCCGGCTGGCCCGGTCCACGATGGCGCGCATCATCGCGAGCTCCTCCGGCCGCACGTAGCTTTCGATGAGGGTCTCGGCCGGCTGGTCGTGGCCGGGGGTGATCACCCGGGTGGTCAGCAGGAACGCCAGATAGGCGAGGTCACCGCTGCCCAGGCGCACGTCGAAGTGCTTCGTGATCAGGCCGGACAACGAGGTGGCGAGCTCCGACGGCGGTTCGGCGACGGCCGGGGCGGGGGAGAGGTGCTTGGTGACCCTGTCGATCGCGATGGCCACGTGCAGCAACACATTGTTGATGCCGTACTCGTTGACGAAGTAGCCCTGGCCGTCGAGCAGCTCGATGAGGTCGGTCTTGAACGCGCCCAGGCTGTCGGCGCCGGCCTGCCCGGAGGTGAACTCGCGCTGGATGGTCTCCAGGTCGATCATGCCGCGGGCGCTCTCCTCGCGGAACATCCGGCTGAGCAGCCGGCGCCGGTCCGTCTCCGAGCCGGTGAGGGTGACCACGCTGCCGTGCCGCACTAGCGTCAGGCCGCTGTCGGGCAGCATCAGCCGCACCCGGGCCAGGTCGGCCTCCACCGTGGAGTCGCTGACGAAGTTCTCCGCGGCCAGCTCGTAGACGTCCAGCCCGGCGGGCGATTCGGTGAGCCGCCGCACCAGGCTGGACAGCCGTTGCTGCGGGGTGTCCGCATCCGTTTCGCGCGGCTTGGACCGGTGCTGGGCGGTGAAGCTGGCGAACTCGTCGCGGTTGAGCCTGTAGCCGGCGGTGCCGGATTCGATGACGGTGAGCGGATGCGCGGCCGCCTTCACCGCCGTGACATAGCTGCGCACACTGCGCGGGGTAACCCCCAGGCGGTCAGCAAGTTCGCCTGCCGTGATCCAGCTGGATGTCTGGGACAGGAAGTCCAGCATCCGCGTCTGTTTATCACTCATCGTGCGCAACTCCATCGTCTCAAGAGTAGTCAAGCAGAGTGCGAGCCCGGCACGGTAGGACCCCGACGTGTTTCCGCACCCTGCGGAAAAGGGTCTGGTGGCGCCGCAAGTCCGAAGAGAGGACAGTAAGTGTTGAATTCAAAGATCGATGAAAGGAAAGAATCAATGAAGATTCTCATCGTGTGTGGTGCCGGAGCGTCCAGCGCATTCGTGGCGCACAGGCTGCGGGTCACCGGCAAGGAACGTGGGCTCACCCTCGCGGTCGTCGCCGGTAGCGAAGGGGATCTCCCGTCCTCGCTCGACACCATTGACGTACTCCTGGTCGGTCCCCACCTCGCCCCCCGCTTCGAGCGCATCAGCGCCCAAGCGAAAGAGCGCGGCGTGGGCGTGGCACTGCTGCCCGACTCGGTGTTCTCGGCGCGTGACGGCGTCGTGGCACTTGATCTGGCCGTGGATGCCGAACACGAACGGTCGTGGGTCTGACTTCGCAGGTCACCCGCACCGTTCCATCCGTTATTTGTTGTGCCGGCCGCCGCCGGCTGCCCGCACGAAGCCGGGACCTCGACTGAGGCCCCGGTGACACTCCCACACGTTGGAAAGGCAGGCGCGACACATGGTCGAACGCACCGTACAGATCGGATCGACGCACGGGCTGCACGCGCGCCCCGCGAAACTCTTCACGAAGGCCGCCGCCGCCGCGGGAACCCCGGTCACCCTGCAGAAGGGCGACGGCAAGCCGGTCAATGCCGCCAGCATCCTCGGCGTCATCTCGCTGGGCATCAACCACGGTGACAGCGTCACCCTCGCCACCGACGGCGACAATGCCGACACCGTGCTCGACGGCCTCGTCGAGCTCCTCCTCACCGACCACGACGCCTAGGCGGGACGCGCACATGATTGAGCTTCAGGGCATCGGGATCGGCCAGGGCGTCGCCATCGGCCGGGTCCTGCGCATGCCCGCACCGTTGCCGGAGCCGCTCAGCACCCGCAGCACCCTCGACCCGGATGCCGAACTGGCCCGGGCGACCGCGTCGATGCACACCGTCGCCGAAGACCTCGAAGCCCGGGGCGAACGCGCCGGCGGCACCGCCCAGGAGGTGCTCGAGGCCCAGGCCATGATGGCTGAGGACCCCACCCTCCTCGAGGAGGTCACCGCCCGGCTGCACAAGCACCAGACCGCTGAACGCGCCGTGTTCGAGGCCTTCGCCGTCTTCCGCGACCAGATGCTGGCCCTCGGCGGCTACCTTGGTGAGCGCGCCGCCGACCTCGACGACGTGGCCCAGCGGGTCATCGCGGACCTCGGCGGCCTGCCCGCGCCGGGTGTGCCGGACCCCGAAGAGCCCTTCGTGCTCGTCGCCCACGACCTCGCCCCCGCCGACACGGCCCTGCTCAACCTCGACAAGGTGCTCGGCCTGATCACCATCGACGGTGGACCCACCTCGCACACCGCCATCCTGGCCCGGGAGAAGTCGATCACCGCGATCGTGGGCACCCACGCCGCCGCGCAGCTCGCCGACGGCGACGAGGTCATCATCGACGCCGCCAACGGCATCGTGCTCGTGGCCCCCACCGCGAAGCAGCTCGCAGAGGCCCGCGCCCGCATCGCCGCCCGCGAAGCCCGCGCGCTGGCCCCGATCGGCCCCGGCCGGCTCAAGGACGGCACGCCTGTGCCGCTGCTGGCCAACCTCGGTTCGGCGGATGGCGCCGCCAAGGCCGTCGCCCTCGGCGCCGAAGGTGTGGGCCTGTTCCGCACCGAGTTCCTCTTCCTCGACTCCACCTCCGCGCCCACAGTGACGCAGCAGCGTGAGCAGTACGAGCGGATGCTGCGCGCCTTCCCCGGCCAGAAGGTCGTGGTGCGGGCGCTCGACGCCGGCGCCGACAAGCCCCTGGCGTTCCTCAACGACGCCGTCGAGGAGAACCCCGCCCTGGGCCTGCGCGGCCTGCGTGCCCTTCGTGCCAGCGAGGACATCATGCGGGAGCAGCTCACCGCCCTCGCCGAAGCCGACGCGGCCACCGACGCGGACCTCTGGGTGATGGCGCCGATGGTGTCCACCGTGGAAGAGACCGTGTATTTCACCGCCCTCGCCCACGAGCTGGGTCTGAAGACCGCCGGGGTCATGGTCGAGGTGCCGAGCGCGGCACTGCTCGCCAACCACATCCTGGCGCACGCCGACTTCGCCTCCATCGGCACCAATGACCTGACCCAGTACACGCTGGCGGCCGACCGGATGCTCGGCAGCGTCGCCGCGTTCCAGGACCCGTGGCACCCCGCGGTGCTTCGCCTGGTGGGCGAGGTCGGCGCCGCCGGCGCGAGCCTCGGCAAGCCCGTCGGTGTCTGCGGCGAGGCCGCGGCTGACCCGCTGCTGGCCGTGGTGCTCGTGGGCCTCGGCGCCACCACCCTGTCGATGTCGGCGTCAGCCCTCGCCGACGTTCGGGCCTCCCTGGCCGACTTCACACTCGAGCAGGCCCGGCACCTCGCCGACGCCGCTCTGTCCGCCGACGGCGCAGCATCCGCTCGCGCCGCGGCAACCGTAATCGCACACAGCTACACCAGCACCGCCCCCACCGGCACGGGCCCTACCGTGCTTGCAACCCCCGAGAGAGGTATACAGAAATGACAACGACGTCTGTCACCGAGAAGAAGGGCGCGAGGGTCCACGTACAGGCCTTCGGCACCTTCCTGAGCGGCATGATCATGCCCAACATCGCGGCGTTCATCGCGTGGGGCATCATCACCGCCTTCTTCATCCCCACCGGCTGGACCCCGAACGAGACCTTGGTCACGCTCGTCGACCCGATGATCTTGTACCTACTGCCGTTGCTGATCGCCAACACCGGTGGCCGGATGGTCTACGGCACCCGCGGTGGAGTGATCGCCTCGATCGCCACCATGGGTGTCATCGTGGGCAGCTCGATCCCGATGTTCATCGGCGCCATGATCGTCGGCCCGCTGTCCGCATGGATCCTGATGAAGGTCGACAAGATCTGGGCCGGCAAGATCCGCCCCGGCTTCGAGATGCTGGTGGACAACTTCTCCGCTGGTATCCTCGGCTTCGCCCTGGCCCTGGGTGCGTTCTTCGGAATCGCCCCGCTGGTCACCGGCCTGAGCGCCTTCCTCGAGATGATCGTGGACTGGCTCATCGTCAACGGCCTGCTGCCGATCGCGTCGATCTTCATCGAACCGGGCAAGATCCTCTTCCTCAACAACGCCATCAACCACGGTGTGCTCACCCCCATCGGTGTGCAGCAGGTCCAGGAGTCCGGCAAGTCCATCCTGTTCCTGCTCGAGGCGAACCCCGGCCCGGGCCTGGGCATCCTGCTCGCGTTCTCGTTCTTCGGCGTCGGCCTGGCCCGCGCGAGTGCACCCGGCGCGATCATCATCCAGTTCCTCGGTGGCATCCACGAGATCTACTTCCCGTACGTGCTGATGAAGCCGATGATGGTGCTCGCCGCCATCGGTGGCGGCATGACCGGTGTTGCCGTGAACGTCGCTTTCCAGACCGGCCTCCGCGCCCCCGCCTCGCCCGGCAGCATCATCGCCGTGCTGGCGCAGACCCCGGCAACCGACTTCATCGGCGTCATCCTCTCGGTCATCGCTTCAGCCGGTGTCTCGTTCGCGATCGGTGGTGTCATCCTCCGCGCCAGCCGCAAGAAGGACCTCGCCGCTGAGAACGACAACGAACTGGCCGCCGCGATCGCCAAGACCGAAGCCAACAAGGGCAAGTCCAGCTCCATTCTGGGCAACCTCGGCGCCTCGGCCACGACCGGTTCCGCAGTGAAGAACATCGTCTTCGCCTGCGACGCCGGCATGGGCTCCAGCGCCATGGGCGCCTCGGTGCTGCGCAACAAGATCAAGAAGGCCGGCATTGAAGGGGTCACGGTGACCAACCAGGCCATCGCGAACCTCGACGGCACCGCCGACCTCGTGATCACCCACCAGGACCTGACGGACCGCGCCCGCGGCAAGAGCCCCAAGTCGGTTCACGTCTCGGTGGACAACTTCATGAACAGCCCGAAGTACGACGAGGTCGTGCAGTCCCTCCAGGGCACCAACGAAGGAGTGACCAAGTAATGACCCAGAGCATTCTGGAACCGCAGAACGTGGTGGCCGCGGGTGCGGCCACCACGCGGGACGAGGCCATCCGTGAGGCCGGTGCCCTGTTGGTCGCCGCCGGAGCGGTGAAGCAGGAGTACGTCGACTCGATGTTCGAGCGCGAAAACTCCGTCTCGACCTACATGGGCAACTTCCTGGCGATCCCGCACGGCACCAACGACGCGAAGGAGTCGATTGTACGATCGGCTCTCTCGCTGGTGCGGTACGCGGAGCCGATCGATTGGGACGGCCAGCCCGTCAAGTTCGCGGTCGGCATCGCCGGCCTGAACAACGAACACCTGGAGATCCTCTCCAAGATCGCCGTCGTCTTCTCCGACGAGGACGAAGTACAGAAATTGATCGACGCTGGTTCGCAGGACGAGATCTTCGCCCTGCTCGAGGAGGTAAACGCAGAATGAAAGCCATTCACTTCGGCGCGGGCAACATCGGCCGCGGCTTCGTAGGTCTCCTGCTCCATGAGGCCGGTTATGAGGTTGTCTTCGCCGATGTGAATGGCCCTCTCATTGAGGCGCTGCAGCAGGCGCCGTCCTACACCGTGCACGAGGCGGGGGAGACCCCCACCGACAAGGTGGTCGACAACTTCCGCGCCCTCAACAGCGCCACTTCCGAGGCCGATCTCATCAACGAGATCGCCACGGCGGATGCTGTCACCACCGCTGTGGGTCCCACCGTGCTGCGGTTCGTGGCCCCGGTCATCGCGGCGGGTCTGGCCCGCCGCGAGGCCGGGTTGCCCCCGCTGGCCGTGATGGCCTGCGAGAACGCGATCAACGCCACCGATGTGCTCGCCGAGCAGGTCTGGGCGAACGTGCCAGAGGGTGACCGCGCGGCCCTGAAAGGCCGGGTGGCCTTCGCCAACACCGCCGTGGACCGCATCGTTCCCGGCCAATCGAAGGATGCCGGCATCGACGTCACCGTCGAGGCCTTCTACGAGTGGGTCATCGAAAGCCCCGCATTCGGCTCCGCCCCGCCATCGATTCCCGGCGCCACGTTCGTGGAGGACCTCGCGCCCTACATTGAGCGCAAGCTCTTCACCGTGAACACCGGACACGCCACCGTCGCCTACCTCGGCACCCAGGCCGGCGTCTCCAAGCTCTCCGACGCGCTTCTGGTGCCGTCGGTCGCGGATGGTGCCCGCCGGGTACTCGAAGAGACCAGCGCCCTCCTGGTGGCCAAGCACGGCCTCGACGAGGCCACCCAGCGCGCTTACCGGGAGAAGATCCTCGGCCGGTTTGCGAACCCGTCGCTGCCGGACACCGTCGAACGAGTCGGCCGTCAGCCGTTGCGCAAGCTCAGCAGGCACGAACGTTTCATCGGCCCGGCCGCCGAGATCGCCGAACGGGGCACCCGCCCGGTGGCGCTGCTGGAGGCGATTGCCGCGGCCCTCCGCTTCGACGTCGCCGACGACGAGCAGAGTGTTGAGCTGCAGCGGATGCTCGCCACCGACTCCGCCGAGACCATCGTGGCGAACGTGTGCGGGCTTGAGGCCACGCATCCGCTCTACGCCGACGTGCTCGCGGTCGTGGCAGCGGCGACCAGATTATAGGGATGAATTGCCAAAGGGCAATCGCATAGCATAGGATAAATCCTTGGTGTCTAGCACTGCCTTTACTGGCGTGTCTGGAGGCCACAATCCCGCAAGACCAGCAACCAATACTTTAGCGATAGTGAGTTATGGCCAAAAAAGACGGTGTCATCGAGATCGAGGGCGCAGTAGTCGAAGCTCTTCCCAACGCGATGTTTCGCGTTGAGTTGACCAACGGCCACAAAGTTCTTGCCCACATTTCGGGCAAGATGCGTCAGCACTACATCCGCATCCTTCCTGAGGACCGTGTGATCGTGGAACTGAGCCCTTACGACCTGACCCGCGGTCGGATCGTATACCGCTACAAGTAAGCGTTGCTGTAAGTAACGGCCTGCGGCATTCCGTGGGTACGAAGACAGCGATTACAAGGACACACCCATGAAGGTCAAGCCCAGCGTCAAGAAGATCTGTGACAAGTGCAAGGTCATCCGCCGTAACGGCAACGTGATGGTCATCTGCGAGAACCCGCGTCACAAGCAGCGTCAGGGCTAGGTCTCGACACGCTCGACCAGCGATGGTCGTTCTCGAGATCCACGCACGACACAACTAAATACATAGCAGTGCCGGGAACCCTTCGGGGGGACACCATCGGTTGGAGGCCGATGCACAGGTGCTGCTACAGACCTCCACTCATCCCACAGGAGAAGCCACAATGGCACGTCTAGCCGGCGTAGACATTCCGCGCGATAAGCGCGTGGAAGTTGCACTTACTTACATTTTCGGTGTTGGCCGTACGAGGGCACTCAAGACCCTCGCCGACGTCGAGATCGATGGAAACATTCGCGTCAAGGACCTGACTGACGAGCAGCTCGTCCAGCTCCGCGACTACATCGAAGGAACCTTCAAGATCGAGGGTGACCTTCGCCGTGAGATCGCCGCTGACATCCGCCGCAAGGTCGAGATCGGTAGCTACGAAGGTATTCGTCACCGCAAGGGCCTGCCCGTTCGCGGCCAGCGCACCAAGACCAACGCTCGTACCCGCAAGGGCCCGAAGCGCACCGTAGCCGGCAAGAAGAAGGCGCGCTAGGCCTCGCCTAGCCCGTCACGCCTCTAGGATTCAGGAGAAATCATGGCAGCACCAAAGTCGGCCGTACGGAAGCCGCGTAAGAAAGAAAAGAAGAACATTGCTGTGGGCCAGGCCCACATCAAGAGCACCTTCAACAACACCATCGTCTCGATCACCGACACCACCGGTGCGGTCATCAGCTGGGCGTCCTCAGGTGGAGTTGGCTTCAAGGGTTCGCGCAAGTCGACCCCGTTCGCCGCTCAGCTGGCTGCAGAGTCTGCAGCTCGCCAGGCCCAGGAGCACGGCATGAAGAAGGTTGACGTCTTCGTCAAGGGACCGGGTTCGGGCCGCGAAACGGCTATCCGTTCGCTGCAGGCCGCTGGCCTCGAAGTTGGTTCGATCAACGACGTGACGCCCCAGGCCCACAACGGTTGCCGTCCCCCGAAGCGCCGCCGCGTTTAATTCCTTTCAGTGACTGGCGATTGGGCTTGTCTGGGTCGAAAGATCCGGGCAGGCTCACTCGCCGTTCACCGCGACAGGGCCGCTTCTCGCGGGCCCGTCGAGACTCACAATTTCACAACTCGCCACTAAGTGTCATATAGCGGACACTTCGCCGAAAGGAATCAATAGTGCTTATTGCACAGCGCCCCACGCTCACCGAAGAGAACATCTCGGAGTTCCGGTCCCGGTTCGTCATCGAACCCCTCGAGCCCGGCTTCGGCTACACCCTCGGTAACTCGATGCGCCGCACCCTGCTTTCCTCGATTCCCGGCGCTGCTGTCACCAGCATCCGCATCGATGGAGTGCTTCACGAATTCAGCACCGTTCCCGGGGTCAAGGAAGATGTCACCGAGATCATCCTGAACATCAAGGGCCTGGTCATCTCCAGCGAGCACGACGAGCCGATCACCGCGTACCTGCGCAAGCAGGGCTCCGGCCAGGTCACGGCCGCCGACATCTCGGCTCCGGCCGGCGTCGAGGTTCACAACCCCGAGCTCGTCATCGCGACCCTGAACGACAAGGCCAAGTTCGAACTCGAACTGACCATCGAGCGTGGCCGTGGTTACGTGTCGGCTACCCAGAACCGCAACGAGTACTCCGAGGCCGGCCAGATTCCGGTCGACTCGATCTACTCGCCGGTTCTCAAGGTGACCTACCGTGTCGAGGCAACTCGTGCCGGTGAGCGCACTGACTTCGACCGCCTCGTCGTTGACGTGGAGACCAAGTCGGCTATCTCGCCCCGCGACGCCATCGCATCCGCCGGTCGCACGCTGACCGAGCTGTTCGGTCTGGCCCGCGAGCTGAACACCGCTGCTGAGGGCATTGAGATCGGCCCCGCGCCGGTCGACGCCGTCCTCTCCACCGAGCTGTCCGTGCCGATCGAAGACCTCGATCTGTCCGTGCGCTCGTACAACTGCCTCAAGCGCGAAGGCATCAACAACGTCAGCGAACTGGTCGCCCTCTCGGAGACCCAGCTGATGAACATCCGCAACTTCGGTCAGAAGTCGGTGGATGAGGTCAAGGACAAGCTCGTAGAGCTCGGCCTGTCGCTGAAGGATTCTGTGCCCGGCTTTGACGGTGCGCACTTCTACAGCGGTTACGACGAAGAAACCATCTAAGGCTCGTCGTTCCTCGACGCCTTTCGACTTTGATACTGGAGATTACCGATAATGCCTAAGCCCACTAAGGGAGCCCGTCTCGGTGGCGGACCGGCGCACGAGCGCCTCATGCTCGCGAACCTGGCTGCCGCCCTGTTCACCCACAAGTCCATCAAGACGACCGAGACGCGCGCCAAGCGCCTGCGTCCGGTTGCCGAGCGCCTGGTGACTTTCGCCAAGCGTGGCGACCTGCACGCTCGTCGTCGCGTTCTCGCGACGATCGGCGACAAGACCGTCGTGCACGAGCTCTTCACCGAGATCGCGCCCCAGGTTGCGCTGCGCGATGGCGGCTACACCCGCATCACGAAGCTCGGCTTCCGCAAGGGCGACAACGCCTCCATGGTGCAGATGGAGCTCGTTCTCGAGCCCGTTTCGCCCAAGGTGAAGTCGAACAAGGCCTCCGCAGCGAAGGCGTCCGCGCCCGTCGCCGAGGAGACCCCGGTTGAGGCTGAGACCGTCGAAGCTGAGACTGTTGAAGCCGAGACCGTTGAGGCCGACGCTGCTGACGCATCCGCTGAGGAAGCCAAGTAACACCAGCTTCACTCGCTGTACCTGAAAGGGCCCGACTTCGGTCGGGCCCTTTTTGTGTGCCCGAGGATAGTGCTGGAGGCGCCCGCTTCGGCTCGATGCACCCCCTGCGGCTGGATGCGCCCGCTATAGCGGGCGCGCTCGGCCACACGAGGTGCGGTGATGGCGTGCCGGCTGGGAACGCAGGGTCGATGGCGGTGTGGTGGCTGCGCCGGAGGTACGCGGGGCAGGCGCCGCTATGCGCCTGGCGCGCCACCCGCATGGCGGCGCCTTGCCCGCACACCTCGAGAGGCCCGCTCGCATGCCTCGAGCGGCCCCGCCGCATGCCTCCAGAGGCCCGTCCGCATGCCTCGAGATGTCCCGCCCGCATGCCTCGAGGTGCGTCGCCCACATGCCTCGAGGTGCGTCGCCCACATGCGTCGGATGCCCGGTCGCCGCATCCGTCGCACGGCCCAACCGCCGCGGCGGGTGGGTCAGCGCACGCGGAAGGCCTGCAGGGTGTCGGCGCCGGGCGCGCGGCTCGGTGCGGCACCGGGCAGCCGTTCGAGGGCGACCGCCACCGAGTCGGCGTAGATCGCCCCGCCGGTGGGGCCGGGGTGGATGCCGTCATCGGCGAGCACGTCGACGTGCGGGGCGATCGCGGCGCTCCAGTCGGCCAGGACCACTTGGCTGCGGCGCGCCGAGAACTCCGCCAGCTCCGTGTTGACCCCCGCGGTCCAGTCCCGGTCCGCGAACGCGTTCACCACGATCAGTTCGCGGGAGGGACCGATCACCCGCATGACGGCGGCGAGGTCGGCCTGGTCGACGGGACCGTTCGTGCCCAGGCCCAGCAGAACCACGGGGCGCAGGGTGCCCGCGGCACGTTGTGCGGCCAGGATTTCCGGGGCGGCGTCCATGCCGCGGGACACGGCGGCGTCGATCGTGATGCCGGGGAACTCGGCCTGCAACTCGGCCGCGGAGGCGAGCATCACGGAGTCCCCGACAGCGGTGATGTTGGACCCCCTGGTGGTTTCCGTGACCACACCTGCGGCTTGGGCGGCGGCATCCTTGGCGGCTTGTACCTGTGCCGCCTGAGCGGCCTGGGCCAGCGCCTGCTGGCCGCGGAGCACCTCCGCCTGGGCCGTCGTGACGGTGGGCGCCGTGACCACGGATGCGCCGGTGCCCACCAGCAACATCAGCACGACGGCCGCGGCGAGAACGAGTGCCGCACGGGAGCGGTAGCGGCGGCGGGTGCCCGGCGCAGACGCCCGCATGACCCTGGCGCGCAGCTGCCCGACCGTCCCACGGAGGCCCTGCCGGCGGATCGGCATCTCGAGCCACCGGTACGAGGTCGCAGCGGCCGCCACGGCCAGCACCAGGGTGAGCAATCCGGTCGCCGCGACACTCGCCGGGCCGCGGCCGAACGGCGCCACGAGCTGCACCAGCACCAGCAGCGGCCAGTGCCAGAGGTACAGGCCGTAGGAGCGCTCACCGAGGTAGCGCAACGGAGCGGTGTCGAGCATCCGCCCGAGCCGGTCGCCGGCCACGCCCGCCCAGATCGCCACGGCGGTGAGTGCGCTCACCAGCAGGAGGCCGCCGCGGTAGGTGGCGGCGGCGTCTGCCGGCAGCCAGATCGCGGCGGCGATCAGGCCGGCCACTGCTGCCGCGCCCCACCAGGGCCGCATCCCGGTGAGGGTCCGGCGCGCGGCCGGGGCCGCCACCGTGCCGCCCGCAGCCACGGGCCCGAGCGGACGCAGGAGCAGGGACAGTCCGGCGCCGATCAGCAGGCCGAAACTGTGGGTGTCCGAGCCGTAGTACACCCGGGTGGGGTCGCTGCCCGGGGAGAAGCCGACGCCCATCCACACTGCCGACGCGAGGGCGAGCGCCACGACGAGGGCCAGGCGCAGGCCCGGCCGGCGGACCCTAAGCAGCAGGAGCAGCAGCAGCGGCCAGAGCAGGTAGAACTGTTCCTCCACGGCCAGCGACCAGAGGTTGCGGAGCAGCTCGGGCTGGCCGGAGCCGAAGTAGCTGGTGTTCGTGGCCATCGACACCCAGTTGTAGCTGAACGTCGCGGCGCCCAGCAGCTTCCAGCCCAGGCCCACGAGCACATCGCCGCCGAGCAACCAGGCCGCCGTGCAGGCCACGAGCACCACCGGCACCAGTGCCGGCACCAGGCGCCGGGCCCGACGCAGCCAGAACCGCCGCGGCGAGAACCGGCCAGTGCGGTCGTGTTCGGCCACGATGAGGCCGGTGATCAGGAAACCGCTGATCACAAAGAAGATGTCGACGCCGATAAAACCGCCCTGCAACACCGGCGGAAACAGGTGGTAGACAACGACGAGGATGACGGCGATGCCCCGGAGACCGTCGAGGCCGCTGAGCCGGCGGCCGGCCGGAACGTCCGGGTGGCGAACGGCGACAGCTGTGGCGGGGGAGCGGGGCGCGGTGCGAAGGAGACTGGTCATAACTGTGCGGCCTGAGACGGGCCCGTCCAACGATAACCCGGCCCGGCCTCTACACTGACCTCTGTGAGTTTTCCCGAGCCCGTCGACGGCGCCCTTCCGCTGGTGCTGGCCGAGCTCAACCCGGATGGCGCCCTGGCGGCACCGTCCGATTCGATGCCGCCAGCAGGCTCCAAACGCATCCGCCTCGACGTGGGCTACGACGGAACCGACTTCTTCGGCTGGGCCAGCCAGCCCGGGTACCGCACCGTGCAGGGCCAGATCGAGGAGGGCCTCGGCGCCATCCTCAAGCGCCACCAGCCCACCCCCACCCTCGTGGTCGCCGGGCGCACGGACTCCGGTGTGCACGCGCTGGGCCAGGTGGCCCACTTCGATCTCAACCCCGACCAGGTCAACGCCCTCGTGCGGGTCAAACGGGGCAAGGCCGCACCCACGTACCCCAACGAGCTGGCCACGATGGTGCAGCGTCGCCTCGGCGGCATCCTGGTCACCCAGCCCGAAATCGTGATCCACCGCGCCAGCCTGGCCCCGGCCGGTTTCGACGCCCGCTTCTCCGCACTGTGGCGCCGCTACGAGTACCGCATCTCCGACACCGGCGCTCTGCGCGACCCGTTGCAGCGGCTGCGCACCACCTGGCACGGCTTCGCGCTCGACCTCGCCTCGATGCAGGAGGCCGCGGCCACCCTGATCGGGCTGCACGACTTCGCGACCTATTGCAAACCGCGGCCCGGAGCCACCACCATCCGTACCCTGCAGTCCTTCGAGTGGCGGCGGGACCCCGACGGGGTGCTCGTGGCCACCCTGCAGGCGGATGCGTTCTGCCATTCGATGGTGCGCGCACTGGTGGGCGCCTGCGTGTCGGTGGGGGAGGGCAAGCTGGTGGGCACCCGACTCGTGGACCTGCGCATCGAGCGGGCCCGCACCAGCGAGTTCAAGGTGATGCAGGCGCACGGCCTGACCCTGATGGAGGTGGGCTACCCCGAGGACGCGGGGATGGCCATCCGTGCGGCGCAGACGCGTGCCCGTCGGGAGCTGCCCGAAGACGAGTGAGCTAGCACGCCCGGTTTACCGGCCCGAGTTGTGCCGGGGCGTGTCGTGAACTAGTGTTGTTCCTTGGTGTCTTAGGCGTTGCAGCCAGGCACACGAACGTGAGCCCTCCATCGATCGTGTTCTCTTCGAGAACACACCCGGAGCGGGATTCACGAACACCTCCGTTCGAAAACAAGAAAGCAGCACAACAGTGACGCGCACTTACACCCCCAAGGCAAGCGAACTCCAGCACGACTGGGTCGTTATTGATGCCACCGACATCGTTCTGGGTCGGCTCGCCAGCCACGCCGCGATTCTTCTTCGCGGCAAGCACAAGGCGACCTTCTCCCCCCACATGGATGGTGGCGACTTCGTCATCATCATCAACGCCGAGAAGATTGCCCTGACCGGCAAGAAGCTCGACCTCAAGATGGCGTACCGCCACTCCGGTTACCCGGGCGGCCTCACGGCCACGAACTACTCGGAGATGCTCGAGAAGCACCCCACCCGTGCGGTAGAAAAGGCGATTCGCGGCATGCTGCCGAAGAACTCGCTCGGCCGTGCACAGCTGCTGAAGCTCAAGGTCTACGCAGGCCCCGAGCACCCGCACGCTGCGCAGCAGCCCAAGCCGTACACCCTCAGCCAGGTCGCTCAGTAGCGTCGGCCCCAGACTTCTCGATATCTAAGAAAAAAGGATTCACACCATCGTGGCGAAGATCGCAGACCAGATTGACGCAACTCCCGAGAGCTACTCCACCGAGACTCCCGCTGAAGTTGCAACCAAGGCGCCCCGCGCCGTCCTCAACGTTCCCGGCGCAGCCGTGGGTCGTCGCAAGCAGGCCATCGCCCGCGTGCGCATCGTCCCCGGCGCCGGCAAGATTGTCGTCAACGGGCGCGAGCTCGACGACTACTTCCCGAACAAGCTGCACCAGCAGCTGATCAACGACCCGTTCAAGGTCCTCGACCTCATCGGCAGCTACGACGTCATCGCCCGCATCACCGGTGGTGGCCCGTCCGGCCAGGCTGGCGCGCTGCGCCTCGGCATCGCCCGCTCGCTGAACCAGATCGACGAAGAGAACAACCGCGCCATCCTCAAGAAGGCCGGCTTCCTCAACCGTGACGCTCGCGTCAAGGAGCGCAAGAAGGCCGGACTCAAGAAGGCCCGTAAGGCGCCGCAGTTCTCGAAGCGCTAACCCGTTAGTCGAGTACACACTCATATGGCTCGACTTTTCGGCACGGACGGCGTCCGGGGCCTGGCTAACCGTGATCTCACGGCTGGCCTGGCCCTGGGCCTCGCCCAGGCGAGCGCCGTTGTGCTCACCAGTGGCCGCCGCGCAGAGGAACGACGTGCCCAAGGCCGTCGTCCCGTCGCCGTGGTCGCCCGCGACCCCCGCATTTCCGGTGAATTCATCACCTCCGCCGTTGCAGCAGGCTTGGCCAGCTCCGGCGTAGACGTGTTGGATGCCGGCGTCATCCCGACGCCCGCCGCCGCCTTCCTCATCGCCGACATCGGCGCAGACTTCGGCGTGATGATCTCCGCCTCGCACAACCCGGCGCCCGACAACGGCATCAAATTCTTCAACTTCGGCGGCACCAAACTTCCCGATGACGTCGAAGACCGCATCGAAGCGGTGCTCGACGCGGGCGATCAGCTCCTCACCCCGATTGCCGGTGACGTCGGACGCATCCGTCGCTTCGCCGACGCCGAGGACCGTTACGTCGTGCACCTGCTCGGCACCCTGCCGCACCGGCTCGACGGCATTCACGTGGTGCTCGACTGCGCCCACGGCGCGGCCGCCGGCGTGTCCCCGCAGGTCTTCACGGATGCCGGTGCCCGGGTCACCGTGATCGGCGCCGACCCCGACGGCCTCAACATCAACGACGGCGTGGGCTCCACCCACCTGGACAACCTCGCCAGAGCGGTGCTCGAGCACGGCGCAGACGTGGGCATCGCCCACGATGGTGACGCCGACCGCTGCCTGGCCGTCGACCGCGACGGCAACATCGTCGACGGCGACCAGATCATGGCGATCCTGGCCGTGTCGATGGCCGAACGCGGCGTGCTCAAGGACCGCACCCTCGTGGCGACGGTCATGAGCAACCTGGGCCTGAAGAAGGCCATGGCCGCCAACGGCATCAACATGATCGAGTCCAAGGTGGGCGACCGGTACGTGCTCGAGGAGCTCGACGCGCACGGGCTGTCGCTCGGCGGCGAGCAGAGCGGTCACGTCATCATGACCAAGTTCGCCACCACCGGCGACGGCATCCTCACCGGTCTGCACATCGTGGCCGAAATGGCCCGCACCGGAAAAACCCTCGCCGAGCTGGCCAGCGTGATGAAGGTGTTCCCGCAGATCCTCGTGAACGTTCGCGGCGTCGACCACCACGCCCTCGCCGGCGACGAGGTCATCGCGCAGGCCGTGCGCGACGCGGAAACCGAACTCGGCGACACCGGCCGGGTGCTCCTGCGCCCCTCCGGCACCGAGCCCATGGTGCGGGTCATGGTGGAGGCCGCCGACCAGCCCACCGCCGACCGTCTGGCGCACGCCCTGGCCGACGTCGTGCAGTCCCGCCTGGCGCTGCAGCCCAGCTAGTACCGCCTGTCCCGACTCTCCCGGTCGGTATCCGCATTTCGCACCCACGGGCATCCGTCGTGGCCCGTCTTGCGTCTCGCGGCACGGGTCGTGTGTCGTGGCACAGGATAAAACACGTGCCGCGAACACTAGTGCGTGCCGTGAGAACACCGCGTGCCGCGGCGAAGGTTCAAACAGGTACCACGAAGTACAAAGTGCCGCAGGAAGCGAACGAAGCGCGGCCCAGGTAGCCGGCCCTGGACGGTGCCCGGCCGAGGCCCGGTGGCGCTCACCATGCTCCCGCCGCTCGGATCGGTCGCGTGGCTTCGGTCGTCCGTGCGTGGTCAACTGTTCCCCGTCCGGACAATTGCGTCCGGCACGCCGGCCGCAATTGTCCGTTGCGGCAACAGTTCCTGCCGCATTCCGGGCCTAGCCGGGAGCGGCGATCAGGTAGCGCACGTGACGGAGCAGGGGCGAGTCCTCGGGTAGCCGCGGGTGATCGAACTCACCCGCGATGTGCATGCCGAGCCGTTCCATCACCTTGCGCGAACGGATGTTGATGCCCGCCGTGATCGAGTTCACCTCCGCCAGGACGAGGGTCTCGAAGCCGAACTGCAGGGCGGCCGTCGCCGCCTCGGTCGCGAGACCCTGACCCCAGGCGGATCGGGCCAGCCGCCAGCCCACCTCCACGCCGCCGGAACCCGGGACGCCCTCGAGCATCGGCGCGAGGCCGGTGAAGCCGATGAACTCGCCGGTGTCCAGGCGTTCCAGCGCCCACAGCCCGTAGCCGTGCAGGTCGAACATCGCGTCCGCCCGGCCGGCGAGGGCATCACTTTCGGCACGTCTCAGTGGAGCGGGGAAGTAGCGCATCACCTCCGCATCCGCCGTGAGCCGGGCGAACGGCTCGAGGTCGGTCTCGCGCCAGCGCCGCAGTAGAAGCCGGTCGGTGCGCACGTCGAGGTCCATCGTTCCACCGTAGCCGTGCCGCTGCCGCCCGCCGCATCCCAGCCGCGCCGTAACTGTTGCCCATCCGGACTTCTGCGTCCGGCACGCGGGACGCACCTGTCCGCTGCGGCAACAGTTCGGGCGGATGCGTGCCGACCGGGGCCCAACCCGGGCTCAAACCGGGGGAGGCGCGGGCTCGCGGACACCCCGCGGCCGCGCCCACGTCGTCGCCGCGGCGGCGCCCACGCGCCGACGCCGCCGCGAATGAGCGGTCGGCGGCCTCCCGGACACAACTGTTGCCGATGCGGACTTTCGTGCCGGGTGTGCCGGGACCATTTGTCCGGACGGGGCCCAGTTGCCGGTTGGGCCGGCTGCCGAGCGCGACGGGCGCGGGGCTACGGGCAGCCGAGCACAATCAGCGCGACGCTACGGGCGGCCGAGCGCATGGGCGACAACGCCCCATGGCCGCCCACCGCGACACTCAGACCTTGCGGAGCAGCACCTTGTCGACGGTGTGGTCGGAGTCCTTGCGCAGCACCAGGGTGGCGCGGGAGCGGGTGGGGCGGATGTTCTGCAGCAGGTTGGGTTCGTTGATGCTGCCCCAGATGGTGCGGGCGCGGGCCCGGGCCTCGTCCTCGCTGAGGGAGGCGAACCTGTGGAAGAACGACTTGGGGTTCGTGAACGCGCCGCGCTGGAGCCGCAGGAACCGCTCCTCGTACCACCGGGAGATGTCGGAGGTGCGGGCATCCACGTAGATGGTGAAGTCGAATAGGTCGCTCACCGCGAGCCCGTGGCCCGGGGCGGGCGGCTGCAACACGTTCAGGCCCTCGACGATGAGGATGTCGGGCTGACGCACGACGACCTGCGCGTCGGGCACGATGTCGTAGTTCAGGTGCGAGTAGAAAGGGGCGCGCACCTCGGCGGCGCCGCTCTTGATGGCGCTGACGAAACGCAGCAGCGTGCGCCGGTCGTACGACTCCGGGAAGCCCTTGCGTTCCATCAGGCCGCGACGGGCCAGTTCGGCGTTGGGGAAGAGGAACCCGTCAGTGGTGACCAGTTCCACCCGGGGGGTGTCTTCCCAGCGGGCCAGGAGCTCCCGTAGCAGCCGGGCGATGGTGGACTTGCCCACGGCGACGGACCCGGCCACGCCGATCACGAACGGGGTGCGCTGGGCGCGTTCCCCGAGGAAGTCGCTGGTGTCGCGGTGCAGCTTGCGGGCTCCCGCGGCGTAGAGGTTGAGCAGCCGGCTCAACGGCAGGTAGACATCCGACACCTCGTTGATGTCGAGCGGTTCGCCCAGGCCGCGCAGCTGCACGACCTCGGTTTCCCGCAACGGCAACCGGGTCGAGGGTGCGAGGGATGCCCACACAGCACGGTCGAGCTCCACAAAGGGGGTGCTGTGACCGTTATTACTGGGGCTCACCACCGGCTCGGACATCGAGACCAAGCATAGTGCGACTAAAATCAGGGCTATGTGCGGAATCGTAGGATATGTCGGAGACAACAAAAGCGTCGAGGTCCTCATGGGAGGTCTCCGTCGACTCGAGTACCGGGGGTATGACTCCGCGGGGATAGCGGTGATCGACGACGCGGGAGTGCTCAACACCGCGAAGCGCGCCGGCAAGCTCGCCGTGCTCGCCGCCGAGCTCGAGGCGCACCCGATCAACAACGGGCGCACCGGAATCGGGCACACCCGGTGGGCCACCCACGGTGGTCCGACCGACCAGAACGCGCACCCGCACCTGGGTGACGACGGCAAGCTCGCCCTCATCCACAACGGCATCATCGAGAACTTCTCGCCGCTCAAGGACGAACTCCTCGCCGAGGGTTACGTCTTCGAAAGCGAAACCGACACCGAGGTGGCCGCCGTGCTGCTCGGCCGCGAATACCGCCGCCTGGGTGACCTGGGCGAAGCGTTCCGCACCGTCGTCGCGCGCCTGGACGGTGCGTTCACGCTGCTGGCCGTGCACCAGGACCAGCCCGGCGTCGTGGTCGGCGCCCGCCGCAACTCGCCGCTGGTGATCGGCCTGGGCGACGGCGAGAACTTCCTCGGCTCCGACGTCGCCGCGTTCGTGGAGTACACCCGTCGTGCCGTCGCGATCGGCCAGGACCAGATCGTGACCATCACCCCCGACCTCGTCACCGTCACCGACTTCTTCGGCGCCCCCGTCGAGGTCGAAGAATTCGACATCGCCTGGGACGCCTCCGCCAGTGAAAAGGGCGGCTGGTCCAGCTTCATGGCCAAGGAGATCTCCGAGCAGCCGGATGCCGTCACCAACACCCTGCGCGGCCGCATCCACGACGGCCAGGCCGTGGTGCCCGAGCTCGAGGCCTTCGGCGATGACGTGCTCGCCGGCATCCGCCGCATCGTGATTGTGGCCTGCGGCACGGCCGCGTACGCCGGCCAGACCGCCAAGTACGCCATCGAGAAGTGGGCGCAGGTGCCGGTGGATGTCGAACTCAGCCACGAGTTCCGCTACCGCGACCCGGTGCTCACCCCGGACACCCTGGTGATCTCGATCAGCCAGTCCGGCGAGACCATGGACACCCTGATGGCCGTGAAGTACGCCCGCGAGGCCGGCGCCAAGGCCATCTCGATCTGCAACACCCAGGGCGCCACGATTCCCCGCGAATCCGACGCCGTGATCTACACGCACGCCGGACCCGAGGTCGCCGTCGCGTCGACGAAGGGGTTCACCGGCCAGATCGCCGCGCTGTACCTCTTCGCGCTGCACCTGGCCCGGGTGCGCAACACCATGTCCCTGGAGGAGCTGGCCGCGCAGGTCGTCGAGCTGCAGGCCATCCCGGAGAAGATCGCCACCACCCTGTTGCAGGAAGACGCCGTGCGTCAGCTCGCCGTGTGGATGACCGACTCGCGCGCCGTGCTCTTCCTCGGTCGCCACGTGGGCTTCCCGATCGCGCTCGAGGGTGCGCTCAAGCTCAAGGAGCTCGCCTACATCCACGCCGAGGGCTTCGCCGCCGGTGAGCTCAAGCACGGCCCGATCGCGCTGATCGAGCCCGGCCAGCCGGTCTTCGTCGTGGTGCCGAGCCCCCGCGGGTCCGCGCACCTGCACCCCAAGGTGGTCTCCAACATCCAGGAGATCCGCGCTCGCGGCGCCCGGATCATCGCGATCGCCGAGCAGGGTGACGCCGCGGTGCTGCCGTTCGCCGACACCGTGTTCCACATCCCGCTCGCCGGCCCGCTGTTCGAGCCGCTGCTCGCCGTGGTGCCGCTGCAGATGTTCGCCATCGAGCTGGCCACCGCCAAGGGCCTCGACGTCGACCAGCCGCGCAACCTGGCGAAGTCGGTCACGGTCGAATAAGGCCGGTCGAGTAAGCCGGCCGAATAGGCCACGGATGCCCAGGGCTCGCCGCGTCATCGCCTCGCGATGGCACCGGGTCCTGGGCATTTCGCTGAGAACAGCACACGAGGATTGAGCAGAGCATGATCAAGGGCATCGGCGTCGACATCGTCGACCTGGCACGCTTCGACCGGCAGGTGGCCCGCACGCCCGGGCTGGTGCCGAGGCTGTTCGCGCCGGCCGAGCGCACCCTGCCGACGCACTCGCTGGCCGCCCGGTTCGCCGCCAAGGAAGCTCTGATCAAGGCCCTCGGCGACAGTGTGGGCGCCAGCTGGCAGGAGATGGAAGTGGTCTCCGACCCGCACGGCAACCCGTCCTTCGCGCTGACCGGAGCGGTGCAGGCCGCCTTCACCGCCCGCGGTATCACGAGCGCGCATCTGAGCCTGACCCACGACGCCGGGGTGGCCTGCGCGTTCGTGGTCCTGGAGGGGAACTCATGACCGACTTCCGTGAGGCCGTCATCGATCTCGGTGCCGTGCAGGCCAACGTGGAACACCTGCGCAGCCTGATCGGCACCCGGCACACCATGGCCGTGGTCAAGGCCAACGGCTACGGTCACGGCGCCGTGCCGGTGGCCCGCGCCGCCCTTGCCGGCGGCGCCGACTGGCTCGGTGTCGCCGACATCGACGAGGCCCTCGCCCTCCGCGCCGCCGGCATCGACGCCCCGCTGCTGGCCTGGCTGCACGGTCCGGATGCCGACTTCGCCGCCGCCATCGCCGCGGACATCGACCTCGGACTGTCGTCGGCGGCGCAGGTGCGCCAGGTCGCGGCGGCCGCCAACGCACTGGGCCGGCCCGCATCCGTGCAGATCAAACTCGAGACCGGCCTCAACCGCAACGGCGTCGACGAATCGGACTGGGCCGAGGTGCTGGGCCTCGCTGCCGCGTTCGAGCGCGTCGACCGGCTGCGGGTGCGCGGCCTGTTCAGCCACCTGGCCAACACCTCACCCGACGACGACCTCGCCGCCATCGCCAGCTTCGGCCGCGGGCTGGAGGCCGCCACCGCCGCCGGACTCACCATCGACCTCGCCCATCTGGCGTCCACGGCCGCCGCCCTGCGCCTGCCCGCCGCCCGCCACTCGATGGTGCGGTTGGGCATCGGTATTTACGGGCAGTCGCCCTTCGCCGACGCGGATGCCGCCGACCTCGGCCTGACCGCGGCCATGACTCTGCGCGGCCGGGTCGCCGCCGTGCGCCGGGTCGCCGCCGGCGCGGGCGTCTCCTATGACTACCTGTGGCGCGCCACCGCCGACACCACCCTCGCCCTGGTGCCGCTGGGTTATGCCGACGGGGTACCCCGGCAGGCCATGAACGCCGCCAGGGTGGCCATCAACGGAACCCAGTACCCCGTGGTGGGCCGCGTCGCGATGGACCAGTTCCTGGTAGACGTGGGCACCGACCCTGTCGCCGTCGGCGACGTGGTGGTGCTGTTCGGCGACGCCGCGGCCGGGGTGCCCACCGCCGCCGAGTGGGGCGCAGCCGCGGGAACCATCAACTACGACATCGTCACCCGGGTGGGCGCACGGGTGCCGCGTCGGTATGTGGGATCTGGGTCCCTGACCGACGCCGACAGCACCGAAACCACGAGGTCGTAGCCCGATGCGCCGCACCATCGCCGACCCCGAAACCATGCACGCCTTCGGCCTGGAAATGGCCGGGCTGCTGCGCGCCGGCGACCTGATGGTGCTCACCGGCCCGCTCGGTGCCGGTAAGACCACCTTCACCCGCGGCCTCGGCGAGGGCTTGCGCGTGCGCGGCGCGGTCACCAGCCCCACCTTCGTGCTCGCCCGCACGCATCCGAGCACGATCGGCGGACCGCCGCTGGTGCACGTGGATGCCTACAGGTTGAGCAGCGCGATGGAGCTGGACGACCTCGACATCGACTTCGCCCGCTCGATCGTGGTGGTGGAGTGGGGCCGCGGCCTGCTCGAGGGGATCACCGAATCGTGGCTGGACATGGAGATCGAGCGTCCGCTCGGCGCCTCGCAGGCCGACCCGGACGCCGACGTCGACGATGCCGTCGCCCTGGACCTGCCGGAACCTCGCACCGTCACGGTGACCGGCCACGGACCGCGCTGGCAGGACGGCCTCGGCTTCCGCAGCGACCCGGCCGGCCCGGATGAGCCGGTGCACGCATGACCGCCGCCCGGCCGACCGGCGCCTGGTACTGGAGCGCCCTCGTGCTCACCGGCGTCATCGGTGGACTGCTCTCCGGATTGTTCGGTGTCGGCGGCGGCATCGTGATGGTGCCCCTGCTCATCTCGCTGGTGCGCATGGACCAGCGCCGGGCGGCCACCACGTCGCTGGCCGCGATCGTGCCCACCTCCATCGTGGGGTCGCTCACCTACCTGGCCAACGGCCACATCGACCTGATCGCCGGCGCGATCATCGCCGCCGGCGCCGTGGTCGGCGCCCTGATCGGCAGCAACCTGCTGCAGCGCATCCCGCTGTTCTGGCTGCGCTGGCTCTTCATCGCGCTGCTCATCGTGGTGGCCGCGCGCATGCTTGTCGTGGAGCCGGAACGCGGAGCCGCCCTCGAGCTGAGCTGGGTCGTGGTGCTGGGCTACCTCGCTCTGGGGCTGACGATGGGCATCGCATCCGGTCTGTTCGGCATCGGCGGGGGAGTGATCGCGGTGCCGGCCCTCGTGGCGGTGTTCGGCGTGAGCGACCTCATCGCCAAGGGCACCTCGTTGCTGGTGTTGGTGCCCACGAGCCTCGTCGGCACCATCGCCAACCTGCGCGCCGGGCTCGTCGATCTGCCCGCCGGCCTCGTGGTCGGCGCCGCTGCCACCGTCGCGGCGGTGCCCGGGGTGGCCCTGGCCGTGCTGATCCCGCCGCGCCTGTCGAGCATCCTGTTCGCCGTGCTGCTGATTCTCGCCGCCGGGCAGCTCACGGTGAAGGCCCTGCGCACCAAGCGCGCCTGACGCCCACCCGCCCCGCGTCTGCCGCGCCCAACTGTTGCCCGTGCGGACAAATGGTCCCGGTGTGCCGGACGCAAATGTCCGATTCGGCAACAGTTGCCCGTGAACGAGCCGGCGAGGCACCCGGCGGGCGGAGGCGCCCGGGCCGCATAGGCTGGACGGGTGCTTCTCGCCATCGATACCTCCGCCGGCACCAGCGTCGCCGTCGTCGACCTGACCCAAGGCGTGATCGCCGAACGCGGCGTCCCCGACACCATGCGGCACGCCGAGGTGGTCGGCCGCCTCATCCAGGAGTGCCTCTCCGAGGCCGCCATCCCCGTCTCGGCGCTCTCCGGCGTCGTCGGCGGCATGGGCCCCGGACCGTTCACCGGCCTCCGCGTCGGCATCGCCGCCGCCCGGGTCTTCGCGCTGGGCATCGGGCGCCCTCTCGTTCCCGTGGTCAGCCACGACGCCATCGCCTACGGCCACTACTGCACCGGCCACACCGGGCCGCTGCTCGTGGTCACCGACGCCCGGCGCCGCGAGGTCTACTGGTCCGCGTACAGCGGGGCGGATGCCGAGCACCTCCCGGTGCGTCTCGGCGCCCCGGCCCTGGCCAAACCGGCCGAGCTGCTCGAGGCCGACTTCGTGCACGCGGGCCTGCCCCGCCTCGACGCCGCCACCATCTCGGCCGGCGACCTCGGGATGGTCGCCGAACTCGCCTTCGCGGCCGGCCGACCGTTTGCCGCCGACGAGGCGCTCTACCTGCGCTCACCCGATGTGACGGTGTCCAAAAACGGTCCCAAGCGGGTGAGCTGATGACCTGGCAGCTGCGCCGCGCCCAGCCCGCCGACGTCGAGGCGATCATGGCCCTGGAGACGCACATCTTCGAAAACGACGCCTGGTCCACCGAGATGATGGCTCGGGATGTCGCCGACCCGGGCTGCTACTACCTGGTCGCCTTCCCGCCGGACTCGCCGGAGCACATCGTCGCGTATGCCGGACTGCAGGCGGCGTTGCGCTCGCCGGAGAGCGACATCCAGACCATCGCCGTGGCCGAAGAGGCCCGCGGCCGCGGGCTCGGCCGGGTGCTCATGCTCAGCCTGATCACCGAGGCCCGCAAGCGGGGCGCCCGCGAAACCTTCCTCGAGGTGCGCGCCGACAACCCCGGCGCCCAGCACCTGTACCGCTCGCTCGGCTTCGAAGACCTCGGCGTTCGCCGGGGCTACTACCAACCAGACAACGTGGATGCGATCGTGATGCGCCTGCCCATTCCGCCCGCCGAGATGCAGTTCACGGATGCCGCCGCCGCGCCGCCCGCCGCCGACCCGGCCGCACCCGCCGCCGACCCGGCCGCACCCGCCGCCGACCCTGCAGCATCAGCCGCCCCGGCCCGCCCGCTCAACCGCACCAACCCGCTGGTGCTCGGCATCGAAACCTCCTGCGACGAGACCGGCATCGGCATTGTGCGCGGCACCACCTTGCTCTCCAACACCATCGCCTCGTCGATGGACGAGCATGCCCGCTACGGCGGCGTCGTGCCGGAGGTTGCCGCTCGCGCCCACCTCGAAGAGATGGTGCCCGCCATCCACGCGGCCGTCGCTGAAGCCGGCATCCGGCTCGACGAGATCGACGCCATCGCCGTCACCAGCGGACCCGGCCTCGCCGGTGCACTCATGGTCGGCGTCGGCGCTGCCAAATCGCTCGCGGTGGCGCTGGACGTGCCGATCTACGCCGTCAACCACCTCGTCGGCCACGTGGGCGCCGACCTGCTGCGCGGCGAGGGCGTCGACACAGATGCGCCGCTGGAGTACCCCACCATCGCCCTGCTGGTCTCCGGGGGGCACACCTCGCTGCTGCTGGTGCGCGACCTGGTCTCCGACGTGGAGCTGCTCGGCGAGACTATCGACGATGCCGCCGGTGAGGCCTTTGACAAGGTCGCCAGGGTGCTCGGCCTGCCCTACCCCGGCGGGCCGCAGATCGACAGGGTCGCGGCCACCGGCGACCCCACCGCCATCCGTTTCCCGCGCGGCCTCAGTCACCAGAAGGATGTCGCCAAGCACCGCTATGACTTCTCCTTCTCCGGCCTGAAGACCTCGGTGGCCCGGTGGGTGGAACAGAAGCGTGACGCCGGCGAAACCGTGCCGATCAATGACGTTGCGGCGAGCTTCCGCGAGGCCGTCGTCGACGTGCTGCTCACCAAGGCCGTCGCGGCCTGCACCGACCTCGGGGTGCCCAGGCTGCTGCTCGGCGGCGGGGTGATCGCCAATGCGCGGTTGCGCCAGGTGGCCCAGGAACGCACGGATGCGGCCGGTATCGCGCTGCGCATCCCGCCCCTGTCGCTCTGCACCGACAACGGCGCCATGATCGCGGCGCTCGGCGCGCAGCTGATCATGGCGGGGCGCGCGCCCTCCACCCTCGATTTCGGGGCGGACTCTACCCTCCCGGTGGGCCTCATCCAGGCCTGAAACCGCATCTCACCAAGAGTTTCTCGCGCGGACGCGATACTGTCATGGTGGGGGTTTTACGCAGAGCCAGCACGTTGACACCCCCACGGCGCGGGTGCCACTATGGCACCCATCGCACCCAGTGCCCTTGCATTCCCTACGCTGCACCACGTGAAGGAGTCACCCATGACCGACCCGAACCAGCCCGCCGTGAACAAGCCGGACTCGAACGAGCCCACGCCGCCGCCGGCCTACTCCCCGCCCGCGCCGCCGGCCTACGGTGCAACCCCGGCCGCCCCGGCCTACGGCGCCGCACCTGCCGCCCCGCAGGCCTACGCACCGCAGGGCTACGGGCAGCCGGCCGCCGGCGATAAGTGGAACGTTCTCGCGATCATCTCCCTGGTCAGCGCGTTCTTCGTGTCCCTCGCCGCCGTGATCTGCGGCCACATTGCGCTCAGCCAGATCAAGCGCACCGGCGAAAAGGGTCGCGGCCTCGCCATCGCCGGCCTCGTGCTCGGCTACGTCGGCCTGATCAGCGGACTCATCTTCCTCATCGTCACGATCGGCGTGATCATGGCGGGCATCAGCGAAGGCTCGTACACCACCTACTAGAAGGCTCGGCAGACCGCGCTCGCCGGCCACCCCGGCCGCCCGATCGGGCGGCCGGGCGGCCTGGATCAGACCAGGCGTTCACAGGAAAGGAATGACGATCATGACCGATCCGAACACACCACATCCCGAGGTTCCCCAGGTTCCGAGCGTGCCGCAGGTCCCCGACGTGCCGCAGGTGCCCGACTTCCCGCAGGACAGCATGGCCGGCGGCCCACCGGATCGCCAGAGCGGCCCCGCCGGCGATGCCGAATCCACCCCGTCGGGCGCCCAGCAGCCGCCGCCGGTTCCGCCGGTGAGTCCGGCCGGCCAGCCGACGCCGCCGCCCGCCTACGGCCCGCCCGCCCCGAGCGAGGGCACCCCGCCGCCGCCCTACGGTTCGCCGCCGCCGGGCTACACCCCGCCGGGCTACACCCCGCCGGGCTCCGGTTACGGCACCCCGCCGCCCTCTGGCGGCCCCGCCGCCGGCTACTACGCCGGCCAGCCCGGGATGCCGTCGGCCACCAAGCAGCCGATCCTGAGCATCCTGTCGATGATCGCCGGTGTCATCGGCATCCTCGGGTCCCCGGTTGCGTTCTTCCCGATTTTCGGTGGCATCCTCGCCATCATCTTGCCGGCCGCCGGCGTGGTCCTGGGTTTCATCGCCCGCAACAAGGAACCGAACGGCAAGGGCTTCTGGCTGACCGGGATCATCACAGGCTTCGTGGGTATCGCCCTGGCGCTGCTCAGCATTCTGCTCTGGGCGCTGGTGTTCGCGACCGTGCCGATGAACAATTACAACTACTAACCGCACAGCGAGTAGTCGAGAATCGAGTCCACACGCATGTCGCAGTCCGGGCAGCCCGAAACCCGGGCGGAGCGGGAGCAGTCAGTTCCGCCCGCCGGGACGCCGGCGTTGTCGCGCGCACAGGCGCGGGCTGCCGAGGCCAGGGCCGCTGAGCTGCGGGCACCCGCCGGGCGTTCGCCCGACCTGACCCGGCCGCCGGTCGCCGGCGAGCTCGCCTACGAGTCCACCATCACCGCGCCCACCGAGTGGGTGCCGTACGTGTACACCACCGCCGAGATCCAGACCCATGCGGCCCGCCGTGGTCTCGGCGTCGCTGCCGCGGTCTGCGGGGTGCTCGGGGTGCTGGCCGGCATATTCGTGATCTGGGGGGCGCCCCTGAGCATCGCCGCGGTCGTGCTCGCTCTGGTGGCCAGGTACGTGGAGCGCCGCTCCGGCGGCCTCTGGCTCCTCGGCCTGCTCAGCGGTCTGTTGGGCATCCTGATGGCGGTGCTGTGGTTCGTCGTGATCACCCGGATGCTGCCCGCCTACTTCGGCTGAGCCGAACCCGCGAGCCGGCTGACGCCGGTCAGACCCGTTCCACCAGCAGCGCCACCTTGTGCCCGGCCGCGCGGGTCACCACCAGGGTGGCCGATTCCGGGCCCTTGAGCTTCAACCGGGTGCGCAGGGTCGCCGGATCCACATCCACGCCGCGCTTCTTGATCTCCAGGGTGCCGATCTTCCGTTCAGCCAGCGCCAGCCGCAGCTTCTTCTCGTCGGTGGGCAGCACCTCGAGCACCCGGAACGCCGTGGCGAACGGGGTGCGGGTCAGCGTCGGGCTGGTCAGGTAGGCCAAGCCCTCGCTGAGCATCGACGCATCCATCGATCGGGCGAGGTCACCGATCAGCCGGGCGCGGATGATGGCGCCGTCGGGTTCGTACACGTAGTCGCCGAGCTCGCCGACAGCCACATCCTCGCTGTCGGCAGGCGCGGTCAGCTCCGCGACTCCGTCCTTGCTGAGCAGTAGCGCCGACCGGCGGATACCCGGCCGCGCGAGCGCACCGAACCACAGCCCCATCTCCACCAGCTTGCCGTCCACCGACACCCACTGGGCCTCCGCGGTCTCGGGGATCTGGTCGCGGTCGTGGCCGGGACCGAGCTTGACGCCGACGGGCATCCGTTTGCTCAGGGCGTAGACGTCATCGAGGTTGGGGGAGTAGTCCTCTGACCGGGTGAGCCGGCTGGTGTTGCCGTGCCCGGCCGTGCGGCGGGCCGGGTCGAACCAGAGCGCGTCGAACTCGGTGGGGTCGATGTCGGCCGCGTCGGCGCAGCGCACTGAGGAGGTCGGGAAGGGGGCCAGGTTGAAGCTGGCGACCGTGGCGGTGACCTCGTCGACGTCGATCGCGGTCACCGTCAGCTCCATCGCGGCCATCGCCATGGCGTCGCCGCCGATGCCGCAGCCCACGTCGGCGACCCGGGTGAGGCCGGCCTCCACGAACCGGCCGGCGTGCAGGGCGGCGACCCGCAACCGGGTGGCCTGCTCCAGGCCGGCCTCGGTGAACAGCATCCGGCTGGCAAAGTCGCCGAACTTGCCCGTCGCCTTCGCCCGCAGCCGGGACTGGTAGAGCACCGCGTTGACCAGGGCGGGGGAGTGCCCGGCCTTGCGTAGGGCACTGACCGTGCGCACGACGTCGGCACCGGCCTCGTAGACGGGCAGGGAGTCCAGCAGGCGCAGGCCTTCGGGTGAGAGCAGCTCAACGAGCTCGGCGCGTTCCATCCCGCAAACCTATCAAGCCAAACCGGGCCGCACCCCGAGCACTCTGGCACTCACGTTGCGTGAGTGCCAGTTGCGCCCTAAACTCGACTTAGCACTCTCGCTGTGAGTCTGCTAACTACGTCTTAGCTAAGAAAGAGGTCAACCGTGTCGGTCTCCATCAAGCCGCTCGAAGATCGCATCGTCATCAAGCAGGTGGATGCAGAACAGACCACCGCTTCCGGACTTGTGATCCCGGACACCGCCAAAGAGAAGCCCCAGGAAGGCGAAGTTGTCGCCGTCGGCCCCGGCCGCATCGACGACAACGGCAACCGCATCCCGCTCGACGTCGCCGTCGGCGACAAGGTGATCTACTCCAAGTACGGTGGAACCGAAGTCAAGTTCGGTGGCGAGGACCTCCTCGTTCTGTCGGCTCGCGACGTTCTCGCGGTCGTCGTTCGCTAGTCACACCGCATATCGTTGAATCCCGGATGGCCTCGGCCATCCGGGATTTTTCGCGTCCAGAGGGGTAGCAACGTGCACGAGAATCCGACAGATCCCACCGGGGCCGCCGAGCCGACCGAGCCGGTGGATGCGGCCCGGAGCGGGATGCGCCCGGTCCGCAGTTCCGCGAGCACGGGCCTCATCTTCGCGATCTGCGCCTACGGCATGTGGGGATTCCTGCCGCTGTATTTCCTTTTCCTGGCCCCGACCGGAGCGTTCGAGATCGTGGCCTGGCGGGTGCTGTTCTCGCTGGTGTTCTGCGCGGTCCTGATCCTGGCCACCCGGGCCTGGCGACCGCTCGTGGCCGCACTGCGTTCGCCGCGCATCGTGTGGACGATGGGGCTGGCCGGGGTGTTGATCTTCATCAACTGGCAGACCTTCATCCTCGGCACCCTGAGCGGCCGCGTCGTCGAAACGGCGCTGGGCTATTTCATCAACCCGATCATCACGGTGCTGCTGGGCGTCCTGGTGCTGCACGAGAAGCTGCGCAGGGCCCAGTGGGCTGCCGTGGTGATCAGCTTCATCGCCGTGATCGTGCTCAGCGTCGGCTACGGCACCGTGCCCTGGATCTCCCTGATCCTGGCGTTCTCCTTCGGCTTCTACGGCCTGATCAAGAAGCGGGTCGGCGGTCACATCGACGCGCTCTCCGGGCTGACCCTGGAAACTCTCTGGCTCACGCCGATCGCGATCATCCAACTGGTCGTGGTCTCGCTGATCTCCGGCCTCACCTTCGGCACCGTCTCGACGGTGCACACCATCGCGCTGATCGGCACCGGTGTGCTCACCGCGGTGCCGCTGCTCTTCTTCGCGGCCGCGTCCCGGCGCCTGCCGTTGACCACGATGGGACTCGTGCAGTACCTCGCACCGGTGCTGCAATTCATCGCCGGCGTGGTCATCCTGCACGAGCCGATGCCGCCGGAACGGTGGCTCGGATTCGGGTTGGTCTGGCTCGCGCTGATCGTGCTGACTGTCGATATGGTGCGGGCGGGGCGGGCGCAGCGCCGGCCGGTTATCGACCCGATTTAGGGGCTCAGAGCCAAGCATCCTGATCAGGGGGCCGTTCGTAACGATTTGGTCGCGTTACACGGCTGTAACACGACCGCCTTGTTTGATGTCGTTCGGGTGAATACCTTTGCAGCACGGCAACGATCGTTTGCCGTGCTCTAACCTTCGATTCCCCTTACCCTAGGAGCAACATGAGCGTATTCGCGAAGGCCTCGGCCTCCCGCTCGGCCCGCGCCGTCGTCACCGGCGTCGCCATCTTCGGCGTCAGCGCCCTTCTGCTCACCGGATGCAGCACCGACGCAGCCGAGCCGGCCGCTTCGGACGCACCCGCGGCGGAAAGCACTGTCGCTGAGATCACCGCCGGCGACCGCGCCCTGGACCTGAAGGTCGGCACGATCCTCCCCCAGAGTGGTGGGCTCGCCTTCCTCGGCCCGCCCGAAGAAGCCGGTGTTCAGCTCGCCGTCGAGGAGATCAAAGCTGCCGGCCTGGGCATCGACATCGAAGCCATCCTCCGCGACTCGGGCGACACCACGACCGATACCGCCACCGTTTCCGTGACCGACCTGCTCTCGCAGGATGTCTCGGCGATCGTCGGTGCGGCGTCCTCGGGTGTCTCCAAGACCGTCATCGACCAGATCACCGGCGCCGGCGTCGTGCAGTTCTCGCCGGCCAACACCTCGGCCGACTTCACGGACTACGACGACAAGGGGCTCTTCTGGCGCACCGCTCCGTCCGACATCCTGCAGGGTGAAGTCCTGGGCAACCTGATCGCCGAAGACGGCAACAGCACCCTGGGCCTGATCGTGCTCAACGACGCCTACGGAACCGGCCTGGCCGAGTTCACCACCACGGCCTTCGAGGCTGCCGGCGGAGAGGTCGTCGCCAGCGCGAGCTTCAACGAGGGCGACGCCAACTTCTCGGCCCAGATCGCCGAAGTCACCGCGGCCAACCCCGACGCGATCGCTCTGATCACGTTCGACCAGGCCAAGGTCATCACCCCGGACCTCGTGGCGAGCGGCTTCCCCGGCGACAAGCTGTACTTCGTCGACGGCAACCTGGCCGACTACAGCGAGGACTTCGCTGCCGGCCTGATCGAGGGCTCGAAGGGCACGCTGCCCGGCCTGGACACCGCGACCCTCGGTGACTTCACCGGCCGTCTGCTCGAGATCGACCCGGCCCTGACCGACTTCAGCTACGCGGCTGAATCCTACGACGCCGTCATCCTGATCGCCCTGGCTGCGTACGCAGCCAACGACGTGTCGGGTGAGTCGATCGCCAAGTACCTCCAGCAGGTATCCGGTGGCTCCGGTGAGGGCGAGAAGGTCACCGACTTCGCGTCGGGCGCCGCGCTCCTCGCCGAGGGCAAGCAGATCGACTACGACGGTTACTCCGGCACGATCACGTTCGACGAGAACGGCGACCCGACCGACGCAACCATCGGCATCTTCGAATTCGGTGCAGACAACAAGTACAGCCGCATCAACTAGTCACCCCCGCTGACTCGCGGTACACCACAGCAGACGTACCGCGACACGCACAGAAGGGCCCCGGCTTCGGCCGGGGCCCTTTCGCGTGCCCGGTGGCCGGTCGCCGCCGAGTGACGGGGCGCCGGATGCCGGCCAGGGGGAGCGGCAGCCGTGGGCGGCAGCAGCGGAGGCCGGCCAGTAGATGGCGGCCGCCACGGGCCCGCTGCGGGTCTTTAGGCGGCGGAGGCGCGGAGCTGCGCGGCTGGGGCGGCCAACGGCGTCGGAACGGCTCCTGGCGCCGCCGGTGAAACGCGAGATGCCCCGCTGCGGACCAGTTGCCCCGGTAGACCGGGGCAACTCGTCCGCAACGGGGCAAGTCGGTGGTGCGGATGGTGCGGGAGGGTTAGTCGTCCTGACCCAGGGTGCCCAGGTACAGGCCGATCACCTTGGGGTCGTTCAGCAGCTCCCGCCCGGTGCCGGTGTAGGCATCCCGACCCTGATCGAGCACGTAGCCTCGGTCGCAGATCTGCAGGCAGCGGCGGGCGTTCTGCTCCACCATGATCGTGGTCACGCCGGCCTTGTTGATCTCCTTCACCCGCAGGAACGCCTCGTCCTGACGCACCGGGGACAAACCGGCCGAAGGCTCGTCGAGCAGCAGCACGTGCGGGCCCATCATCAGCGCCCGCGACATCGCCACCATCTGGCGCTCGCCGCCGGAAAGCGACCCGGCCCGCTGGCCGAGGCGCTTGCGCAGCTCCGGGAAGATCTCGGTGACGAACTCGAGCCGCTCGGCCAGGCCCTTGGGCTTCTGGTACATGCCCATCTCCAGGTTCTCCTGGATCGTCAGCGTCGGGAAGACGTTGTTGGTCTGCGGCACGAAGCCCACGCCCTTGGCGACCAGCTTGTTGGCCTTGAGGTTCGTGATGTCGTCACCGCGCAACCGGATCTCGCCCTCGCGTACCTTGACCAGGCCGAAGATCGACTTGAGCAGGGTCGACTTGCCGGCCCCGTTCGGGCCGATGATGCCGATCAGTTCGCCGTCGTAGGCGGTGAGCGAGCATTCGTTGAGGATGTTGACGCCGGGCACGTACCCGGCCGTCACGTTCTTGACCTCGACGACCGCCTTCCGCACCGGGGCCGGGGTGGCGTCGATCAGCGGGCTAGAGTTCGTCATCGAGCAGCTCCTTAATGGCTCCGACATGTTCCTTCTCGGCGTCGGGATCCTCACCGAGGTCCTCGTCGTGGTGCTGGCCCAGGTACGCGTCGATGACAGCCTGATTGCGCATCACCTCGTGCGGGTCGCCCTCGGCGACCACCTTGCCCTCGGCCATCACGATCACCCAGTCGGCGATGTGCCGCACCATGTGCATGTCGTGCTCAACGAAGAGCACGCTCATGCCTTCGGCCTTGAGGTTGAGGATGTGGTCGAGCAGCGACTGAGTCAACGCCGGGTTGACGCCGGCCATGGGCTCGTCGAGCATCACCAGGGTGGGGTCGCTCATCAGCGCCCGTGCCATTTCGAGGAGCTTGCGCTGCCCGCCGGAGAGGCTGGCCGCGTAGTCGTCCTTCTTGGTGTCGAGCTTGAACCGGGTGAGCAGGTCCAGCGCCTTGACCTTGTTGTCGGCCTCCTGCTGACGCCAGAGGAACGGCAGGACGGCGCGGAACAGGTTCTCGCCCACCTGCGCCTTCGCGCCGAGCAGCATATTGTCCATCACCGTCAGCAGGCCCAGGGCCTTGGTGAGCTGGAAGGTGCGCACCTGACCCATCCGGGCGACCTTGAACGCGGCCATGCCGCCGATGGGGGTGCCCTCGAAGGTCCACGAGCCGGTGTCCGGCTTGTCGAACCCGGTGAGCAGGTTGAACAGGGTGGTCTTGCCGGCCCCGTTCGGCCCGATCAGAGCGGTGATGGCGCCGCGGGGAATCTCGAGGTGCTCGACATCCACCGCCTTGAGGCCGCCGAAGGTGCGGCTGACGCCGTCGACCACGAGGATCGGGTCCTTCTTCTTGCAGCCGGGGACGGCCTCGCCGATGTGCATGTCAACTGTCTTGACGGGCTTGCCGGTGGGAACACTGTTACTTGACAAAAGCCAGCTCCTTCTTGTTTCCGAAGATGCCCTGGGGTCTGTAGATCACAATGAGCATGATCGCGACGCCCACCAGGATGAAACGCAGCTGTCCGGCCTGGATGCTCGTCAGGAACGGGATCCAGCCGGCCTCCACGGCCCGGGCGATGAACCCGGAGAAGAACGACAGCAGCACCCAGAAGACCATCGAGCCGATGACCGGACCGAGGATGGTCGCCGCTCCACCGAGCAGCAGGATGGCGTAGACGAAGAACGTCAGCGAGGTCTGGTAGTTCGACGGCACCACGGCACGCGGCAGCACGAAGATCATGCCCGCGATGGTGCCGAAGACGCCACCGAGGATCAGCGACTGCATCTTGTAGAAGTACACGTTCTTGCCCAGGGCGCGAACGGCGTCTTCGTCCTCGCGGATGCCCTTGATCACGCGGCCCCACGGGCTGCGCATGATCTGCCAGGTGAACAGGCAGGCGAGGATCACGATGGTCCAGGCCACGATGCGCAGCCACCAGTCGTAGGCGTTGTACTCGAACGGACCGAACCCGTAGGTGCCGTCGGGGATCGGGTTGAGGGCAGCGAATCCGCCCTTGTACCCGCTGAGCCCGTTGGCCGAACCGGTGATCGGTTCGAAGGTGTTGGTCGTGAACAGCAGGCGCACGATCTCCGCGGCCGCGATGGTGACGATGGCCAGGTAGTCCGCCCGCAACCGCAGGGTCGGGATACCCAGAACCAACGCGAAGATCACGGATGCGCCGATCCCTACGAGCACCGCCGCCCAGACCGGGAAGCCGAAGCTCAGGGTCGAGATGGCGTACCCATAGGCGCCGAGGGCCATGAAGCCGGCCTGGCCGAAGTTGAGCAGGCCGGTGTAGCCGAAGTGAATTGCCAGTCCCAACGCCGCGAGGGCGTAGGCGGCGGTGGTCGGGCTGATCAGCTCGACGGCCGCGTTGCTAAAGATTGCTCCCCAGTCGATCATCGTCAGCCCCTAGCCAATTCTCTCTTTGCGACCCAAGATGCCTTGCGGCCGAAGCAGCAGCACCAGGATCAAAACGACAAGTGCACCGACGTATTTCAGGTCGGACGGAATCCACAGCGTCGACAGCTCGACGAACAGGCCCACGATGATCGATCCCACGAGGGCGCCGAACGCCGTGCCGAGACCGCCGAGGGTGGTGGCAGCGAAGACCAGCAGCAGGATCTGGAAGCCCATGTCCCAACTGACCCCCGGCCGGAAGTAGGCCCAGAGCACACCGGAGAGGCCGGCGAGCGACCCGCCGACGATCCAGACGATGCGGATGACACCATCCACGTCGATGCCGCTGGCGGAGGCGAGGCTGGGGTTGTCGGAAACGGCCCTGGTGGCCTTGCCGATCCGGGTGCGCAGCAGGAAGTAGGAGACCGCGAGAAGCACGACGATGCTGATACCCATGCTGGCGAGGTCGATCGGCGACAGCGAGATCGGGCCGAACTTGAGGTCGGTCATGCCGGAGCCGGGCAGCTGGCTGGTGCCGCCGCCGTAGAACAGCTGGAAGGTGTACCGCAGCGCCAGCGAGAGGCCGATGCTGACGATCATCAGCGGGATCAACCCGACGCCCTTCTTCCGCAGGGGTTTCCAGATGGTGGCGTCGAGCCCGAAGCCCAACAGACCGCTGAGGGCGATCGCCAACAGGATCGCCAGCCAGATCGGCAGCCCGAGCGTCGTGCTGAGGGTGAGGGTGGCCAACGCACCGAAGGTGATCATCTCCGCGTGCGCGAAGTTGCTCAGGCCCGTGGTGCCGAAGATCAGCGACATGCCGATCGCGGCCAAGGCCAGCAGCAGACCGAAGTTCAGGCCGTTGACGAAGCGGTTCACGAACTGGTCGAAGAAGCTGACCGTCGTGCGTTCGCCCTCGCCGAGGAAGAAGTTCACCGACTTCACCTGGGTGAGGCCGAACTCGGCTTCGATCTCGGCACCGCCCTTGGCGACGACCACACCTTTAGGGAGAGTGTCCTCGTCGAGGGTGACCGTGTAGGTCTCCTTCTCCGGAACGCCGATGCGCCACTTGCCCTCGGCATCCGTGACGACCTCGGCCTCGTAGCCGGAGCCTTCAACGGAGATGAGCACGTCTTCGATGGGTTCGCCACCGAATTGCACATTTCCCGAGAGCACATATTCGTACTGGTCAGTGTTGATCTCGTCGGCATGAGCCGCGCTCGCCGCGAACGTTGAAAACGTCAGGGCGGTCAGGAGTAGGCCGAAAAGCAGCACCATCATCCTGGGCGTGAATCTGCGGACAGCGTGTGTATTGCTCACTGCACCTCCATGGCGGCACCGTCGGTGCGTATTCGAACTGGCACGGACTTGCCTGCCAGCGACCTTGCTGACAGTACGTGCCGATTATGTCGCATATGTTTCGTACGCCGAATTCAGGGCAATCGATTTTGGATCGCGGAATGCGCCAAGCGCATCGTCGCTTAACATTGAGTACCGGTTGCATCCCAGGGATTTCCGGACTTTTTTCCATATCCGCGAATGCAAAAGGGGTTTCATGGATCAGCCAGATCCGTTCGGTTTCACCGGACTCACCTACGACGACGTCCTTCTCCTGCCGGGTCACACCGACGTCATTCCGAGCGAGGCCGAGACAAAGTCCCGGCTAACCCGCAGAATCAGCGTCGCGACGCCGCTGTTGTCCAGCGCGATGGACACCGTCACCGAGACCCGCATGGCCATCGCCATGGCTCGTGAAGGCGGCCTGGGCATCCTGCACCGCAACCTGTCGATCGCCGACCAGGCCGAGCAGGTGGACCTGGTCAAGCGCAGCGAATCCGGCATGATTACCAATCCGGTAACGACTTCGCCCGACGCCACCGTGGCCGAGGTGGATGCCCTCTGCGGGCAGTTCCGCATCAGCGGCCTGCCGGTCGTCGACAACGACGGTGTGCTCGTGGGCATCATCACCAACCGCGACATGCGCTTCGTCTCCGCCGTGGCCAAGCACACCACCCGGGTGCGCGAGGTCATGACCACGTCGCCGCTGATCACCGGCAAGGTGGGCATGGCCCCCATGGACGCCGTGGCCATCTTCGCCACCCACAAGATCGAGAAGCTGCCGCTCGTCGACGACGCCGGCCGGTTGACCGGCCTGATCACTGTCAAGGACTTCGACAAGAGCGAGGAATACCCCAACGCCACCAAGGACGACGCCGGGCGCCTGCGCGTCGGCGCGGCCATCGGCTTCTTCGGTGACGCCTGGCGCCGGGCATCCGCCCTGCTCGAGGCGGGCGTTGACGTTCTCGTGGTCGACACCGCCAACGGCGACAGCGCCGGCGTGCTCGAGATCATCCGCAAGCTGAAGTCCGACTCGGCCTTCGCCGACGTCGACGTCATCGGCGGCAACGTCGCCACCCGCTCCGGCGCGCAGGCGCTCATCGACGCGGGCGCGGATGCCATCAAGGTGGGCGTGGGCCCCGGCTCGATCTGCACCACCCGCATCGTCGCCGGCGTGGGCGTGCCGCAGATCACCGCGGTCTACCAGGCTTCCCTGGCCGCACGGGAGACCGGCGTGCCGGTCATCGCCGACGGCGGACTGCAGTACTCCGGTGACATCGCCAAGGCGCTCGTCGCCGGCGCCGACACCGTGATGCTCGGCTCCCTGCTGGCCGGCTGCGACGAAAGCCCCGGCGAGCTCGTCTTCGTCAACGGCAAGCAGTTCAAGACCTACCGCGGCATGGGATCGCTGGGCGCGCTGCAGACCCGTGGCAACAAGACCTCCTACTCGAAGGACCGTTACTTCCAGTCGGATGTGCCCAGCGACGACAAGCTCATCCCCGAGGGCATCGAGGGCCAGGTGCCCTACCGTGGCCCGGTGTCGAACGTGGCGTACCAGCTCATCGGCGGGCTGCGCCAGTCGATGTTCTACGTGGGCGCGCGCACCATCGACGAGCTCAAGCAGAAGGGCAAGTTCGTGCGCATCACCGCCGCGGGCCTGAAGGAGAGCCACCCGCACGACGTGCAGATCGTGGTCGAGGCGCCCAACTACCGCCGCTAACATCCCGCAACTGTTGCCCTAACGGACATGTGCGCCCGGTACGCCGGGCGCACATGTCCGTTAGGGCAACAGAAGGGTCGGGGGCGGGGCTGAGTGCGGGCTGCGACTAAACTGAGCGGGTGAGTATGGAAATCGAAATCGGCCGGTCCAAGCGCGCACGCCGCGTATACGCCTTCGACGACATCGCGGTGGTGCCCAGTCGGCGCACCCGTGACCCCGAGGATGTGTCGGTCGGCTGGTCCATCGACGCCTACCAGTTCGACATCCCGTTCCTTGCCGCCCCGATGGACTCCGTCGTCTCCCCGACGACGGCGATCATGATGGGCCAGCTGGGCGGCCTCGGTGTCCTGGACCTCGAGGGCCTCTGGACCCGGTACGAGAACCCGGAGCCGCTGCTGGCCGAGATCCGTGAGCTGCCCGCCGACAAGACCACGGCGCGCATGCAGGAAATCTACGCCGAGCCGATCAAGCCGGCCCTGGTCACCGAGCGTCTCGCCGAGATCCGCGCCGCCGGCGTCACCGTCGCGGCCGCCCTGTCGCCGCAGCGCACCCAGGAGCTCTACGAGACCGTCGTCGCCGCCGGCGTCGACCTCTTCGTCATCCGCGGCACCACGGTCAGTGCCGAGCACGTCTCGCGCAACCAGGAGCCGCTGAACCTCAAGAAGTTCATCTACGACCTCGACGTTCCCGTCATCGTCGGCGGCGCCGCCACCTACACCGCGGCGCTGCACCTGATGCGCACCGGCGCGGCCGGCGTGCTCGTCGGCTTCGGCGGCGGCGCGGCGTCCACCACCCGCACCAGCCTCGGTATCCACGCCCCCATGGCCACCGCCGTGGCCGACGTCGCCGGCGCTCGCCGCGACTACATGGACGAATCCGGCGGCCGTTACGTGCACGTGATCGCCGACGGCGGGCTGAGCACCTCCGGCGACATCGTCAAGGCCATAGCCTGCGGTGCGGATGCCGTGATGCTCGGTACCGCCCTGGCCCGCGCCACCGACGCCCCCGGCGGCGGTTTCCACTGGGGTGCCGAAGCCCACCACTCGCAGCTGCCCCGCGGCAAGCGCGTGGAGGTCGGCACCGTCGCCCCGCTCGAGGCGATCCTCTACGGACCGGCACCGGTCGCCGACGGCACCGCTAACCTGGTCGGCGCCCTGCGCCGCTCGATGGCGACCACCGGCTACAGCGGAATCAAGGAATTTCAACGGGTTGAGGTAGTTGTCGCGCCGTACTGAGTGAACTAGCGTCGAAGCAAGCACCACCGATGGCGATGGGAGTTTGCAGATGACGCACGATAACTCGGTTACCAGGTCCACGAAGCTCGGACCTGAGGAACGCGCGGCGGCGATCGAACGCCTCAAATCCAAGGAACTCGACATTCTCGTGGTCGGCGGCGGCATCGTCGGCACCGGCAGCGCGCTGGATGCCGTCACCCGCGGGCTGAGCGTGGGCATGCTCGAGGCCAGAGACTGGGCGTCGGGTACCTCCAGCCGCTCGTCGAAGCTCGTGCACGGCGGCATCCGCTACCTGGAACAGCTCGACTTTCGGCTGGTGCGGGAGGCCCTCACCGAACGCGGTCTGCTGCTCAAGCGCATCGCCCCGCACCTGGTCAAGCCGGTGCGCTTTCTCTACCCGCTGCAGAAGCGGGTCGTCGAACGCGGCTATGTGGGCGCCGGGATGCTGCTCTACGACGTGCTCTCCTATATCGGCGGTCGGCCCGGCGTGCCGCACCACCGGCACCTCAGCCGCAGCCAGGTGGCGAAGCTGGTGCCCAGCCTCAGCCACGACGCCCTCGTCGGCGGCATCACCTACTACGACGCTCAGGTCGACGACGCACTCTACGTGGCGTCGCTGGCGCGCACGGCATCGGCCTACGGCGCCCACGTGGCCAGCCGGGTGCGGGTGGAGGGTTTCCTCAAGGTGGGCGAACGGGTCGTCGGCGTGCAGGCGCACGACCTGCAGACAGGGGAGCGCTTCGAGGTGCGGGCCAAGCAGGTCGTCAACGCCACCGGCGTCTGGACCGACGACACCCAGCGGATGGTCGGCGAACGCGGCACCTTCAAGGTGCGCGCGTCCAAGGGCATCCACCTCGTCGTGCCGCGGGACAGGTTCCAGTCGTCGATGGGCCTGCTGCTGCGCACCGAGAAGAGCGTGCTCTTCGTGATCCCGTGGGGCCGGCACTGGCTGATCGGCACCACCGACACCGACTGGCACCTGGACAAGGCGCATCCGGCCGCCACGGCCGCGGACATCGACTACCTGCTCGAACACGTCAACGCCGTGCTGCAGGTGCCGCTGACCCGGGAAGACGTGGAGGGTGTCTACGCCGGCCTCCGCCCGCTGCTGGCGGGGGAGTCCGAGCAGACCTCCAAGCTCTCCCGCGAGCACCTCGTCGGGCACTCGGTGCCCGGCCTGGTAGTGATCGCCGGCGGCAAGTGGACCACCTACAGGGTGATGGCCAAGGACGCGATCGACGCCGCGGTGGATGCCCTCGACGGGCTGGTTCCGCCGTCCACGACCAAGGAGATCCCGTTGCTCGGCGCCGAGGGCTACCGGGCGGCGTGGAACAAGCGCGGCAAGATCGCCCATGCGTTCAACCTGCACACCGTGCGCATCGAGCACCTGCTCAACCGCTACGGCACCCTCACCGACGAGTTGCTCGACCTGATCAAGGAAAAGCCGGAGCTGGCCGACCCGTTGCCCGGCGCCGACGACTACATCCAGGCCGAGGTTGTGTACGCCGCGACCCACATGGGCGCGCTGCACCTCGAGGACGTGCTCGCCCGACGCACCCGCATCTCCATCGAGGCCTGGGACCGCGGGGTGTCCGCGGCACCCGTCGCGGCCCGGCTGTTGGCCGAGGTGCTCGGCTGGGACACCGAGCGTGAGGAGCGGGAGGTGTCGATCTACCTCAAGCGGGTCGCCGCCGAACGGGCCTCGCAGACCCAGCCCGACGACGAATCCGCCGACCGGGTGCGGTTGGAGGCGCCGGACATCGTGACGAGCTGAGCCCGCGGGGTCACTGCGCCTCCTGTCGGCGACCGCGCCCGCTATAGCGGGCGCGGTCGCCCGTACGAGGTGCAGTGAGCGGCGCGGGTCGCAGCGGGTGAGGTCGCGCTCTCAGCGAGCCCGGGGGATGCCGTTGCGGGTGAGGAGATCTCCCAGAGCAGGGAGGGATGTGGCAACCGACCAGTCCCACCGGAACACGCCCAACCCCAGTGCGCGCAGTCGGTCTTCCCGTATCTTTTCGGCCATGACGATATCGGCAGTGGAGCGTCCGCCGGTGAACTCGTCGCGCAGGTACTTACCGTGCCCATCGAATTCGCCGACCCTGCCGACGGAGCGCCAGAAGAAGTCGGTGAACCCGATCAGGCCCGCGTGATCCCAGTGTGGCACCTGTAACTCGGGCAGGAGAAAACCCAGCAAGAAGATTCCGGCCCGGCTGATCGATTCTCCGGCCGACCCGGAGAGCGGTGAAGCGAACTCCAGGACCCGCCCAGCGGCCGCGCGACCGGTAACCCGCCCGAGCTGGTCGAACGCGCGGTCGAGGTCTGCTCGGGTCGCCAGGGCGTGACCGTCGCGTGATTGGTGGATGGCTTTGTCCACGACCGCCACCGCCTGGCCGAACCTGAGCACCCTGGCGAGTGCCACCGCGGTCGCCGCGACCGAGGTCACCCGAAGCCCCTCGTGCTCCACGACGTCGAGGCTGTGCTCCTGCGGATGACGGATCACGCCGCGCCGGGACCGTCCGCCCGCCGCCGTCGTGGTGGCAAGGTGAATATCCGCCGGCCAGGCACCAACAATCGGCAATCCCCATAGCGCCGCCGCCGAGACGTGCGAGTACACAGCCGGTGCCTCCGCCGTGGCGGCATGTGCGTGGATCCGACGGAGGTAACGCGCATCCGCGCCCAGGGCATCCCACTCGGCAGCGCGTGTGTACACCCCCCGGCGGAGGCGGATGACGGTGTGACGTTCGTATTCTCGGCGGAGCTCGTGGTGGAGGCCGACTCGCGCCGCGTCGCTCGCCAGGATGAGCCCGCTGTGGCCGGACAACGCGGCGAGGACGTCCAGGCTGCCTGATGATGTGGTGGTCATGCCCCGAGGCTGGCGCATCGTCGGGCCCGGCGGCGGCGGCGGGACGTATCTGTGCACTTCCTCGGCCCGTCCCCAGGCTGTGGATCGCAGACCGACCGCCCAACCCGCCCGCCCGACCCGCCCGTCACTGCACCTCGTGTGGCCGATCGCGCCCGCTATAGCGGGCGCCGTCACCCGTAGGAGGCGCACCGAACCCGTCCCGGGGCAATCACGGGGCGGGGCGAGCCGAGCGGATGCGCCGGTGCCGCGGCCCGCCCGACCGGCGAACACGCTCCGGTAGAATGACTAGACCGCCCTCAAGCCTTCAGGAGTCGCACCATGGTTGACGTTCGACGGGTCAAGCTCCCCGGTGTGGGTGTACTGCACACCTTCATCACCGATGACGGCGGCAAGGTCGGTGTCATCGCGCACCGCTCCGGTCACAGCGATCTGATCACCTTCGCCGACGACGAGGGTGGCCCCGACGCCAGCAAGGTGTCGCTGCGCCTGAGCGAGGACGAGGCGCACACCCTCGCCGAACTGCTCGGCGGCACCCAGATCACCGAGTCGCTCACCGCGCTCGACCAGATCCCCGGGCTCAGCATCGACTGGTTCACCGTGGACTACGAAGACCACATCGCCGGCCAGCCGCTGGGCAACCCCGCCGAGCGCGGCATCGCCGGGCTCACGGTGGTGGCCGTGGTGCGCGGCGAATCCGCCAACCCCGCGCCCGCGCCCGACTTCAAGGTCTTCCCCGGCGACACCCTCGTCGTGGCCGGCTCTCCCGAGAAGGTGGCGAAGGCCTTCGCCTTCTTCCGCACCGGTGCGATCACGTCCAAGCCCGTCGACGCGCCGCCAGGAGGGTAGCCGATGCACCTCGGTGAAGATCTCCTCACCCTGGGCATCCTGCTCGTGGTGGCCTACGTGCTCGGCCGGTTGGGCAAACTGATCGGCCTGCCGTCGATCCCGATCTACATGATCGTGGGCCTGCTGGCCAGCCCGTACACCGGATGGTTCCCGCTGGACTTCAATTCGGCCGACATCGAACTGATCGCGGTCTTCGGGCTCATCCTGCTCCTGTTCAGCCTGGGGCTCGAGTTCGACCAGGAGGCCTTCTTCGGCGACGCCGGAAAACTGCTGATCTCCGGCGGCTCCTGGATCCTGATCAACATGGGCGCCGGGTTCGCGTTCGGCCTGATGACAGGCTGGGGCGCCAGGGAAGCCCTGGTCATCGCGGGCATGACCGGCACCTCGTCCAGTGCGATCATCACCAAACTGCTCATCGAACTGCGCCGGCTGGCCAACAAGGAAACCCCGATGATCCTCGGGGTGACCGTCGTCGGTGACATCTTCATCGCCGTGTACCTGGCCATCGTGTCCGTGGTGCTCAGCGGCAAGACCGAGATCTGGCCGATCGTGCTGCAACTGGGCATCGCGTTCCTGTTCCTCGTGGTGATGTTCTCCGTCGCCCGGTGGGGCGGCCGGGTCGTGTCCAGACTGATGCGCACCAAGGACGACGAACTCTTCACCATCCTGTTCTTCGGCCTGGCCGTGCTCTTCGCCGGCATCGGCGAGATCATCGGCGTCACCGACGCCATCGGCGCATTCCTTATTGGCGTGGTCCTGGGCGCGAGCACCTACCGGGGCCGCATCGAACGGGTGGCGGTGCCGCTGCGCGACGTCTTCGGGGCGTTCTTCTTCCTCAACTTCGGCCTGGCGCTGAACGTGGCCGAATTCGGCTCGGTCATCGTCCTGGTGGGAATCGCCATCGTGATGACCTTCGCGCTCAGCCTGGCCTCGGGCGCGCTGTTGGCCCGGATGCACCAGATGGGGCTGCGCGAAGGACTGAACACCGCCGCGATCTTCGTCAACCGCGGCGAGTTCACCCTGATCCTGGCAACCCTGTCGGTCAGCGCCGGCCTTGACCCGCGGCTGCAGCCCTTCGCGGGCCTCTACGTGCTGACCATGGCGATCCTCGGCCCCCTGTTCACCGCCAACTCGGAGAAGATCGGCGCTGCCCTCAGCCGCCGCTCCCGAGCGGCGCATCCGCCCACCCGCACCCCGGAGCGAGACGCCATGCGCGCCGAAGAGATCGCTCTGGTTGAGGCGGTCACCCATGACCAGAAATCCGGCGACCCGATGGTGGACTTCATCTCCGACACGTACCCGACCCCGAAGAAAAAAACCGACCAGGCCGGCCAGGACGACCAGACGGGTGATTACTCATGATGCGCATGATGGTGCGTCCCCGGTGGATCGCCGCGCTGCTGCTGGCGTTGGCCATCGCCGGCGCCTTCGCTGCCCTCGGCCAGTGGCAGCTGGCCCGCGCCATCTCGTCCGGCGAGGTCATCGAGCGCACCACCGAGACCGTGCAACCACTCAAAGACACGGTGTCACCGGATGGGCCGCCCGCGAAGGTCGCTGAGGGCCAGATGATCGAGACGATCGGCTCGTTCGTGGCCGGTGACGAGCAGATCATCAGCGGCCGACACAACGGCGGCGAATCCGGTTTCTGGGTAGTCAGCCACTTCGTCACCGATGAGGGTGCCAGCATCGCGGTGGCCCGCGGCTGGACCGCAGACGCCGACCAGGCGGCCGCGGTCCGCGAACGGCTCGCCACACAGATGTCGATCCTGTCCCTCCAGCCGCTCACCGGCCGGTTCCTCTCGTCTGAGGCGCCCGCGCTGCCCGACGAAGACGCCGACCCGTACACGATGACCACGGTGTCCACCGCGGCGCTGATCAACCTCTGGGCCAACTGGTCCGACCAGTCCGTCTACCAGGGCTACATCGTCGACACCGTCGCCCCCGACGGTCTGACGGTCATCGACTCCCCGGAGCCCGAAGTCGAGGTTCCGTTGAACTGGCTGAACATCTTCTACGCCCTCGAGTGGGTCGTCTTCGCCGGCTTCGCCGTGTTCCTCTGGTACCGCCTGGTGCGGGATGCCTGGGAGCGCGAAACCGAGGTCGCCGCTGCCGCTGCGGCCGAGGACGCCGCCGGTACGCCGGACGAGGCAGCCGGCCCGGCCGCTGGCACCGACCGGTCGCACGCCAACGCCCCGTAGAATTAGCCCATGCCACTTGAACCCAAGCCCGCCGACCTGCCCAGAATCCCCGGTGCGCTTCGGCTGTACCAGGTCTCGTCGATCATCACCGGTGTTCTGCTGCTACTGCTCTGCGCCGAGGTGATCGCCAAGTACCTCTTCGGCACCGAGCTTGAAGCCGGCGGCCCGAACGGTTTCCTGGCCCTGGTGCCGGATGGCACCGTGACGGCCGTCAATCTGAGCACTGGACTGCTGATGGTGCACGGCTGGTTCTACGTTCTGTATCTGTTCGCCGATTTCCGCATCTGGAGCATCATGCGCTGGCCTTTCCCCACCTTCCTACTCATCGCGCTCGGAGGCATCATCCCATTCCTGTCCTTCTTCCTCGAGGCTAAGGTCGGCCAGCGGGTCAAGGCATATCTCGCCGCGCACCCCGTCGCCGCCGTCGAAAGCGGGGTCCGCGCATGAGCGCCGTGAACCCGATGGACGTCGTGGGCGCCGACGGCGCCGAGGGCGCTGAGGGCCTGGAGAACCTGATCGGAACCGAGGAAGGCGCCGCTTCAGTTGCCACCTCCGGCATCAGCCGCCCGGTGCTCGTGGTGGACTTCGGCGCGCAGTACGCGCAGTTGATCGCCCGGCGCGTGCGCGAGGCATCCGTGTACTCGGAGATCGTGGCGCACTCGATCACCGCCGCGGAGGTCGCCGAGAAGAACCCGATCGGCATCGTGCTCTCCGGCGGACCGTCCAGCGTCTACGCCGAGGGTGCCCCCACCTTCGACCCGGCGATCTTCGACCTCGGCATCCCGGTGCTGGGCATCTGCTACGGCTTCCAGGTGATGGCCACCGCCCTCGGCGGCGAGGTCTCGCACACCGGCCAGCGCGAATATGGTTCCACCCCGGTGGTCGTCTCCGACAGCACCAACGCGCTGCTCGCCGACCAGCCCGCCGAGCAGACCGTGTGGATGAGCCACGGCGACTCGGTGTCCAAGGCCCCCGACGGCTTCACGGTACTCGCCTCCACGGTGTCGACCCCTGTGGCCGCGTTCGCCAATGACGAACGCCAGCTCTACGGCGTGCAGTGGCACCCCGAGGTCAAGCACTCCGCGCACGGCCAGCACGTGCTGGAGAACTTCCTGCACCGCGCCGCCGGCATCCCCGCCGACTGGAACAGCGGCAACGTCATCGCGGAGCAGGTCGCGCTGATTCAGGCCCAGGTGGGCACGGGCAAGGTCATCTGCGGTCTCTCCGGCGGGGTCGATTCCGCCGTCGCCGCCGCCCTGGTGCACAAGGCCATCGGCGACCAGCTGGTTTGTGTGTTCGTGGACCACGGCCTGCTGCGCGAGGATGAGCGCCGCCAGGTCGAAGAAGACTACGTCAAGGCCACCGGCATCCGCCTGGTCACGGTGGATGTGCGCGAGCAGTTCATCAACGCGCTGGCCGGCGTCAGCGACCCGGAGACCAAGCGCAAGATCATCGGCCGCGAGTTCATCCGCACCTTCGAGCAGGCTCAGGCCGAGCTCATCAAGGAGGCCGCGGAGATCGACGGCGACCCGATCCGCTTCCTCGTGCAGGGCACCCTGTACCCCGACGTCGTCGAGTCCGGCGGCGGCAGCGGCACCGCCAACATCAAAAGTCACCACAACGTGGGCGGCCTGCCAGAGGACCTGCAGTTCGAGCTGGTCGAGCCGTTGCGCGCCCTGTTCAAGGACGAGGTGCGGGCCATCGGCGCCGAGCTGGGCCTGCCCGCCGAGATCGTGCAACGCCAGCCGTTCCCCGGACCCGGCCTGGGCATCCGCATCGTCGGCGAGGTAACCCAGGAGCGTCTGGACCTGCTGCGCCAGGCGGATGCGATCGTGCGCGCCGAACTGACCGCCGCGGGCCTTGACCGGGAGATCTGGCAGTGCCCCGTGGTGCTGCTCGCCGACGTGCGCTCGGTGGGCGTGCAGGGCGACGGCCGCACCTACGGCCACCCGATCGTGCTGCGCCCGGTGTCCTCCGAGGACGCCATGACGGCCGACTGGACCCGCCTGCCGTACGACCTGCTCGCGAAGATCTCCAACCGCATCACCAACGAGGTCGACGGGGTCAACCGCGTGGTTCTCGACGTCACGTCGAAGCCGCCGGGGACCATCGAATGGGAGTAGGCGTTCCGCCGCGCCCGTAGTTGTGCCGGAAGCACCCTCGCCTTGCGCGAGGGTGCTTCCGTCGTTAGGGGGCCACGGGCGCGGTATGCGGGTCAGGCGCCGCTCTGCGGGTGGCGCGCCACCCGCATAACGGCGCCTTGCCCGCTTAGCCCAAACTGGGCGCTGGCGCCTGCGAGACGACGAAAGGGCCGGCCCGAGGTGGGCCGGCCCTTTCGGGGTGTGCGGGGGAGCGCTACTCGCGGGCGATCATGAAGATGCGCAGCAGCTCGATGTAGAGCCAGACGACCGTGACCATGATGCCGAACGCGCCACTCCAGCCGTACTTGCGGGGAGCGCGGTTATTGACGCCCTTCTGGATGAAGTCGAAGTCGAGCACGAGGGAGTACGCCGCCATCAGCACGGCCAGCACCCCGATGAGCAGTCCCAGCTTGATCTCGAAACCGGCGATCGCGATGGTGCCGCTGCGCATGCCGAACGCACCGTCGACGGCGCCGAACATCATCATGCCGAAGTTGACCAGGGAGAAGACCGCGTAGCCGACCATCGCGATGAGGAACACCTTGGTGGCCCGCTTCGAGGCGCGGATCTTGCCGCTGGAGAACAGCGCCAGGGTGACGCCGACGACCACGAGGGTGGCGATGACGGCCTGCACGACGACGCCACCACCGGACATCTCCTCGAAGAAGCGGGAGATGCCACCGACGAACAGTCCCTCAAGCGCGGCGTAGGCGAGGATCAGGGGCGGCGACGGCTCCTTCTTGAAGGCGTTGACCAGGCCGAGCACGAGCCCGCCGATTGCACCGACGATGAACAGGAACGGCATCACCGGGGTGAGCACCCACGCTGTCGCCGCGGCGGCCAGCAGGATCGCGAAGGCCAGGACGGTCTTCCCGATGGTGTCCTCGTAGGTCATCCGGTCGGTGTCCTGCGAACCGGCGGAGGGCGAGTTGTAGAGCGCCTGCAGGTCGTTGTCGGAGAGCACCTTGGACGTGGCAACGGCGCCGGGAGCGCCGAACGCGGCGTTTCTAAATGCGGGGTTGGAGGTAGCCATGGTTTCCTGCCTAACAATCAGCTGGTGAGGGGTGCGCGCCGGTGTCCGACGCGCGAGTCTGTGCCACAAATCTACCGGATCAACCCGTAGTTTGCTGAGAGTCTACTCAGCCTTGACCGGGTCGGGAACGGTGGCTGCGGCGGGCCCGGCGGCCATCTCGCGTTGACGCCAGAGCGCCAGCGCCCAGCCCAACCAGGCGCACGCCACACTGGCCAGAGAACCGCTCAGCAGCCCAATCCAGTGCTGGCTGTACTCGTTCAGGGCGCCCTTGAGCACGAAGCTCAGGACGATCACCGGGATCAGGGCCAGATAGCTGCGCCCCGGCCGGTGCCGGGTGAACAGCCATCCGGCCAGCAACACCGCGAATGCTCCCGCGAAATCCGGGCCGGCGATGAGCACGAGCGCGGCCAGCAGGCACGGCAGGATCACGACCAGCCGGCGCCAAAGGGCACCGGGCAGGATCAGCCAGCCGAGCAGCTGCGCGCAGGGCCCGACCACCACGAACCACAGGCTGTAGGTGCTGACCATGTTGGTCAGGGCCGCGCCGAGCAGGATCATCAGGAGGCCCACCGCATACCGCCATCGGGGGTCACCCCAGCGAACGCGGGGTGTCGGGTCGATCCAGGTGGTCACAACACAAGATTCTGGCAGGCCGCGGCTAACCTTGGGACATGCCACCCCTCGTGATCGCTCACCGCGGTGCCAGCGGCTACCGCCCGGAGCACACCGAAGCCGCCTACAGGCTCGCGTTCGCCCTGGGCGCCGACGCCGTCGAGCCCGACATCGTCGCCACCAAGGACGGCGTGCTGGTAGTGCGGCACGAGAACGAGATCTCCGGCACGACGGATGTGGCCTCCCACCCCGAATTCGCCGGCCGCCGCACGGAGAAGGTGATCGACGGTGTCGCCATGACCGGCTGGTTCACCGAGGACTTCACCTGGGCGGAGCTGCGCACCCTGCGCGCCCGCGAGCGGCTGCCCGCCCTGCGCGGCCTGAGCGCCAGCTTCGACGGACTCTTCCCGATCCTGCGGCTGCGCGATGTGTTCCGTCTGGTTGATCGGGTGGAGGCGCCGTTGGATCGGGAGCTCGGCGTTGTCGCCGAGATCAAGCACGCCAGCTACTTCGAGTCCATCGGGCTGCCGCTGGACGAACTGTTCGCCGCCGAGGTCAACGAAGCCGGCTGGAACACCGGGGAGGGCCGGCTCACCATCGAGAGCTTCGAACGCACGGTGCTGGCCCAGGTGCAGGCGCGCGGCGTCTTCGGCCGTCGGGTGTTCCTGCTCGAGGCCAGCGGAGCACCCGCCGATCTCGTTGCCAGGTTCGGCGACCGGGCCACCACCTACGCGGATTACCTCACCGACCTGGCGCTGTACCAGCTCGGCCACCAGCTCGACGGCATCAGCGTGCCCAAATCCCTCATCCTGCACACCGGCCCTGACGGCAACATCGACGGCGCCTCAGACCTGGTGGACGCCGCCCACGCCGCCGGCCTGGCGATCTACACCTGGACGCTGCGACCGGAGAACCGGTTCCTGGCCCCCAGCTTCAGGGTCGGCACCCGCAAGGCCGACTTCGGCAACTGGCAGGCCGAGTTCCGCACCATCATGGACACCGGCATCGACGGGGTCTTCGCCGACCAGCCCGACCTGGCGGTACACGTGCGCGACGGGCTGTCCGCCGGGCTGCCGCATCCGCTCTCACCCGCCTGACCCCTACCCGCCGCGGGGCGGATGTCGGCGGCTGCGCCTAGAATTGGCTGGCCATGACTTTGTCTCCAGACCTGCCCAACGCCCCCGCGACCAGGGCGTCCGCGACCCCGATCATCCTCGACGGACGAGCGGGCCCCGACGCCGGTTCCGAGCAGCAGAGCCCGCTCTTCGACGGCCTCAACCCGCAGCAGCTCGAGGCCGTCAAGTACCGCGGCCCGGCCCTGCTGATCGTCGCCGGCGCCGGCTCGGGCAAGACCAGCGTGCTCACCCGCCGGGTCGCCGGCCTGATCGAGACCCGCGAGGCGTGGCCCAGCCAGATCCTGGCGATCACGTTCACCAACAAGGCCGCCGCCGAGATGCGCGAACGAGTGAAGGCCCTGCTCGGTCAGGCATCCGACGGCATGTGGATCAGCACCTTCCACTCCTCGTGCGTGCGCATCCTGCGCCGCGAGGCCGAGAGCGCGGGACTGTCGGCGAACTTCAGCATCTACGACTCGGCCGACTCCAAGGTCACCATCAAACGCATCATCAAACAGCTCGACGCCGATACCCTCGGCTTCACACCCGGCAACGTGGCGTCCAAGATCTCCAAGCTCAAGAACGAGCTCGCGGATGTCGATTCCTACGCCCGCAACGCGAACATGAGCGACCCGCAGGAGGTCATGTTCGTCGAGATCTTCCGCCAGTACACGCGGCGGCTGCGCGCGGCCAGCGCCCTCGACTTCGACGACCTGATCGGCGAGACCGTGTTCCTGTTCCGGGCCTTCCCCAAGGTCGCGGCACTGTACCGGCGCCGGTTCCGGCACATCCTGGTCGACGAATACCAGGACACCAACCACGCCCAGTACGCGCTGGTGCGTGAGCTCACCCGCCCTGTCGACGCCGAACTGGCCGACGACATGGAGGATGCGGGCCTGCACGTCAAGAACCTGCAGGATGCCTCCGGCCAGATCCCCGGTGCGTCGCTGACCGTCGTCGGCGACTCCGACCAGTCCATCTACGCGTTCCGCGGCGCCTCCAGCCGCAACATCACCGAGTTCGAACGGGACTTCCCCGGCACCAAGGTGATCCTGCTCGAGCAGAACTACCGCTCCACCCAGAACATCCTCTCGGCCGCGAACGCCGTGATCGGCAACAACTTCGACCGCCGCGAGAAGCGGCTCTGGAGCGCCGGCGGCGACGGCGAGAAGATCGTGGGCTACACCGCGTACAACGGGCACGACGAGGCCCAATTCGTGGCCGACGAGATCGAGGTGCTGCACCGCGCTGGTATGGCCTACCGCGACATGGCGGTGTTCTACCGCACCAACGCGCAGACCCGTGCGCTGGAAGAAATCCTGGTACGCGCCGCGGTGCCGTACCGCGTCGTCGGCGGCACCAAGTTCTACGAACGCGCCGAGATCAAGGATGCGCTGGCCTACCTCGTCGCCGTCGCCAACCCGCTGGACGAACTGGCGCTCCGCCGCATCCTGAACACCCCCAAGCGCGGCATCGGCCCGGCCACCGAAACCCAGCTGGCCAGCTTCGCCGAGACCAACGGCATCTCCTTCCGCCAGGCCATGCGTGACTCCGGCGGGCTGGGCCTGGGGCCCAAGGTGACCGGCGCGATTCTGCAGCTGGCAACCCTGCTCGATTCGGCCGCCCTCATGATGGACCCGGAGAACCCGGCCGGAGCCGCCAACGTCAGCGACCTGCTCACCTTCCTGCTCGACGGCAGCGGTCTGCTCGCGGTGCTGCGCGCCAGCCGCGACGCGCAGGACGAGGTGCGGGCGGAGAACATCGAGGAGCTCGTCGCCCAGACCAAGGACTTCAACCGGGAGAACCCCGACGCCGGCCTGGTCGACTTCCTCACCCAGGTGTCCCTCGTCGCGGCCGCCGACGACCTCGACGACGCCTCCGGCACCGTGTCGCTGATGACGCTGCACACCGCCAAGGGCCTCGAATACGAGGCCGTGTTCCTCACCGGCGTCGAGGAGGGGCTGCTGCCGCACCAGATGTCGGCCGGTGAACCCGGCGGGCCCGCCGAGGAACGGCGTCTCTTCTACGTGGGCATCACCCGGGCCCGGCAGCGGCTCTACCTGTCGCTGGCGATGACCCGCGCCCAGTTCGGCGAGGTCAACGTGGCCATGCCCAGCCGCTACCTGCAGGAGATCCCGGCCACGCTGATCGACTGGAAACAGTCGCCCGGCATGGCCAATTCCCGCGGCGGCACCCAGCCCCGGGCGCTCAACGCGCGCCGCGACGGCGGCGGCTTCGGCAGCCGCAGCGGCACCCCGGGCCAGCTGCCGCCGGCACCCAAGCCGAAGACCGAGTGGGCCAACCGGGTCACCGCGCAGGTGCGCGACAACGGTGACCTCAGCCTGAACGCGGGAGACCGCATCCGTCACGTCGACTTCGGTGACGGCAAGGTCAACCAGGTCACCGGCGAAGGCACCAAACGCATCGCGCACGTGCAGTTCGACACCAGCGGGGCGAAGAAGCTCTTGATCAAGATCGCCCCGATCGAGAAGATCGAGTGACGGCGCCACACCACGACGATTCAGCGGATGCCCGCTCCCGGCCCGAGACACTGAGGCAGTGGGCGCGGTCCCTGCGCGCCCTCGACCTGGAGGTCGCCACCCGGGCGACGCTGGCTATGGTGATTCCGCTCATCGTGCTGGTGCTTGCCGGGCGCATCGACTGGGCCGTGTACGCCTCGTTCGGCGGCATGACGGCCCTGTTCGGACGCAGCGAACCGTACCGGCTGCGGGCCAGGTCGGTGAGCGTGGCGGCCGTGGGGATGGTCTGCAGCATCGGTTTCGGGTTGCTGTTGGCGGCGCTCGGGGCGCCGCTCGGCCTGCTGACGCTGGGCCTGATCGTGGTGTTGGTTCTCGGAGTGCTGCTGGTCAACACGATGGGACTGTTCCCCGGCACGCCGCTGTTCTTCGTGTTCGCCTACACGGTGTGCGCCCAGGTGCCCACCGAGCCCGACCAGGTGCTGACCCGGCTGCTCGTGGGCGTGGCCGGTGCCGCCTTCGCTTGGCTGGTGACGATGTCGGGCGCTCTGCTGCGCAGGGCCGCGCCGGAGCGGTCGGCCCCGCTGTTCAAGCAGCTGCCGAGGCAGCCCCGCCTCAACCCGACCGCGTACCGTGACGGCCGGGTCTGGCTGTCGATCGGGCAGATGGTGGTGGGCAGCCTGGTCGCCGGCGGCCTGGCCATTCTCGTGGGCATCGGTCATCCGTACTGGGCGGTGGTGAGCGTGGTGGCAGTCTTGCCGCCGCCCGGCGCCAGGCACTCCACCTCCCGCGCGTTCCACCGTATTTTCGGCACCGCGCTCGGGGTCCTGGTGACGGGGTTGGTGCTGTTGCCGGGCCCGCCCGTCTGGGTGTTGATCCTGGTGATCGCGATCGGCCAGTTCGGCGCCGAGATCCTGGTGGGCAAACACTACGGTGCCGCGCTGCTGTTCATCACACCGCTGGCGCTGACGGTGTCGCACCTGGGCAGCCCGGTGCCGGTGTCGGACCTTCTGGTCGACAGGGTCGTGGAAACGGTTCTGGGCGGCGCCGTCGCCCTGGTGATCGTGGTCGCCACCCGCGCGGGCCTGGCCCGGCGCGCCGGCACCCCACTCTGACCCGTGCCGTGTGGGCCACCGACGCCTTGTCGCCGACCACCGACGACGGTACGGTGTCCTGCACCGGGACCCGCGCACTGCAGCCGTCCCGGTCACCCGATACCCGCACCGTTCAGCGTCGGCTCGCGTCCGAAGGAGGTTCGATCATGACCCAGGAATCCGACGGCCTGTGGCCGCACGACCCCGAGGCGCTCGACGATAACCGCGTCGTCGACGACCTTGAGATCCCCGCGGACGAAGAGCTGCTTCCCAACGCCGAGGACATCGCGCCGACCGACGTGGAGACCACCGACGAGTGGGGCGACGACGCCGACAACCGGCTCGTCGACCTCGGCGACGACACTGACGATGACGAGTCCGTCGACCGCTGACACTGGTGGGACGGATCGGCAGCGTCGCGCCTGGGCGACTGCTCGTGCGGGGCCTCGTGCGGCTGACGGCCGTTTATCAGGACATCGGTCGAAAAAAGGGATGCTGCGTCCGATCCCGTCCTGGTAAAGTCACTTTTTCCTTACCTCCAGCCGGGTGACCGCCGGGGGCACCCAGGCGCCGTCGAGCACCTCGCGGCGAGGGCCGTACAGGCGCATCGTCACCCCGAGCGGCCCCAGCGGCGCCGGCAGCCAGTTGGCGATCAAGTCATCCGCCGGCCGCTCGTGCTGCAGGACCAGGTCGAGGGACCCGTCGGCGTTGTAGTGCAGCGCATCCGTGTCGCCGATCGCGTACCTGTCGATCGGGTTGGCGGCCGGGAAACCGTCCGCGTCGTACATGGTCAGGGACCAGAACGCGTCGACGGGCGGCAGCTCGTGCCTCTCGAAATGCAGCCGATAGCGGTTCCCTCCGTCGAGGGGCCGGCCGTCGGCATCCGTCATGAGGATCGGGTAGACCGCGTCCTCCGGCGGGTTCGCGCCGAGGCCCACCAGCGCGACCACGGCGCGCTTGAGGTAGTCGTTGCCGTAGTTGCCCATGGTCTCCACGTTGAGCAACCAGCCGTTCACACGCCGGCCCATCAGCGGCAGGGTGGCCAGCATGGTCGCCCTGGCCTCGGCCACCCCGTCCTCCAACAAAGCGGTGTCCGCCGCATCCAGCCGCGTGCTGTCGAAGGACAGGCCCGGCACGATGCCGAGGTGCCGGATCCGGGCAAGGACCGAGAAGTCGGTCCCGTGCACCGGCACGGTCCGCAACGCCGAGGCGGCGCGGCGGAAGAACTCCACACCGCTCAGCTGGGCCACCGTGCGCAACGGCGGAGTGGTTGAGTCCACCGTCGGGTCGAGCGGAAACTCCACGTATTCCGGCGGCAGAGTGAGCGACAGCTGGTCTTGCAGCGCCCGCACCACCGGGTAGTCGTCGACACCGTTGGTCTGGAACCGGCCCACGACCCAGACGTGCGGGGTGGGCGCCTGGATGAGCGCGTGGCCGTCCGGCGGCTCGCCCGACCAGCCGGGCGGCACCACGAGGATGTCCAGCGCCGCGGTCCCCGTGGTGCGCTTGCCCGGGTTGGCGAAGACCTCGGTCCACATGTCGATCAGGGGCAACAGGTAGTAGCGGTCGGCTGTGTCGGGCAGGTGGATCACGACAGGGCCCGCGCCGAGCTCGAGCCAGGCGATCGAATAGAGGGTGTCGAAGTTGGGCCGCACGACGTCGCGGAACTCGGCCGCCGGGAAGCTGCGGGTATGCACGAAGGTGTTCTCGGGACCCCGGCCGAAGATGCGTCCCGGCGCCGTGTTGATGCTCTGCTGCCGGGTGACCTCCATCAGCACCAGCGGGTACAGGTAGAGGTAGGCCTCCTCGGCCAGGGTCTTCGGGTCGATCGACAGGGTGCTCATGAGTGATCCTCCTGCGGGGTCGGGCCGCCCGGGGATGCCAGGGCGAGCGAACCGTTCGCAGATATTGTGGCCCAGCCCGGCGGCCGGGCACAGGGCATCGGCGGGGTCGGGGCGCGCGAGCGGGCCGGGTATCGCCGGCACGTCACCGGGTTTCGACAAGCTCAACCCGCGAGGGCAGGCTCAACCAGCGAGGCGGGAGCCCTCTACGGATGCGCCGCGGCGGCGCTGGCGTTGCACTAACAGCGCGATGGCGCGCCAACCGAGCAGGAACACCCCGAGGACGAGGAAGGTCACAATCACAAAGCTGAGCTGCACGCCCTGACCGCTGACGACTCGTAGCAGCATCGCCACGACTACGGTGATCAGCCACACGCCCACCCCGGTCCAGACGATCCGCAGCGGTGTGCGCCGGGCCGTAAGAACCAGCCAGGCAACGACCAGACCGGCCAGGAACGGCCACCAGGTGACCAGCACGCCCCAGAGGCCCTCACCGTGGCTGGCCCGACCGATCACCACGAAGAGCAGCAGCATGGCCGCATCCAGACCTGCCGCAAGCGAAACGATGGCGAGGCTGGCATTGCGATTCGGCATGGGCCCAGAATACCGGCGCTCGACCAGCGGGCACGGCCGCTCATCTGAGAAGGTAGAGTTTGAGATGGTCAGTATCTCTCGACGTCGAGCTAGTTTCGCGCCGGGAGCCAGACCACACCTACCCCATGCACGGAACGCTATGACGCGGATTGGAAGAGCAGCGTGGATCTTTACGAATACCAGGCCAGAGACCTGTTTGAGCAGTATGGAGTCCCGGTTCTGCCGGGCATCATCGCAGACACGCCCGAGGAGGTGCGCGCCGCAGCCGAGAAGCTCGGCGGTGTCGTCGTCGTCAAGGCGCAGGTCAAGGTCGGCGGCCGCGGCAAGGCCGGCGGCGTGAAGGTCGCCAAGACCCCGGATGAAGCCGAAGCCGCCGGGCGCGCCATTCTGGGCCTGGACATCAAGGGGCACACCGTGCACCGGGTGATGGTCGCCGGGGGAGCCCGCATCAAGCAGGAGTTCTACTTCTCCGTGCTGCTGGACCGTTCCAACCGCTCCTACCTCTCGCTCGCCAGCTACGAGGGCGGCGTGGAGATCGAGGTCCTCGCGGTGGAGAAGCCCGAGGCTCTCGCCTACGTGGCCATCGACCCCACCGCCGGCATCGACCTGGCCAAGGCCAAGGAGATCGCCGTCCAGGCGAAGTTCCCGGCCGAGCTGGTTGACAAGGTCGCCCCGGTCTTCGTGCAGCTGTACAGCGTGTTCGCCGGCGAAGACGCCACCCTCGTCGAGGTCAACCCGCTGGTGCTCACCGAAGAGGGCGACATCATCGCCCTGGACGGCAAGGTCACCATCGACGAGAACGCCGGCTTCCGCCACCCGGGCCACGCCGCGCTCGAGGACAAGGCCGCCGCCGACCCGCTCGAGGCCAAGGCCAAGCAGAACGACCTCAACTACGTGAAGCTCGACGGCGAGGTCGGCATCATCGGCAACGGCGCCGGGCTGGTCATGTCCACCCTCGACGTGGTGGCCTACGCCGGCGAGGAGCACGGCGGCGTCAAGCCGGCCAACTTCCTCGACATCGGCGGCGGAGCATCCGCTGCCGTCATGGCCGCCGGCCTCGACGTGATTCTCGGTGACCCGCAGGTCAAGAGCGTCTTCGTCAACGTCTTCGGCGGCATCACCGCCTGCGACGCCGTGGCCCACGGCATCGTCGGCGCGCTCGCCACCCTCGGCGACGCCGCGAACAAGCCCCTCGTGGTGCGCCTCGACGGCAACAACGTCGAAGAAGGCCGCCGCATCCTCAACGAGGCCAACCACCCGCTGGTCACCCTGGCCGCCACCATGGACGAGGGCGCCGCCAAGGCCGCCGAACTCGCCAACGCCGCGAAGTAAGGGAACAGAATGTCAATCTTCCTCAACAAGGACTCCAAGGTCATCGTTCAGGGCATCACCGGCGGCGAGGGCACCAAGCACACCGCCCTGATGCTCAAGGCCGGTACCCAGATCGTCGGCGGCGTCAACGCCCGCAAGGCCGGCACCACCGTCACCCACGGCGACGTCGAACTGCCCGTCTTCGGCACGGTTGCCGAAGCCATGGAGAAGACCGGCGCGGATGTATCCATCGCGTTCGTGCCGCCGGCCTTCACCAAGGACGCTGTTCTCGAAGCGATCGACGCCGAAATCGGCCTGCTCGTGATCATCACCGAGGGCGTGCCCGTGCAGGACTCTGCCGAGTTCTGGGCCTACGCCCAGGAGAAGGGCAACAAGACCCGCATCATCGGGCCGAACTGCCCCGGCATCATCACGCCCGGTGAGGCGCTCGTGGGCATCACGCCGGCGAACATCACCGGCAAGGGACCGGTCGGCCTGGTCTCCAAGTCGGGCACCCTGACCTACCAGATGATGTACGAGCTGCGCGACCTGGGCTTCTCCACCGCCATCGGCATCGGCGGCGACCCGATCATCGGCACCACCCACATCGACGCGCTCGCCGCGTTCGAGGCCGACCCGGAGACCCTCGCGATCGTCATGATCGGCGAGATCGGCGGCGACGCCGAGGAGAAGGCCGCCGAGTACATCAAGGCACACGTCACCAAGCCTGTCGTGGGCTATGTGGCCGGCTTCACCGCACCGGAGGGCAAGACCATGGGCCACGCCGGCGCCATCGTCTCCGACGGGGCAGGAACCGCGCAGGGAAAGAAGGAGGCCCTCGAGGCCGCAGGGGTCAAGGTCGGCAAGACGCCGAGCGAGACCGCGACCCTGCTGCGCGAGGTCCTCGCCGCGCTGTAGACCGCACCGAACGACGAAGGGCCCGCCGATCCGGCGGGCCCTTTGTCGCGCGCGGGGCGGCGAGTACTATGCACGCACGCGTGTACCCGCACAAGCGGATGCCGCGGCCTTCGATCGGAGGACCATGTCCCGCAACGACGCTACGGCCCCGGTCCGGCCCGAGCCCGCCCCCGCCTCGGGCAAAGGCCTGGCCGCCGGAACGCTGGGCCTATTCGGCTCCACGGTCATCGGGCTCGCTTCCACGGCCCCGGTGTACTCCCTGGCCGCCACGCTGGGTTTTGTGGTGCTCGCCGTGGGTGCGCAGGCCCCCGTGGTGTTCGTCATCGCGTTCATCCCGATGCTGCTGGTGGCGTTCGCCTACCGGGAGCTGAACCGGGACATCCCCGACTGCGGCACGACGTTCACCTGGGCGACCAAGGCGTTCGGCCCGTGGGTGGGCTGGATGGGCGGCTGGGGTGTGGCGGTGGCCGGCATCGTGGTGCTCGGCAACCTCGCCCAGATCGGCGGAATCTACTTCTGGCTGCTGGTGGCGCCGGACCTGGCCGAGAACGCGCTTCTCGTGACCCTCACCGGGGTGGTGTTCATCGCTCTGATGGTGTGGGTGAGCTACCGGGGCATCGAGATCGGCGAAAAGCTGCAGAACGTGCTGCTGGGCTTCCAGTACCTGGCGCTGATCCTCTTCACGGTGTTCACCCTGTGGGCGGTGTTCGACGGCTCCGCCCCGGCCGGCTCGACCACCCCGCAGGCGGAGTGGTTCAACCCGTTCGCCCTCACCTCGTTCTCCGGCCTTGTCGAGGGCGTGCTGCTGGCCCTGTTCATCTACTGGGGCTGGGACACCTGCCTGTCGCTGAACGAGGAGACAAAGGATCCCAAACGGATCCCGGGCCAGGCGGCGGTGCTGACCACGATCATCCTGCTGGTCACCTACGTGGGCGTCGCCGTCGCGGCAATGGCCTACGCCGGCCTCGGCACCGAGGGATTCGGCCTCGGCAACGATGGCAACGCCGATGACGTCTTCTTTGCGCTCAAGGACGCCGTGTTCGGGCCGTGGGCCTGGCTGCTCGTGGCCGCCGTGATGATCTCGGCGATCTCGTCGACCCAGACCACCATCCTGCCCACCGCCCGGGGAACCCTCGCGATGGCCGTCTACAAGGCCCTGCCGAGCCGGTTCGCCCAGGTGCACCCGCGCTTCCACACCCCGTCGTTCTCCACCCTGATCATGGGCATCGTCGCGGTGGCCTTCTACGTGGGAATGACCCTGGTCAGCTCCAACATCCTCAACGACACCATCCTCTCCCTGGGCCTGGCGATCGCGTTCTACTACGCCATCACCGGCTACGCCTGCGTCTGGTACTTCCGGCACGACCTGTTCACCAGCTGGCGTAACGCCTGGATGCGCTTCGTCTTCCCGCTGCTCGGGTCGCTGCTGCTCACCGCGGCGTTCGGGTTCTCGGTGTGGGACATGCTCGATCCCGACTACGGCTACACGGTGCTGTTCGGCGTCGGCGGTGTCTTCGTGGTCGGCGTCGGGTCGCTGTTGTTCGGGGTGCTGCTGATGATCGTCTGGTCGTTCTTCGCCGGCGCCAAGCCGTTCTTCCGCGGCGAGTCGCTCAACCGGGATACCGCGGTGCTGGTGCCCGACGAGGATCTGCCGGTGATCCGGTCGGTGGACGGCGGGATCTAAGGCGGATTCGCCGGGGATTCGGCCCGAGCCCGGCGGGGTACGACGAACCCGAAGCCGGGCCAGGATAAGCTCCCTCTCGGATATGAACCGTATAACGACTGCCCTGCTCGCCGCGCTCGAGGCGCTCGTTGTCGTCGCCATCGGAGTCGGCATCGCCCTGGTGCCGCTCACGATCCTGTGGGGCACCCACTACGGTCTGGGCATCGACTGGTTCGTCTTCTGGCGTGCCGCCGTGGACGTCTGGCTGCTCGGCAACGGCGTCGACCTCACGGTGCAGCTGCCCGTCGACGTCTCGGCCTCGCTGGGCCTGGCCGGCGCAGAACTGCCGTTCACCCTGAGCATCGCGCTGCTCGGTTTCGCCCTGCTCTCGGTGCTGTTGGGTGTGCGCACCGGCCGCCGCGCCGCCGGCACCGAGTACAGCCTCACCGCGGCAGGTGTGGCCGTGCTCAGTTATGGGCTGCTCGCCGCGCTGCTCACCTTCTCCGCCGGAACCGCCGTCGTCACACCGGCGCCGGTGCAGGGCATCCTGCTGCCCACCCTGGTCTTCGCCACCGGTGTGCTGATCGGCCTGGCCGGTGCGAACCGCACGGCCGGGACGGTGCTGCCGGACCGGGTGAGACGACCGGTCGCCAACCAGCTGGCCCGGATCCCCGCCGAACTGCGCAGCCAGCTCGGCACCGCGCTCCGCGGTGGCACCGCCGTCGTCGCCGGCATCATGGTCGTCTCCGCCGTGGCCGTGTGCGTGTCGGTGCTGGCCAATTTCGCCACCGTGATCGGGCTCTACGAGACTCTGCAGGCCGGGGTGATGGGCGGCATCGCCCTCACGATCGGGCAGCTCGCTTTCATCCCGAACGTCGTCGTCTGGGCGGCCAGCTGGTTCGTCGGCCCCGGGATCGCCCTCGGCACCGGCAACAGCGTCTCCCCGCTCGGCACGACGCTCGGCTCCGTGCCCGGCCTGCCGCTGTTCGGCGCGCTGCCGAACGGCACCCTGGAGTTCGGTTTCCTGGGCCTGCTCGTTCCGGTGCTGATCGGCTTCGTGGTGGCGGTGCTCGTGCGGCAAAGCGTCGACAAGCGCGCCAACGCCCTGCACGGCACGGCGCGGATGCTCGGCACCGGTGCCCTGATGGGCGTTGTCGCCGGCATCCTGCTTGGCCTGCTCGCCTGGTGGTCGACCGGGGCGATGGGACCGGGGCGGCTCGCCGAAGTCGGTCCCAACCCGCTGCTCGTCGGGGCGTTGACCGCCCTGGAGGTGGGCATCGCCGCCGCACTCGGTATGCTCGTCGGTGGCCGACGGGCCCGGAGCACGGACTCCGGTGCCGAGGAACTCTCAACGAAACGGTAGGCTCGGATGGTGCTGTCACTGGTCGTATTGATCTCCGGCGGAGGCTCGAACCTGCGCGCGCTTCTCGAGGCGTCCGCCGATGCGGAGTTCCCCGCCCGGGTGATCGCCATCGGTGCAGACCGCGACGCCGAGGGGCTCGCTCTCGGCGAGGAATTCGGCATCCCGACCTTCACGGTGCCGTTCGCCTCCTACGCCGACCGTGACGCGTGGGGCGACGCGCTGCTCGAGCAGATCCAGCACTGGGAGCCCGACCTCACCGTGCTCAGCGGCTTCATGAGGCTGCTGCCGCCGCGGGTCGTCGGCGCACTGTCGCCGCACCTGATCAACACCCATCCCGCCTACCTGCCCGAGTTCCCCGGCGCCCACGGGGTGCGCGACGCGCTCGCCGCCGGGGCGACCCAGACGGGCGCCAGCATCATTGTTGTCGACAACGGCGTGGACGACGGACCGATCGTGAGCCAGGAACGGGTGCCGGTGTTGACCGACGACACCCAGGACTCGCTGCACGACCGCATCAAACTCGTCGAACGCCGCCTGCTCGTGCAGGCCGTGCTCGACATCGCCAACGGACACGTCGATCTCAAGGAGCATTCCCCCATATGAGCGGTCACACCAACGCCCGGAGCCTCTACCGCGACCGGGACGTCATTCCCGTGCAGCGCGCGCTGATCTCGGTTTCAGACAAGACCGGCCTGGTCGAACTGGCCAACGCCCTGGCCGCCGCCGGGGTCGAGATGGTCTCCACCGGTTCCACCGCCGCCACCATCCGTGACGCCGGCCACGACGTGACGGATGTCGCCGCCGTCACCGGGTTCCCGGAGTCGCTCGACGGCCGGGTGAAGACCCTGCACCCGAGCGTGCACGCCGGCATCCTCGCCGACCTGCGCCTCGAGGCGCACGAGAACCAGCTCGCCGACCTGTCGATCGCCCCGTTCCAGCTCGTGGTGGTGAACCTGTACCCGTTCGTCGAAACCGTAGAGTCGGGTGCGGAACCCGCCGACGTGATCGAGCAGATCGACATCGGCGGCCCGGCGCTGGTGCGTGCCTCCGCCAAGAACCACCCCAACGTGGCCATCGTCGTGGACCCGGAGAACTACCCGGAGATCATCACGGCCGTCGGCGCCGGCGGCAGCACCCTTCGGCTGCGGCAGAAGCTGGCCTCGCTCGCGTTCGAACACACCGCCAACTACGACCTCAGTGTGTCGGCCTGGTTCACCGAGAACGTCTACGACCAGTGGCAGGACGACGCGGAGTCGCTCGGCGAGGAGATCCTCGAGGCGTTCGACTCCATCGTCGGCGCCGACAGCGATGACCCCACCGACCTGCTGTTCCCGGAGACCCTCGCGATCGAAGCCAGCCGCGGGGCCGTGCTGCGCTACGGCGAGAACTCGCACCAGGCCGCAGCTCTCTACCTCGGCGAGGGCGGCCAGGGCATCGCCCAGGCCGTGCAGCTGCACGGCAAGGAGATGTCCTACAACAACTACGTCGACGCGGATGCCGCCGTGCGCGCCGCGTTCGACTTCAGCGAACCGGCCGTGGCGATCATCAAGCACGCCAACCCGTGCGGCATCGCCGTGGCGAACCCCAAGGCCCCCGACGCCATCGCGTCTGCGCACCACCGTGCGCATGACTGCGACCCGGTCTCCGCGTTCGGCGGGGTCATCGCGGCCAACCGCGTCGTCACGCTGGGTATGGCCGAGACGGTCAGCCAGATTTTCACCGAGGTGCTCGTTGCGCCCGGCTTCGAGCCGGCCGCGTTCGAGCTGCTCAGCGCGAAAAAGAACATCCGTCTGCTCGAGCTGCCGGCCGACTACCGTCGTTCGTCGCTGGAGCTGCGCCAGATCTCCGGCGGCCTGCTCGTGCAGGAGACCGACACCTTCGACACCCTGGACACCTCCGAGTGGCGCCTGGTGTCGGGCCCCGAGGTCGACGACGCCACGCGCGCCGACCTCGAGTTCGCCTGGAAGGCCTGCCGTGCGGTGAAGTCCAACGCGATCCTGCTCGCGCACGCCGGCGCATCCGTGGGTGTGGGCATGGGCCAGGTCAACCGGGTCGATTCGTGCCACCTGGCCGTGAGTCGGGCGGGGGAGCGGGCCGAAGGCGCCGTGGCCGCGTCCGACGCGTTCTTCCCGTTCGCCGACGGCCTCGAGGTGCTGCTGGAGGCCGGCGTGACCGCGGTCGTGCAGCCCGGCGGTTCGGTGCGCGACGAGGAGGTCATCGCCGCGGCGACGGCCGCCGGTGTGTCGATGTACTTCACCGGGGAGCGCCACTTCTTCCACTGACCGTGAGGCAGGGACCTGACGCCGGGCGCGGCATCCGTATCTCTCGGATGTCGCCCCGGCGTTCGTCGTTGTGTGGCTCTTCTCAGTCTGGGCTGACATGATGGGAGGTCCACGTGACACCGCCGTTGCAGTCCTCCTCAGACCTGACACGGAAAGGTCCCTTGTGATCGAAGTTTTCGGGCTGTCCCTGCCCGCTTTCCCGGTTGCCGTTGTCGCGGCGATCGTTCTCGCCCTCGCGATCACCGCGATCGCCGCCTTCTCCTTCCGCATGGTCGGCAAGCGCAGGTCCTGGGCGCGGGTGCTCGTGAAGCTGATCCGGGTGCCGTTCCGCATGACCGTGCTGATCGGCGCGCTGTGGCTGGCTGTCGCCGGCTACCTCGATGTGCCCGAAGCTTGGGAGGCCACGGTGGGCTTCGTCTTCCGGGCCCTGTTCATCGGCAGCGCCACCTGGCTGCTGTGCGCGCTGCTGTATTACGCCGAGGAAATCACCGCCAACAAGTACCGCATCGACGTGCGCGACAACCGGGTGGCCCGCCGGGTACGCACCCAGCTGCGGATGCTGCGCCGCATCGGCGTTGTGATCATCATCATCTGCGCCATCGGCACGGTTTTGCTGAGCATTCCCGGCGCCGCGACCGTGGGTGCGAGCCTGTTCGCCTCCGCCGGCCTGCTCAGTGTCGTGGCAGGCCTGGCCGCCCAGTCCACCCTGGCGAACATCTTCGCCGGTATGCAGCTGGCGTTCAACAACGCGCTGCGGGTCGACGACGTCGTGATCGTCGAGGGCGAGTGGGGCAAGATCGAGGAGATCACCCTCACCTACATCGTCGTGCACATCTGGGACGACCGGCGGATGGTGCTGCCGTCCACCTACTTCACCACCACCCCGTTCCAGAACTGGACCCGGCACAACAGCGAACTGCTGGGCCAGATTGACTTCGACCTGGACTGGCGTGTCAACCCCGCCGCGATGCGCGACGAGCTCAACCGGGTCGTCGCCCAGACCGACCTGTGGGACGGCCGGGCTGTCGTTCTTCAGGTGACGGATGCCGTGGGCGGCTTCGTGCGCGTGCGCGTGCTCGTGACGGCGCAGGACGCACCCACCCTGTTCGACCTGCGCTGCTTCGTGCGGGAGAACCTGATCGACTGGGTCAACGCCGAGAACCCCGATGCCCTGCCGCTGAACCGCGTCGAGGTGCGCCAGCAGCCGGAGACCCCGCCGGTGCGCCCGTCGAGCCACTCGCGCAAGCCCGCGCGCCCGGTGATCGAGGCGCCGGGACTGTTCTCCGGCGACGAGGGTGGCAAGGAACGCGCCCAGCACTTCACCGAGTCCATCACCGTGCAGGACTGGGAAGACGCCCCCGAGACCCTGCCCGCGCCGCGCTAGTCTGGCGCCCTCCGTCGGGCCGCCGATGTGCCGCATCCTGCCTCGTCGCGGCGCGTTTAGGCGAGGTTTGCGGCAACTGACAGAGGTGGCGTTCGCCGACTTGCGGCATCCGGCCCCTTCGCGCCGAACGAAAGGGCACTTTACGGCAACTCGTGAGCGGCCGCGTCGGCGTTGCGGGGCGGCGGCGAGGCCGGGCAAGGGTGCGGGTCAGGCGAGCGCGCCCATCACGACGGTCTCGAAGATCGGCCGGGGATCGGTGCTGTCGTGCCGGGCGATGCGGTGCAGGAGGAGGCCCTCGAAACAGGCGGCAATGGCCTCCGTCGCGGCCTGCGGATCACGGGCGCCCAGCTCGGCGAGAGCGGACACGATGCCCTCGCCCAGGGCCGCCCGGCCCCGGGACAGCGCCTCTCGAAGCTCGGCGTTGTGGTTGGCTTCCATGAACAGCACGAGCCTCGCCGTGGTCAGCTCCCTGTTCTCGTGGGTCGTCACCTCGAGCAGGGTGCACATCGCGTCGATGAGCTCGGCCGGTGAACGCGGCGAGAACGCCACTCGCACTGGACGAAGCTCCTGCTCCACGATCCACTCGGAGACGCCGATCAGCAGGGCGGCCCGCGTGCGGAAGTAGTTGGAGGTGGACCCCTTCGGCAGGTCGGCGCGTTCGTCGACACGAACGTGGGTGAGCGCACGCAACCCGCCCGTCGCGAGGAGGTCGATCGCGGCTTCCAGGACGCGCACTCGAATCGGAGTCATTCTTTCACTATAGACATAGTGGACGAGACACTATGTCCGTAGTATTATGGCGGCATGAGTGCGATGAAGCCCTCGGGCAAATTCAGTCATGGAACAAGCCGCCTCGATGGCACGGGCACGGGCTCGTGGCCGGAGTTGGCCGGGGTCCGACATCGGTTCCTCGATCTTCCGGGGCTGCGGATGCACGTGGCCGAGGCGGGTAGCGGCCCGCCGCTCGTGCTGCTGCACGGGTTCCCGCAGCACTGGTGGGCCTGGCGCAAGGTCATCCCGGCCCTCGCCGCGAACTACCGGGTGATCTGCCCGGACCTTCGCGGTGCCGGCTGGACCGAGGCCCCGCCCGACGGATACACGAGCGAGCAGCTGGTAGCGGATGTCGTTGCGCTGCTCGACGCGTTGCACCTGGACAAGGTGAATATTCTCGGCTACGACTGGGGCGGCATCGTCGGGTTTCGGGTGTGCCTGGCTCATCCCGAGAGAGTCGAGAGATTCGTCGCACTTGCCACCCCGCACCCGTACCCCGAATTCCACCCCCGGGCGCTGTTGTACGTCTGGCGGATCTGGTCGATGTTCGCCATCGCAATACCGGGTCTGGGACCCTGGCTCCTCCGCACCGGACGACAACGGCTGCCGCGCCGGCTGATGACCGGTGACACGAGCGACCCGTCGGTCTTCGCACCCGAAGACATCGACGCCTTTGTGTCCCGGCTAAAGGACCCGGCGCGAGCGGATGCCGGATCGGCACTGTACCGGCACTTCATTCTGAGCGAGGCCAAACGCAGCAGCACCGGCGCCTACCGCGGCACACGTCTGACCACTCCGACTCTGTCGCTCTACGGGACCGTCCTCTACGGCAACAACGATCCGACCCGGGAGCACCCGGAGATCCTCGGCGGCTACGAAGGGGACGCCGACGACTTCACGCTCGAGCACGTTCCGGGCACCGGCTACTACATCGCCGAGGAACAACCCGAGGTCGTCGTCGCGCGTACCCTCGACTTCCTGTCCGCCCAATAGCTCCGCTCGCCGACTTGCCGCATCCTCCCCTTTCGCGGCGTGTGAGAGGGCGCTTTGCGGCAACTGACGGATGCTTCGCTCGCCGACTTGCCGCATCCGGCCCTTTCGCGGTGGGTGAGAGGGCACTTTGCGGCAACTGACGGATGCTGCGCTTGCCGCGTTGTCCGCACGGGGAACAATTCGTCTGCGATTAGGCTGAGCGCATGACAACCTCCGGCGACTCGGCCCTCCCTGGCGATGTGACTCTGCCGGGCACCGCTCGGCGCGTGCTGGTCCGCCGGCCCGTCGACATCCTCGCCGAGGGCGAGATCACCCACATCGATCGTGTGCCGATCGACCTCGGGCTGGCCCGGGCGCAGTGGGACGGCTACGTGGCGGCGCTGCAGTCGGAGGGCTGGGCCATCACCGAGGTGGATCCGGCACCCGACCAGCCGGACTCCGTCTTCATCGAGGATGCCGTGATCCTCTTCGGCGACACCGCCGTGCTCGCCAGCCCTGGTGCGCCCAGCCGACGCGGCGAGACGGCCGGTGCCGAGGCGGCCGTGCGCGCCCTGGGACTCACGGTGCGCCGGATCGACCTGCCCGGCACCCTTGACGGCGGTGACGTGCTCAAGGTGGGCGCCACCGTTTACGTGGGGCAGAGCCTGCGCACCAACGCTGAGGGTGCGGCGCAGCTTGCCGACATCGTCGAACCCCTCGGCTACACCGTGGTCCCGGTTCCGGTGACCCGAGCCCTGCACCTCAAGACCGCTATCACCGCCCTGCCGGACGGCACCATCATCGGCTACCCGCCGCTCGTGGACGACCCGGGACTGTTCGAGAGGTTCGTGCCGGTACCCGAAGCGGAGGGTACCGCCGTGGTTGTGCTCGACGCGCACACCCTGCTGATGTCGGCCGCCGCGCCGCGCACCACCGAGCTGCTCACCGGGCTCGGCTATCGGGCCGTGACCGTGGACATCACCGAGTTCGAGAAGCTCGAGGGCTGTGTCACCTGCCTGAGCGTGCGCGTTCGCTGAGCGAAAATTCTGCTTGCGCCGGAGTCGTCCGTGGCCCTATCCTGAAAGGCTGCCTGAACAAGGGGGGCACAAGACGATGACACGAAACGCTCAGGAGGCCGACATGACCAAGACAGCTCGCTCCAGGTACGCATCGATTGCGACCGGCGCTGCCTTCGTCTCGGCGCTCCGACTCGCCTCCGTCTAAGGTCCCGGCCAGAGAACTCCACCCGCCCGCGTCTGCGCGGGCCGCACATTTCAGCGGGCGTCACCGCCCGCTTCCTCTTCCGGACGTGGTCATTCCGCGCCGGCACCGGGCACCACCGCACGCCGCCAGGAGCACCGTCGGCACCGCCGCCAGCACCAACGGCTTCGTCGCGGCTCCCGCACCCACCCAGCCCCGCATCATCCAGCCCACCGGCGCTTCAGCGCCGGAGCCGGCCCAGCCAGGAACCTCTCTCATGACCACCACCGCTCCACAGCATCCGCCGCACACTGCGCCCACGCCCGCTGCGCGCTCCAACACCTTCCGCACCCTGCTGCGGCTCTATCCCTATGCCAAGCCCGCGCTGCCGAGGCTGGGCCTGGGCATGCTCGCGGCACTGCTGGCCTCGCTGGTGGCCCTGGCCATCCCGCAGGTGCTGCAGCAACTCGTCGACGGCGCCCTCAGCCAGGGAGACACTGCACCGATCTGGCCCGCCGTACTCATCGTGCTCGGCCTCGGCGTGCTCGAGGCCGGCATGATCGCGCTGCGCCGCTGGTTCGTGCTCGTTCCCGGTACCCACATCGAATCCCGGATGCGCAACGCCCTGTACGCCCGGCTGCAGGACCTGCCCGTGACCTTCCACGACCGCTGGCCGAGCGGGCAGCTGCTCTCGCGCGCCGTCAGCGACCTCAACATGATCCGCCGTTGGATCTCGTTCGGTCTGGTGCTGCTCGTGGTCAACTTCCTCACCATCATCGCCGGCGTGGTGATCCTCCTGTCGATGAACTGGATCCTCGGCGTGATCTTCCTGGTCTGCTCGATCCCGATCTGGATCTACGGCTACGTGTTCGAGGAAAAGTACTCCGTGATCGCGAGGCGCAGCCAGGACCAGTCCGGCGACCTGGCGACCGCCGTCGAGGAGTCGGTGCACGGCATCCGGGTGCTCAAGGCGTTCGGCCGTGGCAGCTTCGCGCTCAAGAGCTTCGCCAGCCAGGCGGAGGAGCTGCGCGGCACCGAGATCGAGAAGGCCCGCGCCATCGCCGGGATCTGGCTCTGGCTGCTGCTGGTGCCCGACGTCGCGTTCGCGCTTTGCCTGGTCTCCGGCGTCTGGCTGACCAGCCAGGGCCAGCTCAGCGTCGGCGAGCTGGTGGCGTTCTTCGCCACCGCCACCGTGCTGCGCTTCCCGGTGGAGTCGATCGGCTTCCTGCTGTCGATGACCTTTGACACCCGCACCGCCACCGACAGGTTCTTCGACATCCTGGACACGCCAAACACCATCACCGACCCGCCCCGCCCGGTCACGATCACCAGCCCGCGCGGCCGACTCGCGTTCGAGAACGTGCACTTCCGCTACGCGGACTCACCCGAACGGTTTCCCGACCTGCTCGACGGGGTGAACCTGGTGCTCGAACCCGGCGAGACCATGGCGCTGGTCGGTCTCACCGGCTCCGGCAAGTCCACCCTGACGGCGCTCACCACCCGGCTGTACGACGTGACGGATGGCTCGGTGACCCTCGACGGGGTCGATGTGCGGGCCCTCCGCCGCGACGAGCTGCGCCGGCACATCGCCATGGCGTTCGAGGACGCCACCCTGTTCTCGGCATCCGTGCGTGACAACGTGCTGCTGGGCCGCCCGGAGTTCGCCGAGCGCACCCCGGAGGCCGACGCGGCCCTGGCCGAGGCGCTGCAGATCGCGCAGGCGGCGTTTGTGCACGACCTGCCCAACGGTGTCGACACCCTCGTCGGCGAAGAGGGCATGAGCCTTTCCGGCGGGCAGCGACAGCGCGTGGCGCTGGCCCGCGCCGTGGCCGCGGCACCCGCCGTCCTGGTGCTCGACGACCCGCTCTCCGCGCTGGACGTGAACACCGAGTCGCTGGTCGAGGCCGCCCTGCGCCGGGTGCTCGCGTCCACGACCGCCCTGATCGTGGCGCATCGCCCGTCCACGGTGATGCTCGCCGACCGGGTGGCGCTGCTCGAGGCGGGCAAGATCACCGCCGTCGGCACGCACTCCGAGCTGCTGGCCTCGAGCCCGCACTACAAGTTCGTCATCTCCAGCCTGGAGGACGAAGAACGACGAGAGTCCGAGCGAGCGGGAGAAGCACTGTGAGTGTCATCGGTGTCGAAGGCGAAGAGCGCCTCGACTACACCAAGGCCGAAAGCGCGCAGATCCGGCGCCGGTCGTTGCGCCTGCTCGGCTCGCTGCTGTTCCCGGTGCGCTGGTCGGTGGTCATGGCGATGCTCGTCGTCGTCGTGTCCACCGCCGCGCAGGTCGCCGGCCCGGCCCTGATCGCGTTCGGCATCGACAAGGGCCTGCCCGCCCTGCTCGAACAGGACTGGGTGCCGCTGGCGGCGACCGGGGCGATCTACCTGATCACCGGCATCACCGGGGCGCTACTGATCGCCTGGTACACCGTGCTCTCCGCCCGGATCAGCCAGGCCGTGCTCATCGACCTGCGGAAGCGCGTGTTCCTGCAGACCCAACGGCTGAGCCTCGAATTCCACGAGTCGTACACCTCCGGACGCATCATTTCCCGGCAGACCAGCGACCTGGATGCGATCAGGGAGCTGCTGGACTCCGGCATCAACCAGCTCGTGCAGGGCCTGCTCTACATGGCCTTCACCGGCATCGCCCTCTTCGCCCTCGACGGGGTCAGCGGGCTGGTGCTGCTCGTTGCACTCGTGCCACTGCTCGCGCTGACCCGCTGGTTCCAGGTGCGCTCGCAGCACCTGTTCCGCCAGTCCCGCACCGCGTCCGCGAGCCTGATCGTGCAGTTCGTCGAGACCATGACCGGCATCCGCGCGGTCAAGGCGTTCCGCACCGAGAAGCGCAACGAGGGTGTCTTCGGCAAGCTCGTCGAGTCGTACCGGCTGGTCAACGCCCGCGTTATCCAACTGTTCGGCGTGTTCGATCCCGGGCTGATCCTGATCGGCAACGTCACCGTCGCCGCGGTGCTGCTGGTCGGCGGCTTCCGCGTGGCCGACGGGCAGCTGGCCATCGGTGCGCTGCTCGCCGCGCTGCTGTACACCCGCCGGTTCTTCGACCCGATGGAGGAGATGGCGATGTTCTACAACTCCTACCAGTCGGCCGCAGCCGCGCTGGAGAAGATCTCCGGGGTGCTCGAGGAGCAGCCCGGTGTGCCCGACCCCGTCACGCCGGTGGACCTGTGGACCTCGAAGGGTGCCGTGCACTTCGACAACGTGCAGTTCGAGTACCAGGCCGACCGGGTCATCCTGCCGCACTTCAGCCTCACCCTGGAACCCGGGCAGACCATCGCCCTGGTCGGCTCGACGGGCGCCGGCAAATCGACCCTGGCGAAGCTGATCTCCAGGTTCTATGACCCGTCGCACGGCCGGGTGCTGTTGGACGGCGTCGACCTGCGCGACCTGCACCCCAAGGACCTGCGCCGGGCCATCGTGATGGTGACCCAGGAGGCGTACCTGTTCAGTGGCAGCGTCGCCGACAACATCGCGATCGGCAAACCGGATGCGACGCGGTCGGAGATCGAGGCGGCCGCGCGGGCCGTCGGCGCGCACGACTTCATCGTGGGCCTGCCCGGCGGGTACGACACCGACGTGAACAAGCGCGGCGGCAGGGTTTCCGCCGGCCAGCGTCAGCTGATCTCGTTCGCGCGGGCGTTCCTGGCCGACCCGGCGGTGCTGATCCTCGACGAGGCCACCAGTTCGCTGGACATCCCCAGCGAACGGCTGGTGCAGGAGGCTTTGCAGACGCTGCTCAGCGACCGCACCGCGGTGATCATCGCGCACCGCCTGTCGACCGTGGCGATCGCCGACCGGGTGCTGGTGATGGAGAACGGCGTCATCGTCGAGGACGGCACCCCCGACATGCTCATCTCGGGAACCGGCCGGTTCTCCCGACTGCACGCCGCCTGGCGCGAGTCCCTCGTCTGACCACTCGCGAACTGTCAGCCAAGTACCCGAAACTTGAGGCTTTCGGTGCTTGGGTCGCGGTTCGCGGGTGGTTTGAGTCGGGGGTGTTTCGGGGATGTTGAGGGTCGGGAACCACTTGCCGGGAACCGGCCCGACGCGCTTGACACTCCCTGGGCTGGCAGCGAATCTGGTGCCAGAGAACACAACCGCCGTGAACGAGCAGCCTCGTTCCCGAGCCGGCGCCGCACGGTCATCCGTAGGTGTCAGCCTGTCTGATCGGGGGATCACCCAGCATGGACTCAGTCACCATCGTGGGTGCGGGGGTGGTGGGCCACGCCAGTGCCGTCGCCCTCCGCGCCCACGGCTACACCGGCCGCATCACCGTGCTCGGCAGCGAACGCCACCGGCCCTACGACCGGCCGCCGCTCGGCCGCGGCTTCCTCACCGGGCAGACCACGATCGATGAACTGGCGCTCGAGGCCCCTCACGACGACCTCGACGCCGACTGGCGCCTGGGGGTCGCGGCCGTCGCGCTCGACGCGGCCACGCACCGGGTGACGCTGGCCAACGGCCGCACCGTCGACTCCGACGCCGTGGTGATCGCCACCGGCTCCGCCGCCCGCCGCATGGCGACCATGCCCCGCGGGGTGCACACGCTGCGCACCGTGGAGGACGCCCTGGCGCTCCGCGAAGAACTGCTGCCCGGCGCCCACCTGGTCGTGGTCGGCTCCGGGGTCGTCGGCCTCGAAGTGGCGTCGACCGCCCGTGACCTGGGTCTGCGGGTGACGGTGCTCGTCAGTAGCACGGATGCGCTCCACACGGCCTTCGGCGCCACCGTCGCCGGCGCCGTGTTCGGGCTGCACGAGCGCCGGGGCATCACCGTGCGCACCGACCTGCGGGTGACCGAGCTGATCGGCCCCGGCTGGGTGTCCGGGGTGCGGCTGAGCAGCGGGGAAGAGATCGGAGCCGACCTGGTGCTGCTGGACATCGGCGCGGTGCCGCTGGTCGGCTGGCTCGGCGGCTCCGCACTCGACCCGGGTGGCCGGGACCTGCACGGCGGGGTGGTCGCCGACGCGGCCGGCGGCACCGGCGTGCCCGGGATCGTCGCGGTCGGTGATTGTGCGGCCTGGCTTGACCCGGAAACCGGGGCGCACCGCCGCATCGCGCACTTCAGCGACACCCGCAACCGACCGTCGATCGCCATGGCCGCGCTGCTCGGGGTCGACCCGGGCGGGGCGGGGGCGCCCGCCACGCTGACCTCGGAGCAGGCCGGCGCCCTGGTGCAGTTCGCCGGCCGGGTGCACGGTGGCGAGTCGATGACGATCGAGGCGGGCGGGGTCGACACCGGCGACCTGCTGGCCGTCTACCGCCGTGGCGAGACGCCGGTGGCGGTGCTGGGCATCGACCAGCCCGGGCGGGTCGAGGAGTGGCGGACCCGGTTGCTCGAGCTCAGCCTGAGCCTCACCGACACCGACACCGACACCGACGCCCACATTGACACTGCCGGGCCGGCCGGCCCTGTCAGGGACGCCAGCGCGCTCGGCTGAGGTCCACCCTGTAGCCGGACTCCGGCTCGGGACCGGGCAGCAACGGTGTCTGCTCGGCCCGGTAGTGCACCAGCGCCCGGCTCTCGTGGCCGATCGGCGGATGCCCACCGGCGCGGATCACCCGCCACCACGGCGCATCCGACCCGAATTGCGCCATCGTCTGGCCCACCACCCGGGCGGCGCGGGAGCCGAGGGCGGCGGCGACGTCGCCATAGGTCATCACCCGGCCGGGTGGGATCGCCTCGACGACGTCGAGCACGGCCTCCACGAACGGGCTGGCCGGGTTGAGGCGCACCGGCTAGAGGGTGAGCGCGCCGATGACCTCACCGAACTCGGTTTCGCCGATGTCGACGAAGCCGATGCGGTGGAAGAAGGCCTCAGGGCCGTCCTCGCCGGGCTCCCAGATCACCGTGATGCGGTCGAAACCGCGGTGACGGGCCTCTTCGGCGAGGGCATCGGCGGCGAACTTGCCCACACCCATGCCCTGGGCCTCGGCGTCGACGTTGATCCGCCAGATGCAGGCGCGGAATTCCTCCTGGGCGGATTCGGGGTCGAAATTACCGTGGATGAACCCGGCGACCTCGCCGTCGAGCAATACGACACGCTGCCAGGCGGTGGCCGGGTTGATCACGGATGCGGCGACCGAATACGAGACCGGCGCGATGAATTGCTCCTGACCGGGCTTGAGGCTCAGGTTATTGGCCGCGACGATGTTGCGCGCGGACAGTTCTTCAAGTCGGAGTTCAGGCATACACCCAAGGCTATCGCCCGGCCACGGCGGCAGGTAGTCGGGTTTGTGGGGGACTCGGCGACCGTCACCGAAACGCCGGCCAACTGTCTCGATGTCGAGACAGTTACCGCCCTCGGCTAGGATTGTTGACGGCCACCACGCCCCGACTCACTGAGGAGAATCCATTGTCGAAGATCAAGGTTGCAGGTACTGTCGTCGAGCTTGACGGGGACGAGATGACCCGCATCATCTGGCAGGCCATCAAGGACTCCCTGATTCACCCGTACCTCGACATCGACCTCGAGTACTACGACCTCTCGATCCAGAAGCGTGACGAGACCGACGACCAGATCACCGTCGACGCGGCTCACGCCATCCAGAAGCACGGCGTCGGCGTCAAGTGCGCCACCATCACCCCGGACGAGGCCCGGGTCGAAGAATTCGGCCTGAAGAAGATGTGGGCGTCGCCCAACGGCACCATCCGCAACATCCTCGGCGGCACCATCTTCCGTGAGCCGATCATCATCTCCAACATCCCGCGCCTGGTGCCGGGCTGGAACAAGCCGATCATCATCGGCCGCCACGCGTTCGGCGACCAGTACCGCGCCACCAACTTCCGTTTCGAGGGCGAAGGCACCCTCACCATGACCTTCACCCCGAAGGACGGCGGCGACCCGCAGCAGTTCGAGGTCTTCCAGGCGCCGGGCAGCGGTGTGGCCATGGGCATGTACAACCTCGACAAGTCGATCATCGACTTCGCCCGCGCCTCGCTCAACTACGGCCTGGAGCGCAACTACCCGGTCTACCTGTCGACCAAGAACACCATCCTCAAGGCGTACGACGGCCGGTTCAAGGACATCTTCCAGGAGATCTTCGACACCGAGTTCAAGGACCGCTTCGAGACCGCCGGCCTCACCTATGAGCACCGCCTGATCGACGACATGGTCGCATCGGCGATGAAGTGGGAGGGCGGTTACGTCTGGGCCTGCAAGAACTACGACGGCGACGTGCAGTCCGACACCGTCGCGCAGGGCTTCGGCTCGCTCGGCCTGATGACCAGCGTGCTCTCCACCCCCGACGGCAGCGTCGTCGAGGCCGAGGCCGCGCACGGCACCGTGACCCGGCACTACCGCCAGCACCAGCAGGGCAAGCCCACCTCGACCAACCCGATCGCGTCGATCTACGCCTGGACCCGCGGCCTGTCGCACCGCGCCAAGCTCGACGGCAACCCGGCGCTCGCCGAGTTCGCGCACACCCTCGAGGATGTGGTCGTGAAGACCGTCGAGAGCGGCAAGATGACCAAGGACCTCGCGCTGTTGGTCGGCCCGGACCAGGGCTACCTCACCACCGAGGAGTTCCTGGCCGCGATCGCCGAGAACCTGCAGACCCGCCTGGCCTAACCCGCCCGCCCGCACCCGAAAAGGCCCCGTCGATCCGGCGGGGCCTTTTCTGCGCCCAACTGTCGCCGAAACGGACAAATGTGCCCGGTACGCCGGGCGCAATTGTCCGCACCGGGAACAGTTGGCCCGACGGGTACGGCGACAAGCGGAGGCTCTCCTTGCTGGTGCCTACGGGCATCCGAGGTGACAATGGAGCCATGTCCACGCTCACGGGAGCATTCCGCCGGTATCCGGTTGTGGCGGCAACCATCCTCATCGGCCTGCTCGGACTGCTGCTGTGGGCCGCCGGGCTGACGGTCGCCGTGCAGTGGCTGTTCTCCGCCCTCGGCCTGGTCGTTGTCGGCATCCAGGGCGTCGGCATGATCAAACGGATGCGCCAGGGCTCGTTCGGCGTGGACCTGCTGGCGATCATGGCCATCATCGCGACCATCCTGGTGGGCGAGTACGTGGCCACCCTGCTGATCGTGCTGATGCTCTCCGGCGGCGCCGCGCTCGAGGACTACGCCGCGGGGCGGGCCCAGCGGGAGCTGAACGCCCTGCTCGACCGGGTGCCGCAGATCGCGCACCTGCTGCGGGGCGGCTCCTCCGACGTTGACGACGTGCCGGCCACCCTGGTGCAGATCGGCGACCTGCTGCTGGTGCGGCCCGCCGAGATCGTACCCGTGGACGCCGACCTGGTCTCAGCCTCGGCCGCGTTCGACGAGTCCTCGCTGACCGGCGAGAGCCTGCCCGTTGAGCGGCACGCGGGCGACCCTGTGCTCAGCGGTTCCATCAACGGGCAGGCCGCAGCGACAGTGCGCGCCACCGCCCTGGCCGCCGACAGCCAGTACCAGCAGATCGTGGCGCTGGTGGCGGAGGCCGCCGCGAGCAAGGCCCCGGTCGTGCGCCTCGCCGACAGGTACGCGGTGCCGTTCACCGCGGGGGCGCTGCTGATCGCCGGCCTGGCCTGGTTCGTCTCCGGTGACCCGGTGCGTTTCGCCGAGGTGCTCGTGGTCGCCACCCCGTGCCCGCTGCTGCTCGCCGCCCCGGTGGCGTTCATGGGCGGGATGAGCCGGGCGGCCCGGAACGGCATCATCGTCAAGGGCGGGGGAGTGCTCGAGAAACTCGCCCGCGCCAATACTGTGGTCTTCGACAAAACCGGCACCCTCACCTACGGCACGCCGGCCATCGCCCGGGTCTGCCCGGAGGACCCGTTCAGCGAGGACGAGCTGCTCAGCCTGGCCGCGTCGGCCGAGCAGTACTCGTCGCACGTGCTCGCCGCATCCGTCATCACCGCCGCCGAAACGCGCGGCCTCGCGCTGCAGCGCACCGAGTCGGCCGTGGAGGTGCCCGCGCACGGCGTCACGGCCCGGTTCGGCGACCAGGAGGTGGTCGTAGGAAAGCTGTCGTTTGTGGCCGAGCACGCCCCGGATGCCTACCCGGCCGACCTGTCCGGCGGCGAACTGGCCATCTACCTGACCGTGGACGGCCGGTACGCGGGCTGCATCGTCGCCAGCGACCAGGTGCGCGACAACGCCCGCGCCACCATCGCGGCGCTCGAGCGGCTGGGCGTGCGCGAATCCGTGATGCTCACCGGCGACACCCGGCCGACCGCGAACCACATTGCCCGGCTGGTGGGCATCACCAGGGTGCGGGCGGACTGCCTGCCGGCCGACAAGGTCGACGCCGTGCGGGCCATCCGGGAGCGGCCGGTGATCATGGTCGGCGACGGCGTCAACGACGCGCCCGTGCTCGCCGTGGCCGACGTGGGCATCGCGATGGGCGCCAAGGGGTCCACCGCGGCCAGCGAATCGGCGGATGCCGTGATCCTGCTCGACGACCTGTCCCGCGCCGCCCGGGCCGTCGCAATCGGCCGGGACACCGTGCGGATCGCCCTGCAGAGCATCTGGCTCGGCATCGCGCTCAGCATCGGCCTGATGATCGCCGCCGCGTTCGGGCTGATCCCCGCCACCGTGGGCGCGTTGCTGCAGGAGCTGGTGGACCTGGCCACCATCCTCAACGCGCTGCGGGCCATCGGCGGGCGCCGCGACGTGCGGGCCCGCGGGGTGGCCGCCCGAATTCCCGCGGCCACACAGCCGGTGCCCACCCGCTGACTCTGGCGATCTTCCAGGGGCCCGCGAGCGCCTAATCTGGAGGGATGCGACGCATCCGTTTGCCGTTCGGGCCCACCACCAGCCGAACGGCTAACGAACCCCGCCTCGGCCGGGATGTCTATGTGCTCGGTGTGATCGCGTTCTTCGTCATGGTGGGCTTCGGCGTCGTGGTGCCGGTACTGCCGGTGTACGTGAAGAGCTTCGGCGTGGGCAACCTCGAGATCGGCGCGGTGGTGTCGGCGTTCGCCCTGATGCGCTTCGTCGCCAGCCCGGTCTGCGGCAAGCTCATCGACTGGGCCGGCGAACGCACCATCCTCGCCGTGGGCATCGGCATCGTGGCGGTCTCCAGCGGCCTGGTCGGCATCGCCGGCAGCTACCCGCAACTGCTGCTGCTGCGGGGAGTGGGCGGCATCGGCTCGGCGATGTTCACCGTCGCGGCGATGACCCTGCTGCTGCGCACCACCGCGCCGGGCATCCGCGGCCGCGCCGTGGGTTTCTACCAGGGCGGCTTCCTCATCGGCGGAATGGCCGGGCCGGCGCTCGGCGGCCTGCTCGCCACCATCTCGCTGACCGCGCCGTTCTTCTTCTACGCCGGCACCCTCGCCGTGGCCGGGGTGATCGGGCTGGTTCTGCTGCAGCCGGCCACGCGCGCCGGCGCCGGCTTGACGGGCGCTCCGACACCGATGCTCCCGCTCCGCAGCGTGCTCCGCGACCCCCGGTTCCGCGCCGCCTGCCTGGCCAACTTCTCCCAGGGCTGGTCGTCGTTCGGGGTGCGCGGCGCCCTGGTGCCGGTGCTCGTCGTCGAGGTACTCAAGGGACCGAGCGCCTGGACCGGAATCGCGTTCGCCGTCGCCGCGGTCGCGCAGACCCTTGCTCTGGCGCCCGCGTCCAGGTTCGTCGACACCGTCGGACGGAAACCTGCCATCATCGGCGCTTTCCTGGTGGCGGCCGTGACGATCACGGCGATCCCATTCGCCCCGAACATTTGGCTGCTCACCGCGCTGCTCTGTGTCTACGGCGTCGCCGCGGCATTCATGGGCACCGCGCCGGCGGCATCCGTCGGCGACGCGGCCGGCACCGCGGGTGGCCGCCCGGTGGCGATCTTCTCGATGTTCTCCGACTTCGGCGCCATCGTCGGCCCCCTCGTGGCGGGCCTGCTCGCCGACACCGTCTCGTACCCGGCCGCGTTCCTGCTCGGCGGGCTGCTCTTCGTCGCCACCTCCCTCTACGCCCTGCGGATGCCCGCCGGCCTGCCCGCGCACCCCGCCGCCGAGCCGCCGGTCACCGACGCCGTCGACCGCTGAGCCGCACAACTCCTGCAGACCCTGCCCGGTCGAGTAGCCAGCGGCAGCCGTCGGTCCTACGGTGGGGGCATGGCCTACCTCGAGGTGCCCGCGCCGGCCGATCTGGCCCCGGACGTGTTGCGGCTGTGGTACCTCGAGCAGCCCGCGGAGCAACGCTACGAGCGCATCTTCCCGCAGCCCGCCCTGCACCTGATCCTTAACCTGTCCGACCCGTATCGGGTGTTCGACCTGGAGACCGGCGCGGCGCGCACGCTCGGGGCGGGCTTCCTGTCCGGGCTGCAGCCACGGTTCCTGATGACCCAGAGCCCGTCGGCGATCCGGCACGTCGCCGCCGAGCTGGCGCCGTTCGCCGCCGCCAGGTTCCTCGATCTGCCCGCCGACGAGCTGACCGGCACCGTGCGGGAGAGCCAGGGGTTGCTCGGTGACACCGACGCGCTGCGGCAGACCGCGCGGCGGGCCCCCGACCCGGCGGTGGCGGTGGCGCTGCTGATCGACCACCTGCGCGCCCGGCGACGGCCAGGCTCGGCGCCGCCGGCGGTGCTGCGGGCCTGGGCCGGCATCCACCAGAACCCGGATGCGCCGGTGCCGGAGATCGCGGCGGCCGCCGGGCTCAGCCACCACCGCCTGATCGACGACTTCAAGTCCTGGTGCGGGGTCACCCCCAAGGCCTACGCGGACATCGTCCGGTTCCGCCAGTTCATCCAGGCACTGCCGTTGCAGGGGCCGATGCCCAGCTGGGCCGATCTGGTGGCCACGTCCGGGTACTACGACCAGCCCCATTTCATCAGGGTCTTCCGGGCGTTCACGGGCTTCTCGCCCAGCCGGTACCTCGACATCGTCACCCGCTTCGGTGTGGACTACGCCGCCTTCGTGCCGCTGGATGAGCCGGAGGGTGTGCCGTCGCCGACGGTGCCGGAATTTTCTACAAGACGCACCGCGCCCTGATGGTTAGCGTGACAGTGTCCCGGAGTGGCCGGGACCAGGTATCCCGGGAGTAGACATGGACGTGTCATTCAACTGGCTGGCGGTCGCGCTGGCCGCACTCTCGTCGTTCGTGATCGGCGGGCTCTGGTACTCGGTGGTGTTCGCCCGCCCGTGGCAGCGCGCGGCGGGCGTCACCGACGAACAGCTGAAGCACGGCACCGCGCGGGTCTTCATCGGTTCGGCGATCCTGGCGATCGTCATGGCGATCAGCTTGGCCGTGTTCATCGGCTCGAACGGGCCGGGCTTCGGCACGTTCGCCGGATTCGCGACCGGCTCGACGTTCGTGGCCGCAGCCTTCGGCGTGAACTATCTGTTCGAACGGAGAAGCCTCGTGCTGTTCGCGATCAACGGGTCGTACAACGTGGTGTCCTTCACCGTGATGGGCGCCATCATCGGTCTGCTGCAGTAATGCTCAGGCGCTGAGCTCCTTGCGGCCGGAGAGCACACCGCTGACGGTGGCCACCACCGCGAAGACGCCGGCAACAATCGGCTGGCCCAGGTCCCACCAGGCCAACGCCGCGGCGCCGAACACGAAGATCTCCACGATCGCCTTGCCGAACGGGTCGAGCCGGAACACGGCCTTGGGCGAGCGGAACAGCGCCCAGACCAGGATCGCGAAGGCCGGCGCGAGGATGCCCACCAGGATGCCCGGCCACGGCAGCGGCCAGGCCAGGAACCCCCAGAGCGCCAGGCTCACGAAGGCGAACAGTTCAAGCACAAAACGCAGGATGTCGTTGGCGCCGATGGTCGGGGTGGGGCGGGTGTCGTTCACCCGCCAATCCTACCGACCGGGCTACTTGAAGATGATGGTGCGTGCTCCGTCGAGCAGCACCCGGTTCTCGGCGAACCACTTCACCGCCTGGGTGAGTGTGCGGCTCTCCTCGTCCTGACCGATCGCGACGAGTTCGGCGGGGGTGCGGGAGTGATCCACGCGCACGACGTTCTGCTCGATGATCGGACCCTCGTCCAGGTCGCTGGTGACGAAGTGCGCCGTGGCGCCGATGAGCTTCACACCGCGGGCGTGGGCCTGCTTGTACGGGTTGGCCCCCTTGAAGCCGGGCAGGAACGAGTGGTGGATGTTGATCGCGCGGCCCTCGAGATACGCGCACAGCTCGGGGGAGAGGATCTGCATATACCGGGCCAGCACCACCAGTTCGATGTCGTTCGCCTCGACGGCGTCGACCACGCGAGCCTCGAACGCGGCCTTGCTGGCCGCATCCGTGATCGGCAGCGATTCGAACGGCACGCCATAGAACCCGACCAGGTCGCGCAGGGTGCCGTGGTTGCTGAGCACCAGCGGCACCTCGACGGCCAGCTGGCCACCGCGCTGGCGGAAGAGCAGGTCGTTGACGCAGTGCCCGGCGGTGGAGGCCAGCACCAGGGTGCGCAGCGGCCGCCCGACAACGTCGATGACGGATGCCATGGCGTACCGCTCGATGATCGGCGCGAGCGCGGCCTGCAGTTCGTCGCGGTTCGCGGGGGACTCCACCTGCAGACGGATGAAGAACCGGCCGGTGTCGGCGCTGGAGAACTGCTGGCTCTCGGTGATGTTGCCACGGGCCTGAACGATCGCGCCGCTGACGGCGTGCACGATACCGGGCTGGTCGGGGCAGACGAGGGTGACGACCAGGTGGTGGTGGTGCACGGGAGCCGGAAGACTGGTGTTCATCGAACCAGATTACCGGGACTGCCGGTGCACACCGGCATCAGCGGCCGGCCGGCCGGTTGCGCCGGGCGACCCTGTCGTTTGCGGGCTCACTCGGCTAAGCTAGTCCGTGGTCGGCGGAATCTCACCGGCCCCGGGCGCGCACGTCGGCGCGCACCGCTTGAAGAACCCCGCGCAGCCAGCCGTGACAGCCGTTGGCCTCGGGCAAGCGGCATCCTGTCTGTGAGCCACAGCACCCATGTCATTCACCGCGCCCATCACGCTGCCATCGACCGGCGTTCCCGGTCCGAACGAAAAAGCCCCCACCGGACCGTTCCCCTGGATCGGCCTGATCGCCCTCTCCGCCGCTGTGTTCCTCTCGGTCACCTCGGAGATGCTGCCCACCGGCCTGCTGCCGGAAATGAGCAGCTCGCTGGGCGTGAGCCAGTCCCAGGTCGGGCTGCTCGTGTCCTGGTTCGCCTTCACCGTCGTGATCACCAGCACGCCGCTGGCGTTGCTGACCCGCCGGATGCCCAGGCACGGGCTGATCCTGATGGTCCTGGTCGTGTTCGCGCTGAGCAACGTGCTCACCGCGATCGCCCCCGACTACACCTTCGTGGTGATCTCCCGGGTGATCGGCGGGCTGGCGCACGGCCTGTTCTGGGGCGTGGTCGGCGCGTACTCCGCGCACCTCGTGCCCAGGGACCAGATCGCCCGCGCGGTTTCGATCACCATCGCCGGTGGCACACTGGCGTTCGTCTTCGGGGTGCCGCTGGGCACCTTCCTCGGCCACTTGCTCGGCTGGCGGCTCTCGTTCGTGGTGCTCGCCGGGCTGATGCTCGTGGGCGCCGTGGTGATCTGGAAGTTCCTGCCCAAGGTCGACCACTACAACGCCAAGCCGGCACAGCCCGTGACGACGGCCACCGGCACGGTCACGCTGCCCGCGAAGCTGCCGCGGGATGCCACGATCGGCGCCGTCGCGCTGGTCTGCGTGATCACGGCGCTGACCATGATCGGGCACTACACCTTCTACACCTACATCGCCCCGTTCCTCAGCGACACCCTCGGCGTGGGCAGCGACGCCGTGGCACCCCTGCTTTTCGCCTACGGCATCGCCGGGGCGATCGGCCTGTTCATCAGCGGGGTGGTGTTCAGCAAGCGCCCGCAGCTGGGCCTGGTGCTCGGCCTGGCGGTCACCGCCGTCAGCGTGAGCGTGCTGGCACTGTCCACCGAGGTGCTGCCCGTGGCGATCATCGCGTTCCTGGTCTGGGGCCTGGCGTTCGGCTCATTCCCGCCGCTGCTGCAGACCCGGCTGCTGCACACCGCGTCGGTGCGCATCCGCGACACCGCCAGCGCCGTGTACACCACGGCTTTCAACATCGGCATCGGCCTGGGCGCGTTCGTGGGAGCGTTCCTGCTGGACCGGGTGGGGCTCGGCACGGTGCCGTTCGTGTACGTGGCCATCATCCTGCTGTCCCTGGCCCTGGTGCTGTTCAGCGACATCGTCATCCGCCGCCGCGCCGTCTGAGCCCCGCCGCAACTGGTGCCGAAACGGACAAGTGCGCCCGGCATACCGGGTGCACTTGTCCGCACGGGCAACAGTTGGCGGGGCAGACCGGCCTAGCGTTTGGCGGTGGGCAGCGGCGGCCGAGCTGCCGCGATCTCGAGGATCCGGCCACGGCAGGCGAACCAGCCCAGGATCAGCGCCGGGATGATCAGGCCGAGCGAGCTGATGGTGAGGGTGCCGACCGGCCAGTCGAACGCCATCAGCACGAGCACCGTCGCGAGGAAGGCCAGCGTGAGGTACCCGGTGAACGGGGCACCGGGCATCCGGAACGCCGGCCGGGTGAGGATGCCCGCCTTCGCCCACGCCTGCAACCGCAGCTGGCAGAGCACGATCATGCCCCAGGCGCTGATGATGCCGATCGCGGCCATGTTCAGCACGATCTCGAACGCCTCGTCGGGAACGAGCGCGTTCAGGGCCACGCCGAGCAGGGTGACGACACCGGTGAGCAGGATGCCGCCGAACGGCACCCCATTGCGGCTCACCTTGTCGGCGAACCGGGGGGCCGACCCGGCCAGGGACATCGACCGGAGGATGCGTCCGGTGGAATACAGGCCGGCATTCAGCGAGGACAGCGCTGCGGTGAGGACAACGAGGTTCATGATCACGTCGACGCCCTCGACACCGATCGAACCGAAGAACGTCACGAAGGGGCTCACGCCGGCCTCGTATGCCGTGTACGGCAACAACAGCGAGAGCAACAGGACCGACCCGACGTAGAAGACCGCGATGCGCACGATCACCGTGTTGATGGCCTTGGGCATCACCTTCTCCGGGTTCTCGGTCTCGCCGGCGGCCGTGCCGATCAGTTCGATCGAGGCGTAGGCGAAGACCACGCCCTGCACCACGAGCACCGACGCGAGCAGGCCGTTGGGCAGCCAGCCGCCGTTGTCGGCGATCAGGGAGAAGCCCACCGTCGCGCCCTCCACCGGGGTGCCGAAGATGACCATCCAGGTGCCCACGATCAGGAACACCACGATGGCGACGACCTTGATCAGGGCGAACCAGAACTCCAGCTCACCGAACACCTTCACCGAGAGCAGGTTGAGGCCCAGCACCACGGCGAGGGCCAGCAGCGCGAACAGCCACTGCGGCACGTCGCCGAACGGGGCCCAGTACTTGCCGAAGAAGTTCATGTACAGCGCCACCGCGGTCACGTCCACAATCGCGGTCATCACCCAGTTCAGCCAGTACAGCCAGCCGGTCACGAACGCGGTCTTCTCCCCGAAGAACTCCCGCGCATACGACACGAAGGAGCCGGAGGTCGGCCGGTGCAGCACTAGCTCGCCGAGCGCCCGCAGGATCAGGAACGCAAAAAAGCCGCAGATCGCGTACACGAACACCAGGGCGGGACCGGCGATGGCCAGCCGGCCGCCCGCGCCGAGGAACAGGCCGGTGCCGATGGCGCCGCCGATCGCGATCATCTGCACGTGCCTGGCCTTGAGGCCCTTGTGCAGGCCCTGGTCCTCGTGCACGCTCAGGGCGTCGTCGATGTGCTCGAGCGGGGTTTCCTCGTGGCCGGAGCGGTGCGGTGTGGCGCTGGTGCGTGCGGGCGAGTTCTCGGGGCGGTCAGGCCCTGTGGTGCGAGTGGTCACGTGGAGCATCCGATCTGGGGTTTGCGGCAACACTAGTCGACGGATGCTCAACGGTCAGGGTCGAAAGACCCCTCCTGTAGACTGGGCAGCGACACTCTGACCGTAGAGACGACACTCTTTTACAGAGAGCCGGGAGGCCCCATGGCGACAATTCTCCTGGTCTTCCTGCTCGTTTCCGTTCTCACTCCCACGCTCACCCGCCTGATCGGGTTGCGCGTTTTTTATGTCGTGGCCATCCTGCCCACTGTGGCGTTCGGCTACACCCTCACCCAGACGAGCGTGGTCACCGTCGGCGGCGCCGTCACCCAGAGCCTGCCGTGGATCCCGCAGCTGGGCATCAGTCTGTCCTTCCGGGTGGATGCGCTCGCGTGGCTGCTGGCCCTCGTCGTCACCGGTGTCGGTGCGCTGGTGCTCATCTACTGCGCTCGCTACTTCGACGCCGACGAGCCCAGCCTGGGCCGGTTCGCCGCGCTGCTGCTCGCCTTCGCTGGAACCATGTACGGTCTGGTCACCGCTGACGACATCCTGGTGATGTTCATGTTCTGGGAGATCACCAGCGTGCTTTCCTACCTGCTGATCGGGCACTACACGACCAAACGGGAAAGCCGCGGTGCCGCCCTGCAGGCCCTGCTGGTGACCACCTTCGGCGGCCTGGTGATGCTCATCGGCGTTGTGATGATCTCCGTCGACGCCGGCACCACCTCGCTGGCCGCGATCGTCGCCGAACCCAGCGGGACCCCGATCGCGATCTGGGCGGTGCTGCTGATCCTGGTCGGTGCGCTGTCGAAGTCGGCTCTGATCCCGTTCCACTTCTGGCTTCCCGCCGCGATGGCCGCGCCCACCCCGGTGAGCGCCTACCTGCACGCCGCCGCGATGGTGAAGGCCGGCATCTACCTCACCGCCCGGTTCGCGCCTGGCTACGCGGACTCGCCGGGCTGGTTGCCGGTGCTGGTCACCATCGGCATCTGGACCATGCTCGTCGGCGCCTGGCGGTCGCTGCGCCAACACGACATCAAGCTGATGCTCGCCTACGGCACCGTCAGCCAGCTCGGCTTCCTCATGGTCGTCGTCGGCTTCGGCACCCGCGACGCTGCCCTCGCCGGGGCGGCGCTGCTGCTCGCCCACGCGCTGTACAAGGCCACCCTGTTCCTCGTGGTCGGCATCATCGACCACCGCGCCGGTACCCGCGACTGGCGCAAGCTCTCGGGGATCGGCCGCCGCGAACCGGCGCTCGCCGCCATCGCCCTCATCGCCGTCGCGTCGATGGCCGGCCTGCCGCCGCTCCTGGGTTTCGTCGCCAAGGAGTCGGTGTTCACCGCGTTCCTCGAGGCCGGCCTGGCCGGCGACGGCTGGGGCTGGATCGCCCTGGCCGGTACCGCGCTCGGTTCGGTGCTCACCGTCGCCTACAGCGCCAAGTTCTTCTGGGGCGCGTTCGGCACCCGCCCGGTGATCAGCGACACCCCCCTGCACGCCAGTCGGTGGGACTTCGCTCTGGCCCCCGGCATCCTTTCGGTCGCCACCGTGCTGCTGGGCCCATTCGTTATGCTGCTCGACCCGATGCTGGCCGCGTACGCCGACACCGTGCCCGGCGGCGGCGATTACCACCTGGCGCTCTGGCACGGGTTCGAACCGGCCCTGTTGCTCAGCACGATCGTGGTGCTGCTGGGCCTGGTCATTTTTGCCCAGCGCAAGCGGGTGGCCCGCTGGCAGGCCGCCGTGCCCGCCTGGGTGGACGCCGGCCACGGCTATGGCCACACCGTGCGATTCATCGACAGGGTGGCCGCCCGCACCACCCACCTCGCCCAGCGAGGCGGTCTGCCGCAGTACCTGTCCACCATCCTCGTGGTGTTCGTGCTCGCGCTGGGCGCGGCGTCCTTCGTCAACCGCACCTGGCCCGACGCCATCGTGCTCTGGGACTACCCGGGGCAGGTGATCATCGGCCTGGTCATGATCATCGCCACCGTGATGGCCGCCAGGGTCGGGCAGCGGATGACCGCGGTGCTGCTGGCCGGCGTCACCGGCTACGGCCTGGTCGCCCTGTTCGCCTTCCACGGCGCCCCCGACCTGGCGCTCACCCAGGCGCTCGTCGAATCGATCACCCTCGTGGTCTTCGTGCTCGTGCTCCGCCGGCTGCCCAGCCGCATCGCCGAGCACAACCGCCCGATGCACCGTCGCCGGCGGGCGATCATCGGCGCCCTCGTTGGCATCGTGATGGGCACCATCGCGGTCATCTCCCTCGGCGCCCGCCAGGCGCAGAGCATCGCCGCGGAACTGCCCAGGCTGGCCGTCGAAGAGGGCCACGGCAACAACATCGTCAACGTGATGCTCGTCGACATCCGGGCCTGGGACACCATGGGCGAGATCTCAGTGCTCATCGTGGTGGCCACCGGCGTCGCGAGCCTGCTGTTCGTGTCCGGTCGCAGCACAGAAATGCCCAGGCTCCGCGAGTCCCGCAAACGCCGCGAGCCGAAGAACCGCCGCCGCGTCGTGGCCGACCCGCACGCGAGCTCCGCCGGCCACGCCGTGACCCGCCAGTCCTGGCTGCTCGGCGGTCGCACCCAGTCGGCCGAGAACCGGTCGATCATCATCGAGGTGCTGGTGCGGCTGCTGTTCCACCCGGCCATCATCGTGTCGATCTACCTGCTCTTCGCCGGCCACAACCTGCCCGGCGGCGGCTTCGCCGGCGGCCTGCTGGCGGGCTTGGCCCTGGTGGCCAGGTACCTGGCCGGCGGCCGGTACGAATTGGGCGAAGCCGCCCCGATCGACCCGGGCAAAATCCTGGGACTCGGCGTGGTGCTCGCCGTCGGCACGGCCGTGGGATCGCTGTTCGTCACCGGGATCCCGCTGGAGTCGGCGTACTTCGAGGCGGACCTGCCGGTGCTCGGCCACCTCTCCTTCGGCACCTCCAGCATCTTCGACATCGGCGTGTACCTCGTGGTCATCGGCCTGGTCCTCGACATCCTCCGCAGCCTCGGCAGCGAGATCGACCGGCAGAGCGAACTCGACGAACCCGGCGACGACGGAGAAGACCACTCCACCGTGCCACCGATCGGCAACGCCTCCAGCGACGCCGGCGACGCTCTCGGCTTCGACGCGTCGTCGGAGTGGACCCCCGCCGAGGCGCCCGCGCCCGGCACCGGACCTGACACGGCCCCGATCACTCAGCCGGCCGGCGAGAGCCGTAACGCACCGGAAGGAGACCCGCGATGAGCGCCTCCCTGACCCTGGTGATCGTGATGGCGGTGATGTACGCCGCGGGCATCTACATCATGCTCGAGCGCAGCCTCACCCGGGTGCTGATCGGATTCCTGCTCGTGGGCAACGCCACCAACCTGCTCATCTTCATCATGAGCGGCCGGCCCGGCAGCTCACCGATCGTCACCGGCACGTCCCTGGACGACACCATGGCAGACCCGGTGCCGCAGGTGCTGATGCTCACCGCGATCGTGATCAACTTCGGCATCACCGCACTGCTGCTCGCGCTGATCTACCGGTCCTGGTGGCTGGCCCAGCTCGGCGACGAGGGCGACACCCTCACCGACGAGCACGCCGCGGAGACCTCCGGGGATTCCGAGGTCACCTTCCGCTCCTCCACCGACGACGAGGCCGCCGTGCAGGCGTCGCTCGACGCCAGCGAGGACGGCAGCGACGACGACAGCAGCGGAGCCGACAACACCGGCAACAGCGACCGGGAGGCCGGCACCTGATGAACATACTCGTGCCCCTCGTGGTCGCCATCCCGCTGCTCGGCGCCGCGCTCACCCTCGCCCTCGGCCGCCGCTCGCGCTACCAGGTGGCGGTGAGCGTGTTCTCGCTGGCGGCCGTCGTGGTGATCAGCGCCATCCTGCTCATGCTCGTCGACCAGCAGGGACCCGCCGTGGTGCACGTGGGCGACTGGCAGGCGCCGTGGGGCATCGTGCTCGTCGTCGACAGGTTGTCGGCGATCATGCTCATAGTCTCGGCGCTGATGCTGCTGGGCGTGCTGCTCTTCGCCGTCGGCCAGGGCATCGTGGAGGGCGACCAAGAGACCCCGGTGTCGATCTTCCACCCCACCTACCTGGTCCTGGCGGCAGGGCTGTTCAACGCGTTCATCGCCGGTGACCTGTTCAACATGTACGTGGGCTTCGAGATGCTGCTCTCGGCCAGTTACGTGCTGCTCACCCTCGGCGGCACCGGTGCACGCATCCGCGCCGGCGTGACCTACATCGTCGTGAGCCTGGTCTCCTCGATCCTGTTCCTCTCCGCCATCGCCCTGATCTACGGCGCCACCGGCACCGTCACGCTGGCGCTGCTGGCCGAACGCATCCCGGAGCTGCCCGGCGACGTGCAGCTGATCCTCGGGCTGATGCTGCTCATCGCCTTCAGCGTCAAGGCGGCGGTGTTCCCGCTCTCGTTCTGGTTGCCGGACTCCTACCCGACGGCGCCGGCCCCGGTCACGGCGGTGTTCGCCGGACTGCTCACCAAGGTGGGCGTCTACGCGATCCTGCGCACCCAGACGCTGCTCTTCCCCGATAACCGACTGCAGGTGCCGCTGATGATCGTGGCCCTGCTCACCATGGTCATCGGCATACTCGGCGCGCTGGCCCAGGCCGATATCAAACGACTGCTCTCGTTCACCCTGGTCAGCCACATCGGCTACATGATCTTCGGCATCGCCATCGGCACCGAGGCGGCGATCGGGGCCACCATCTACTACGTCGTGCACCACATCATGATCCAGACGACACTGTTCCTGTGCGCCGGGCTTATCGAGCGCATTGGCGGAACCACCTCGCTGGCCAGGCTCGGCGGGATGCTCAAGGCCGCCCCGTTCGTCGCCATCCTGTTCTTCATCGGGGCGATGAACCTCGGCGGCATCCCGCCGTTCTCCGGCTTCCTCGGCAAGGTAGCCCTGTTCGACGCGGGCGTGCAGGTCGGCGGGGGCCTGAACTACCTGCTGCTCGCCGGCGGTGCCGCGACGTCGCTGCTGACCCTGTACGCGCTGGCCCGGGCTTGGAACATGGCGTTCTGGCGGCCGCGTCGCGACGTGGAAAACTACGACTCCGCCATGCTCAGCGCCCTGCAGGACGACCCGCACGACGAGGGCACCGTGCTGACCAAGACCACATCACCGCTGATGACCGCGGCCACCGCGACCATGCTGGCGCTCACGGTGTGCCTCACCGTCTTCGCCGGCCCCGCCTTCGACCTCGCCGCCCGCGCCGCCGCGAACATCGAAGAGCCGTCGACCTACATCGACGCCGTCTTCCCCGGCGGTGCCCCGTGAGCGCGCGCCGGGAGCGCCTCGCCGCCGCCCTGAACCAATTGCCGCTGTTCCTCGGCCTGGTGCTGCTCTGGGCGCTGCTATGGGGCAAATTCTCCTGGCTGAACCTGCTCACCGGGGTGATCTTCGCCGCTGTCGTCTCCATCGTCTTCTACCTGCCGGCCGTGCAACTGAGCGGCCGAATCAACCTCTGGCGCAGCGCCTGGCTGTTCGGCAAGCTGCTCTTCGACATCGTGCGCGCCTCCGTCGACGTGTCCTGGCTCGCCCTGGGCCCCACCTACACCCCGAGCAACGCCATCGTCGCGGTGCACCTGCGCACCCGCAGCGACCTCATCCTCACCTGGACCGCCGTGGCCACCTCCATCGTGCCCGGCTCCATCGTGGTCGACATCGAACGGCTCGACTCCACCCTGTACCTGCACGTGATCAACATGCACGACGTGGCGGCGACCCAGAAGTTCCGGGCCCGGGTGCTGGCCACCGAGCGACGCATCGTGCTGGCGTTCGGCTCCGCCGAAGACGTCGAGCGGGTCTCCAGGGTGCGCGCCGAAGAAGACCTGCGCCACGGCCTCGACCGGTCGGCCGGGCCGCACACCCCCACAGACCCCCAGAACGGAGCCCCGGCATGACCCCCATGGATATCGTCGCGATCGTCGCCGGCCTCATGTTCGGCGCCGGCGCCCTCGCCGCCGTCTACCGCATCATCCGCGGACCATCGGTGCTGGACAGGGTGATCGCCTCCGACGTGCTCGTCGCCACCATCATCTGCGCGCTGGGCGCCGAGATGGCGTTCAACCGGCACACCGACAACCTGCCGGTGCTACTGGTGCTGGCCCTGTTCGCCGTGCTCGGTTCGCTCAGCGTCGCCCGATTCCTGCCCGGCCGGAACCGCGCATGAACGCCCTCTGGAGCGACGTGGTCACCGCGGTCCTTGTGCTTCTCGCCGCCCTGATGTGCCTCGCGGCCGGCGTCGGCCTGCTGCGCTTCCCCGATGTGCTCACCCGGCTGCACTCCGCCACCAAGCCGCAGATCCTCGGCCTCATGGCGGTCACCCTGGACATCGCGGTGACCAATTTCAGTGTCGGCACCGTGACCCTGGTGGTCGCGATCGTGCTCTTCCAGGCGCTCACCGCTCCGATGGCCGCGCACCTCGTGGCCCGCGCCTCCTACCAGACCGACCACCTGCGGCCCGATCTGCTCGTGATCGACGAGCTTCGGAACGCACGCGGCTGATAGTATTGCCGGGTCGCGACTGGCGTAGCACGAAAGATGGGTCACCATCGGGGAGCGACTGACACGGTTAGTGACCGCACGCCTGGGCCACGACACATCCATCGATAGTCTCAAGGAGTTTTCCCGTGTCCGACAGTGTGCTTACCAGTTCCGTACCCTCCACCTTCAACGAGCCCCTCGAGGTCGTCGACCCCGAGATCGCCGCGATCCTCGAGCAGGAGCTCGGTCGCCAACGCGACTACCTCGAGATGATCGCCAGCGAGAACTTCGTGCCCCGCGCCATCCTGCAGTCGCAGGGTTCGGTGCTCACCAACAAGTACGCCGAGGGCTACCCCGGCCGTCGCTACTACGGCGGCTGCGAGTACGTCGACGTGGCCGAGCAGCTCGCCATCGACCGGGCCAAGAGCCTGTTCGGCGCCGAATACGCGAACGTGCAGCCGCACTCCGGTGCCACCGCCAACGCCGCGGTGCTCTCCGCGATCGCCACCCCCGGCGACACCATCCTGGGTCTGGAGCTGGCGCACGGCGGCCACCTCACCCACGGCATGAAGCTCAACTTCTCCGGCAAGCTCTACAACCCGGTCGCCTACGGCGTCGACCCGGAGACCTTCCGAGTGGACATGGACGTCGTGCGCGACAAGGCGCTCGAGCACAAGCCGCAGGTCATCATCGCCGGCTGGTCGGCCTACCCCCGCCAGCTCGACTTCGCCGCGTTCCGCGCCATCGCCGACGAGGTGGGCGCCAAGCTCTGGGTCGACATGGCCCACTTCGCCGGACTCGTCGCCGCCGGACTGCACCCGTCGCCGGTGCCGTACGCCGACGTCGTCTCCAGCACCGTGCACAAGACCCTCGCCGGTCCGCGCTCGGGCTTCATCCTCTCCCGCGACACCGCGCTGGCGAAGAAGCTCAATTCCAACGTGTTCCCCGGCCAGCAGGGCGGCCCGCTCATGCACGTGATCGCCGCCAAGGCCACCGCGTTCAAGCTCGCCGCGCTGCCCGAGTTCAAGGAACGCCAGGAGCGCACCCTCCGCGGCGCCCGCATCCTGGCCGACCGGCTCACCGCCGACGACTCCCGCGCGGCGGGCATCGACGTGCTCACCGGCGGCACCGACGTGCACCTGGTGCTCGCCGACCTCCGCAACTCGGAGATCAACGGCCAGCAGGCCGAAGACGCGCTGCACGAGGTGGGCATCACTGTCAACCGCAACTCGGTGCCGTTCGACCCGCGCCCGCCGATGGTCACCTCCGGCCTCCGCATCGGCACGCCGGCCCTGGCCACCCGTGGTTTCGGCGACGCCGAGTTCACCGTCGTGTCCGACGTCATCGCCGAAGCGCTCAAGCCCGGCGCCGACATCCCCGCGCTCCGCGCTCGGGTGAAGGGCCTCACCGACGCGTTCCCGCTCTACCCCGGCCTGTCCCAGTAGGTCCGTCGGGTCGTGACGGATGCGGCCACTAGCGTCAGCGCATCCGTCACCGCCCGCACCCGGCAGCACTTCGCCGCCCCCGCGTCGGGGGCCGGCAGGGCCGCTGCCCGATTGGCGCGTGGCCCCAGGCTGGGGCCGGCGCGCAGTACTACCAACAGATCGGATGTCGCATGACCGCACTCACCCTCGACGGCGTCGCCACCGCGACCCAGGTCAAGCTTGAACTCACCGAGCGCGTACGCGCGTTGGCCGCGCTGGGCTCTGTGCCCGGCCTCGGCACCCTGCTCGTCGGCGACGACCCGGGCTCGCGCTCCTACGTGGCCGGCAAGCACCGGGACTGCGCCGAGGTGGGCATCGAGTCGATCCGCGTCGACCTGCCCGGCTCCGCCACGTCGGCGGATGTGCGCGCCGCGATTGCCGACCTCAATGCCGCCCGTGAGGTCACCGGCTACATCATCCAGCTGCCGCTTCCGGTGGGCCACAACGAGAACGCCATGCTCGAGCTGATGGACCCGGCCAAGGACGCCGACGGCCTGCACCCCACCAACCTCGGACGCCTGGTACTCGGCATCGAGGGGGAGCTCAGCTCGCCGCTGCCCTGCACCCCGGCCGGCATCGTGGAGCTGCTGCGCCGCTACGACGTGCCGATTGCGGGCAAGAACGTGGTCGTCATCGGCCGCGGCCTCACCGTGGGTCGCCCGCTGGGCCTGCTGTTCACCCGCAAGGGCCTGGACGCCACCGTCACCCTCACCCACTCCCGCACCGTCGATCTGGCCGCCGAGGTGCGCCGCGCCGACATCGTCGTGGCCGCCGTGGGAGTGCCGCACCTGGTGCAGGCCGACTGGATCAAGCCCGGCGCGGCGGTGCTCGACGTGGGCATCACGAGGGTGGAGAACCCGGAGACCGGCAAGGGCATCCTCACCGGAGACGTGCACCCCGACGTCGCGTCAGTCGCCGGTTACCTCTCGCCGAACCCCCGTGGCGTGGGTCCGATGACCCGCGCGATGCTGCTGGCCAACGTGGTCAAGGCCTCCGAGCGCCTGCTCAAGCCCTAGTCTCGTTCCGCGAACCGTGAGGTAGGCCCCAGAATCCCGCCGATTCTGGGGCTCTCAGTTCGCGAGGCGATGCAGCGCTGCATGGCCCAGGTAGGCCACGGCGTTGTGCCGGATGCCCTCGATTTCCTCTGGCGTGAGGGCGCGGCGCACCTTGGCCGGCACGCCGGCCACCAGGGAGCCCGGCGGCACGATGGTGCCCTCGAGCACCACGGCGCCCGCGGCCACGAGCGAGCCGGCGCCGATCACGGCACCGTTGAGCACCGTGGCGGCCATGCCGATCAGGGCGCCGTCCTCCACAGTGCAGCCGTGCAGCACGGCACCGTGGCCCACCGAGACGTCGCGGCCCACGGTCAGCGGGAACCCGCCGTCGACGTGGCAGGAGACGTTGTCCTGCAGGTTAGAGCGCGCGCCGATGCGGATGGGCTCTGCCTCGGCGCGCAGGACCGCGTTGTACCAGACGCTCGCGTGCTCCGCCAGGCTCACGGTTCCCACCAGCACGGCGCCGGCGGCGACGAATGCGCTCTCGGCCACCCGGGGCCCCGGACGGTCGGGCAGGGTGATGAGGCGGGCGGCACTGTCGGCGGTCATGGGTCCACCCTAGTAATCCGACGCCGTGTTGCGCTGACCCCTTGAGCCCAAGGCCCAAAGCGTCCTATTTATCGGCCCATGTCCTTTCGACCGTTCGACCAGGTGGGCGGAAGGTGGGGGGCATCTAGGATGCAGGAATGGTGAACACCGCGCATCCGGCCGTCGACAGAGTGCGCCTGGCGCTGAACGCCCAGGGTCTCGACCCCGAGATCCGCTGGTTCGACGACGCCGCCACAACCGCTGTCGCGGCAGCCGCCGCGTTGGGCATCGAAGTGGGCGCCATCGCGAACTCACTGGTCTTCACCCTCGACGGCGCGCCGCTGCTGGTGCTCACCTCCGGCGCGCACCGCGTGGACACGGCCTGGCTGGGGGAGCGGCTTGACGGCACCATCGGCCGGGCGTCGAAAGACCTGGTGAAAGAGGCCACCGGGCAGGTCATCGGAGGGGTCGCGCCCGTCGGGCATCCGTCGCCGATTCGCACCCTGGTTGACGAGGACCTGGCCGATTACCCCGTGGTCTGGGCCGCGGCGGGGCACGCGCACACGGTCTTCCCCACCACGTTCGCCGAGCTGCTCCGCCTCACCGGCGGCGAGGCGACCCCCGTCGTTCCGGCGAAATAGGCGTCCGCCACCAGCCTTCGGCACACTGGAACCGTCCGCGGCCGCTCGGGCAGGTCGTCAAGGCGGATCTCCGGAGCCTCACCCACTCGAAGCTGGGGTGGATCGTCGACTGCCTGCCCTCGATCTCGGGCCGGTCGACGATGGGTGATCCGTGACGCGGCCGATCACGCGCTCCAGGTGCTCGCGGTCCTGCACGGACATCTTGGCCAAGACTCTCGGCCGCCTGCGCGCGGCGCGCAGGTCCTGTTCGTCCTGCTGCACGCGGCGGCGCCTGATGCCCGTGCTCTCGTCGAAGGCGCCGCCAAAGACGGTGTGGATGACGTCGTGGATGGTGGGGGTCGGCTCGTTCATGTGGACAGCGTGAGCCGAGCCACCGACACTCGGGGCGCCCTGAGACTCAATTGCGGACTTCCCGCCTTAGCTGGTGAAACGAAGGCGGGAAGTCCGCAATTCGATCGCGGACGGTGTCTCGTTAGACGAGGCGGGCGGCCCCGGCCGCGGCGCGCACCACGAACATGTCGGGCGCGGTGAAGCCCGCGGCGGCGAACGCAGAAGACACGGCCTGCTGCACCGCGGGGATCAGTGCGTGCGGGGTGAGCGCGATGGCAGAGCCGCCGAAACCGCCGCCGGTCATGCGGGCCCCGAGGGCGCCGGCGGTGCGGGCGGTCTCCACGGCGAGGTCGAGCTCGGCGACCGAGATCTCGAAGTCGTCGCGCATGGAGGCGTGCGACGCATCCAGCAATGCACCGATGGCGCTGGGACCCTCTTCGCGCAGCACCTGCACGGTGTCGAGCACCCGCTGGTTCTCGGTGAGGATGTGCCGCACCCGGCGGTATGTCTCCTCGTCGAGAACCGACGCGGCCCGCGGCAGGTCGTCCACGGTGAGGTCGCGCAGCGACCCGACGCCCATCAGTGCCGCGCCCTTTTCGCAGGAGGCACGTCGGTCGGCGTAGCCGCCGGTGGCGTGCGCGTGGCTGACCTTGGTGTCGATCACCAGCAGCTCGAGGCCCGCGGCGTCGAAGCCGAGCGGGATGACCTCGGACTCGAAGCTGCGGCAGTCCAGGAACACGGCGGCATCCGTCTGGCCCAGTAGCGACGCCGACTGATCCAGGATGCCGGTGGGCGCGCCAACGACCCGGTTCTCGGCCAGCTGCCCCACCCGCACGAGCACCCGCTTGTCGAAGCCGAGGTTCCAGACCTCGTCGAGGGCCACGGCGGTGGCGCACTCGATTGCCGCGGAAGACGACAGCCCGGCGCCGATTGGCACGTCGGAGTCGATGTAGGCGTCAAAGCCGGTCACCGCTTCGAGGTCCGCGCCGTGTTCGCCGAGGGCCCAGGCCACGCCGAGCGGATACGCCGACCAGCCCGACACTGTCTCGGGGGAGAGGTCGTCGAGCGAGATCTCGACGACCTCGTCGGTGAAGGAGCTGGCGACCCGTAGCATCCGGTCGTCTCGCACCGCGAGGGCCACGACGGCACGGCGGTTGATCGCGAACGGAAAGACGAAGCCGTCGTTGTAGTCGGTGTGCTCGCCGATCAGGTTGACCCGGCCGGGGCCGAACCACAGGCCGTCGGCGTCGCGGCCGAACCGGCCCTGGAAGCCGCTGAGAATGCTCTGGTGGTCGCTCACGAGTGGGCCTTTCCGGTGGTGCTGTCGGTGGCTGCGGCATCGGCGGCGTCCGACCGCGCGATCGCTGCACGGATGTTGTCGGCCGCCTGCTCGGGCGTCACGTCGCCGATCCAGGCGCCCATGGCGGCCTCGGAGCCGGCCAGGAACTTCAGTTTGTCCTCGGCGCGGCGCGGGCTGGTGAGCTGCAGCATCAGCCGGATGTCGTCCCGGTGCACGTTCACCGGCGCCTGGTGCCAGGCACCGATGTACGGGGTGGGCGTGGAGTAGAGCTGGTCGATGCCGCGCAGCAGCCGGCGGTACAGCACCGCGAGCTCGTCGCGCTCGGCCAGAGTGGTGCCGGCGAAGTCGGCCACCTGCCGGTGCGGCAGCATGTGCACCTCGACGGGCCAGCGGGCGGCGAACGGCACGAAGGCCGTCCAGTGCTCGCCCCGCAGGATGACTCGCTCGCCGGCCTGTTCGCTTTCCAGGATGTCGGCGAACAGGGTGGGGCCGTAGCTCTCGATCGAGTCGATCAGCCGCTGGGTGCGCGGGGTTACGTACGGGTAGGAGTAGATCTGGCCGTGCGGGTGGTGCAGCGTGACACCGATGGCCTCGCCACGGTTCTCGAACGGGAACACCTGCTCGATGCCGGGCATCTGGGAGAGCGCGTGGGTGCGCTCGGCCCAGGCTTCGATCACGGTGCGGGCGCGGGTGACCGAGAGGCTGCCGAACGAGCCCTCGGTGGCGGGGCTGAAGCAGACGACCTCGCAGCGGCCGACCGAGGTGCGGATGCGCCCCAGCCCGATCGTGCGCAGATCGTCCAGGCCGGTGGGCGCGTCGTCGTCGGTGAGCAGCGGGCCGAACGAGGGCGACTTGTTCTCGAACACGGCCACGTCGTAGTTGCTGGGCACCTCTGAGGGGTTCTCCGGGGTGGACGGCGCGAGCGGGTCCAGGTGCGCCGGCGGCAGGAACACCCGGTTCTGCCGGGCCGCGGCGATGGACACCCATTCGCCGCTGAGTGGGTCCTGGCGCATGCGCGCGTTCGCCGGACGCGGACCGAGGTCGCGCAGGTCGGGAGCCCGGTCGGGCGACAGGGTGGTGTCGGGGTCATCGAAATAGATGAGCTCGCGGCCGTCGGCCAGGGTGTGCGCCTGGCGTGCGATGGCGGTGTCTGCGACGAATTCTGGGGTGGGAGTCATGATGGCATCAACGCTAGCCGATTTGCGCAACCGAAACCACTACTTGCGTATTGAAAAGCGACACAAAATAAGTGAAGATTGCGGTATGGCCTCAGCGGAACATCCGACCGACCGGGATTTGTTGCCCGCCCACCAGCGCCGGGAACAGATCCAGCGGCTCGTCGACGAACGCGGCTTCGTGCGCGTCAGTGAGCTCAGCGACACCTTCGGCGTCTCCGGCGTCACCGCCCGCGCCGATCTCGACCAGTTGGAGAGCGCCGGCACGCTCACCCGCATCCACGGCGGTGCGGTGCCCGCAGGGATCGCCACCACGAGCCGTCCCGACCGGGAGTTCTCCTTCGAGGAAGCGCTCGTCTCCTCGGTGATCCCCAAGCAGCAGATCGGCGAGCTCGCCGCATCGCTGGTGGCCAGCGGCCAGAGCGTGATCCTCGACGTGGGCACCACGACTCTCGCGATCGCCCGGGCCCTGGTGGCCCGCACCGACCTCACCGACATCGTCGTGATCACCAACGGGCTGAGCATCGCCCTGGCCCTGGAAAGCGCTATCCCACGGTTCACCGTGATCGTCACCGGCGGGTCGCTGCGCCCGCTGCAGCACTCGCTGGTCGACCCGCTCGCCGCGACCGTGCTCAGCCAGGTGCACGCCGACCTCGCCTTCATCGGCTGCAACGGCGTCGACGCCGACGGCGGCGTCACCAATATCAACCTGCCGGAGGCCGGCGTGAAGACCCTGATGCTCGCCGCTGCGGCGCGCGCGATCATCGTCGCCGACGGTGCCAAACTAGGGCAGGTGCACCTGGGCCGGATCGGCCCGCTTGCCGCCTTCGACACCCTGGTGACGGATGCGGCCGCCGACCCGCTCACCCTGGCCCCGCTCCGCGAGGCCGGCCTCGCCGTGCTCCAACCGAGCTGATCCGAAAGTCCACCATGTCGTTTGCTGCCGCCACCGGAACCCAATACAGCCTCACCCTGCAGACCCCGCAGGGCCCGGCCACGGCGACCATCACCGAGGTCGCCGCCGGCATCCGTGAATATGCACTCAACGGCACAGACCTGGTGGAGGGCTTCGCGGCGACGTCCGTACCGCCGCTCGGCGCCGGGACCGTGCTGGTGCCCTGGCCCAACCGCATCCGCGACGCGATCTGGACCCAGCACGGAGTGCGGCACCTGCTGGCCATCACCGAGCCGGCGCGGCTGAACGCCATCCACGGGCTGCTCGCCGTCACGGCTTATCGGCTGGTCGCCCAGAGCGACGCCGAGGTGACCCTGGCCGCCACGGTCTACCCGCAGGCCGGCTACCCGTACCAGCTGGACACCACCGTCAGCTATGCGCTCACGGCCGACGGCCTGGCCGTCACCCACACCATCCGCAACGTCGGCAGCGAGAGTGCCCCGGTCGCCCTGGGCACCCACCCCTACCTCAAGATCGGTGACGTGCCCACCGGCGACCTCGTGTTGCGCCTGAACGCGACCAGCCACATCGACGTTGACCACCGGCTCAACCCCATCGGCGTCAGCCCCGTCGACGGCACCGCGTTCGACCTGCGCGCCGGCGCCCGGGTGGACGACCTCGACCTTGACGACGGGTTCGGCGGTGTGATCGTTCGGGACGGCCGCGGGGAGCACTCCCTCACCGCTCCGGACGGCCGCCGGGTCACACTCTGGGGCGACGAGAACATGGCCTACGTGCAGGCGTTCACGCCGCGCAACTTCCCGGTGCGCACCGGCACCGCGGACGGCGGCGAGACCACCGAACTCGGCCAGGCCGTGGCGATCGAGCCGATGACCGCTCCGGCGGATGCCTTCAACTCCGGCCACGGCCTCCGCTGGCTGGCTCCCGGCGAGGACTGGGTCGTTCGCTGGGGAATCACCCCGACGGGTTTCGCAGCCTGAGCAACCCGGCCTAGGGTGGCGGGAGCGCTGCGCACACCGCGCTCCCGGACCGACGAGGAACGACCAGACCCATGGCAACACCCTCCCTGAGTACATCCGCCCCCACCGCTCCCGGCGGCCGAGCCCCACTCAGCGCCTCCGACGAGGCCCGCCGGGTCGCACTCGTGGGCATGAAGCGATTGGCCCTGGGTCTGCTCGTGGCCATGGCCGTGGTCTTCGCGGTGTCGTTCGCGCTGCAGGAGCGCTACCCGTGGCTCGAGTACGTGCGTGCCGCCGCCGAGGGCGGCATGGTGGGCGCGATCGCCGACTGGTTCGCCGTCACCGCGCTGTTCCGCTACCCGCTGGGGCTGCGCATCCCGCACACCAACATCATCGCCAACCGCAAGGACGAGATCGGCGAGAGCCTCGGCGAATTCGTGGAGTCGAACTTCCTCTCCGATGCCGTGGTGCGCGGCAAGCTCGAGTCCATCGGCATCTCCCGCCGCCTCGGCGCCTGGCTGGTGCAGCCCGCCAACGCCGAACGGCTCACCGACGAACTCGCGCACGCCGGCACCGGGCTGCTCGACCTGCTCAGCGACGACGACATCAAGGACCTGCTCGAGGGCGTCGCCCGTGAGCACCTGCTCGAACCTTCGTGGGCGCCGAGCCTGGGCCGGTTGGGCGAGAACCTGGTGGTCTCCGGTCGGCACCACGCCGCGGTGGACCTGCTGGTGGACAAGGCCCAGAGCTGGCTGCAGACCCACCCCGAGGCCTTCGGCACCTCGGTGTCGACCCGGCTGCCCCGCTGGGTGCCCGGCTTCGTCGGCGAAATGGTCGACGACAAGGCCTATCGCGAGGTGCTCGGTTTTGTGGCGACGGTGCAGGCCGACCCCGAGCATCCGCTGCGCGCAGCCATCGACCGCTACCTGGCCGAGCTGATGGACGACTTGCAGCACGATGACACCATGATCGAGAGGGTCGAGGTGCTCAAGCTCGAGTTGGTCGACAACGCCAAGCTGCGCGAGTTCGCCGGCGACGCGTGGGAGTCCGTCAAGCAGTCGCTGCTGAGCGCCCTGGCCGATCCGGCCAGCGCCGTGCGCACCGGCATCACCTCGACGGTGCTGGATGTGGGCGGCCGGCTGGTGCGCGACGCATCGCTGGGCGCCCGCATCGACCGCTGGCTGGCGGATGCGGCCGGCTACCTGCTGCAGAAATACCGGCACGAGATCGCCGGCGTGATCACCGAAACCGTGGAGCGGTGGGACCCGGCCGAGACCACCGAGAAGATCGAGTTGCAGGTGGGCAAGGACCTGCAGTTCATCCGAATCAACGGAACCGTCGTCGGTGCGCTGGCCGGCCTGCTGATCTTCTCGCTCGCCCAGGGGGCGGTGCTCGTGTTCGGCCTGTGACCGCCCGGCACCTGGCGGATCCGGCCGATGCGGATGCCCGGACACTCTGACGGCGCCCACCGCGGTGAGCCATACTGAAACGGTGGAGAACGGTTCGCACAACACCCAGGGCAGCGCCACCCCGGGCCCGGCCACGCCCTCCACCGGCAGGATCGTCGACGAGGGCATGCTCATCGCCCTCGCCGCCGTGCGGATGGCCCTGAAGAACCGCATCATCGTCGGCGCCCTCCGCGACCACAGCGACTATGACCCGGCACAGTATGCCGCGTTCGCCAGGCAGGCACTGCTCGAGGTGGCCCGGCAGAACGACGAGGACTCCACCCGCGTCGAACGCCTCGGCGCCCACCTCTCGCGCACCACCGGTGCGGGCAAGAGCCGGGAGCTGGAGAACAAGCGCAGGGACGTCGTGCGGCTGGGTCGGCGACGCACCCTGCACGACCACGTCGCCGAACGGTTGCGGGAGATAGCCGACGACGACGAACAGGTCGCCGCTCTCGTACAGAAGGCCCGAGCGGATGCGCTCCAGGAGATCAACGACGCGCTCGCGGCCCGTCTCCTGGCCCAGCGCGTCGACCCGAACCAGCCCGGCTACGAGGCCGCCCGCGCCGCCAGTATGCGGGCCGTCGGCAAGATCGACCTCGCCGCCCTGGCCAAGAAGTCCCGGCACCGCGGCTGATCGCTGAGCGCCGGGGCGTGCGGGGCGGCCGGCACCGGCCCAGCCGTCGGCACGAAAGCCGTCGCCGTTCGCTACGCTCGAAGGGTGGATACCCAGGCAATACAGACTTTTCTCGATGACAGCGATTTCTCCGGCGTGGTGTTGGTGCGTGACGGCGACCGCACCATTTTTGAGGCGGCCCGCGGGTTCGCCACCCCGCGTTGGCAGGTGCCCAATACTCTGGACACCCGCTTCGACACGGCGTCGATCACCAAGCTCTTCACCAGTGTGGCCGTGCTGCAGCAGGTGGAAGCCGGCCGGCTCGACCTCGAGGCGTCGATCCACGAGTACGTGGACCTGGGGGGCAGCTCGATCGGCACCGACGTCACCCTGCTGCACCTGCTCACCCACACCAGCGGCATCGCCGATGACGTCGACGAGGAGGCCGGCGAGGACTACGACGAGTACTGGGCTGTGACCCCCAACTACTCGCTGATCGAAACGATCGACTTCCTGCCGTTGTTCGCCGACAAGCCGCGCCTGGCCCCGCCTGGGGTGCAGGTCGAGGACTGCAACGTCGGCTATATCCTCGCCGGGCTGGCCGTGGAGAGGGCCTCCGGCCTGTCCTACCGCGACTATGTGCGCGAAGAGGTCTTTGCCCGCTCGGGCATGGCCGACTCCGGTTTCTTCGACCGCCGCGACGCTGTGGAGCGGGTCGCCGAGGGCTGGGACCGCCGCGAGGACGGCAGCTGGGTCTCGAACATCTACAGCTCCCCGGCGATCGGCTCGCCCGATAGCGGCGCCCACACCACCGCCGGTGACCTGATGAACTTCCTCAACGCCGTCCGCGGCGGCCAGCTGCTCTCCAAGGAGTACACCGACGAGTTCTTCACCCCGCAGGTGGATTACGACGACGACGTGAAGTACGGCTTCGGCCTCGAGTTCGACCTCGACGACAACGGCAAGGTGCGCTCGTACTACAAGGACGGCGTCAACGCCGGCGCCAGCGGCATCCTGCGGCACTACCCCAAGAGCGGTCTCGACGTGGTGGTGCTCAGCAACGCCGAAGAGGGCGCCTGGGACCTCGTGGTGGAGATCGACGCCCAGTTCTAGGTGGATGACGGTACCGGGTGCCGGTCGGCGGGTCAGGCGCCGGTATGCGGGTGGCACGCCACCCGCATAACGGCGCGGCGCCCGCACACCTGACCGCGTGCGCTCCGGCGACGGGATGGCGCGCAGGGTCCTACTCGGCCACCGTGGGCTGCGGGCAGCGCAGCTGGGTGCGCTCGCCGCTGCGGTCGATGTCGTGCGCGGTCATCGGCTCCCCGCAGAGCGGGCACCGGGCCACCGGGCGCTCCTGCGCAGGCACCTCGTCGTCGTACGGGCCCAGCGGCGGCGGGCCGATGAAGGGCAACAATCGACCGTTCAACCACGCCGTGAAGCCGCCGGCCTCCTTGATGGTCGGTTTGCGTTTCTTGGCAGAGGTCATAATAGTTAGTGTACTAACTAAATGGCGGCGTGGCCACGGGTGCCAGACGACGGATGCCCGGCCCCGGATGCCCGCTCAGGAGACGCGATGACCGAACCGAACGTGCTCGCCCTGGAGAACCAGGTCTGCTTCGCCCTCACCGTCGCGGCACGCACGACTGTGGCCCTGTACAAGCCGATCCTGGAGCCGCTGGGCCTCACCCATCCGCAGTACCTGGTGATGCTGGCGCTGTGGGAGCAGCATCCGCGCACCCTTCGCAGCCTGGCCGAGGTGCTGCGGTTGGAGCCGGCCACCCTGTCACCGTTGCTCAAGCGGCTGGAGGCGACCGGCCACATCCGCCGCGAGCGGTCGGCGACCGATGAGCGTGCGCTGCAGGTGACGTTGACCGAGCACGGCCGCGAGCTGCGCCACATCGCCGAAACCATCCCGGAACGGGTGGCCGGCACCCTGGAGATGTCGCCCGAGGCCCTGATCGCCCTGCGGGACACCCTCAACGAGGTCATTCGCGCCACCAGCGCGACCCGGTAACCCGGACCGGCGGCGGAGTCGTACGCTGGCGACATGCAGAAGATCTCGATCGACGCCCTCGCCCGCCAGCAACTCGCCGCGGCCACCACCGCCAGCAGCGGCCGGGCGGCCGACACCGTATACGGCGGCCACGAGAAGGTGCTGCGCCAGACCGTCATCGGCATGGTCAAGGGCACCGTCCTGGCCGAGCACGAGAACCCGGGCGACGCCACCGTCTTCGTGGTGAGCGGGCGGGTGCGCCTGATCGTGGGGGAGGACTCCTGGCAGGCGCGCACCGGCGACCTGCTCATCGTGCCCGACGCCAGGCACAGCCTCGAGGCCGAAGAGGATGCGGCGATCCTGCTGACCGTCGCGAAGCGGCCCTAGGGAACGCCGAAATGCCCTGTTCCGGACGAGATGCCCCGGTGTGCCTGGGCAACTCGTTTGAGCGGGGCTACTCGGTGGGAGAGCCGTTACTCGGAAGGGGCGGGCCAGCCCAGAGCGAGCTCGGTCGCAGCGGCGCTCGCCGCGGTGATGTCCTCGGCGCTGCCGCCGTTCTGCGCGGCAGCCAGCCCCACCAGGAACAGGCTCAGCGGCGCCGCCGGCCGGGCCACATTGTGCGCCACGTCCCGGGCCACGTCCAGTAGCAGTCCGGTGGGGACAACGTCGGCGTCGAGGCCGAGCCGGGTCGCGAGGGCGGCCAGCCACTCGTCGAGGGCTTCGGGAGGGAGCGGGATGTTCGTGCTCATGGTGTCACTCCTCGGTGGCGGTGGCGGTGGCGGTGGCAATAATGGTGGCACCGGGTGAGGCACCGGGCGCGGATTCCGCGCCGTCGGTCTCGATCACGGCACCGGAGGCGGCAGGCTGAGCCACCGGCAGCTGAGCGGCGTCGAACCGGCCGGACTCGGCATCGATGGTGAGCACCCGGCCGATCAGCGGCTCGCCGGTGCCGGTGATCAGGCGGACGGCCTCCGCCGCCAGGATCGCGCCGGCCTGGCCGCGCAGCGCACCGAGCACGCCGGGGTCGGCGGGGGCAGCGGCCGCGCCGGCCGCATCCGTGCCGAAGAAGTCGCGCAACCGGGTCGAGCGCTGGCCGCTGCGTCGTGGTGGGCTCGACCAGAACACCGACACCTCGGCGTTACCGCGGGCCACGGAGCCCCACACCAGCGGCAGGCCGAGGCTGGCGCAGGTGTCGCCAACGAGGAACGGCTGCGGGGTGAGGTCGCTGCCGTCGATCACCAGGTCGTAGCCGCCGAGGATGCGGGTAGCCGACTCGGCCGTGAGGTCCTCGTCGTGCGCCGTCACGGCGGTGTCGGGGGAGAGGGTCAGGATGGTGGTGGTGGCGAGCACCAGGGCGTCGACGTCGAGCGGGCCCACGTCGGCCAGCCCGATGGTGCCCACCCCGGCCGCGGCGAGGGAACGCACGGCGGGCGCGCTGAGTCCCGTGGTGCCCAGCACCAGCACGCGGGCGGCCGCGAGGCGGCGGTGCCCGAGGTCATCGATCGGCGGCAGTCGCAGCTGGGGCAGGTTGCGCACCTGCTGCAGACGCGCGGTTTCGGTGGGGCTGAGCGGGCCGGTGGGCTCGACGAGAGGGGGAAGTGCCATGACACCACGGTACGCGGCAATCGTCCCCGGATGCCCACGCCGCCCCGACCATCCAGCAGCCACAGTCCCGCTCTAGCGTGTTGTCCCTTCCGCGAGAGCGGCCGGATGGCTACTTCGCGGCGCTCGAAGCAGCCATAGGCCCGCTTTCGCGAACGGCCCGGTCCCTCCCACCATTCGAATCCGAGGATTAGGCTCGAAGGAGGTTCCGGTGATCCCGCACGGGCACACCCGACGCACTCCCGAGGAGGGCACCCATGAGTAGAGTCACGGCACGGCGCAAGATCACCCGGCTTACGGTGGGCCAGCCGCCGATCCGCCGGGAGGACGTGCTCGCGGTGGAGGAGCCGCTCGAGATGCGGGTCAACGGCCGTTCCCTGGCCGTGACCATGCGCACCCCCGGCCACGACGTCGATCTGGCCGCCGGTTTCCTGGTCTCCGAGGGCATCCTCACCCAGGCGGAGCACCTCGCCACCGCCCGGTACTGCGCCGGTGCCACCGCCGAGGGCGTGAACACGTACAACGTGCTCGACCTGCGCCTGGCGCCCGGCGTCGCCGGGCCCACCCCCGGCATGGAGCGGAACTTCCTCACCACCAGCTCCTGCGGGCTGTGCGGCAAGGAAAGCATCGATGCCGTGCGCACCAAGTCCACCTGGGACGTGCGCGCGGATGCCGTCCGCGTCGACGCCGAACTGCTCACGACGTTCCCCGACACGCTGCGCCAGGCGCAGGCGGTGTTCGAGAAGACCGGGGGCCTGCACGCGGCCGCCCTGTTCGTCGGGGCCACGGGCGAGATGCTGGTGATGCGGGAAGACGTGGGCCGGCACAATGCCGTCGACAAGGTGATCGGCTGGGCGGTCAAAGAAAACCTGCTTCCTTTGCGCGGGACCGTGCTGATGGTCTCCAGCCGGGCCAGCTTCGAACTCGCCCAGAAGGCACTGATGGCCGGCATCCCGGTGCTCGCCGCGGTGTCAGCGCCGTCGTCGCTCTCCGCCGAGTTCGCGCACGAGGTGGGCCTGACACTGGTCGGCTTCGTCCGCGGCGACTCGATGGTGATCTACGCCGGTGAGGAGCGCATCGTGCAGGGCGCGCTCGCCGCGGTCTGACCCAGCCTCGACTGTGCCCCGATCGGACTTCTGCGTCCGGCGCACCGGGCGCAGAAGTCCGATCGGGCAACAGCTGCCCGCCTCAGCGGCCCGGCGTCAGCTCAGAACCGGAAGCCCGGCCTCGTGTGCGATGAACCGCACACTCATGGCCTTGTAGCCGGGGGTGTTCGATTCCCGGGCCACCAACTCCCGGTGCATCAGCTGGTTCGCCTCGGGGAAGTACGCCGCCGCGCAGCCGCGCGGGGTGGGGTACACCACGAGCCTGAACTTGTCGGCCCGGCGTTCCTGCCCGCCGAAGGTGCTGATCACGTCGACCAGATCGCGGTCCGCAAAGCCCAGCTCGGTGACGTCGTCAGCGTGGATGAGGATCACCCGGCGGCCGTCCTTGATGCCGCGGTAGCGGTCATCCAGCCCGTAGAAGGTGGTGTTGTACTGGTCGTGGCTGCGCATGGTCTGCAGAATCAGGTGCCCGGGCGGCGGGGTGAGGTACTCCAGCGGGCTCACCGTGAACCGGGCCCGGCCGATGTCGGTGGCGAAGCTGCGGGTGTCGCGCGGCGGGTTGGGCAGCACAAAGCCGTTCTTGTCGCGCAGCCGCTTATTGAAGTCCTCAAAACCCGGCAGCACCCGGGCGATGTGGTCGCGGATGACGTCGTAGTCCTCTGCCATCGCCTTCCAATCCACCGGGTGGTCGTCGCCGAGCGTGGCCCTGGCCATCCGCGCCACGATCACCGGTTCGGCCAGCAGGTGCTCGGAGACCGGGGCGAGCCTGCCCTGGGTGGCGTGCACCATCGACATCGAGTCCTCCACCGACAGAACCTGCCGGCCCGACGGATGCTTGTCATCGGTGTCGGTGCGGCCCAGCGTCGGCAGAATGAGCGAGGTGACCCCGTGCACCACGTGCGACCGGTTCGGCTTGGTGGAGATGTGCACGGTCAGGCCCACCCGCTGCATCGCGGCCTCGAGCAGGTCGGTGTCGCTGCATGCGAGCGCGAAGTTGCCGCCCATCGACACGAACACGTCGACGTCGTCGTTCTCGAACGCCTCGACGGTATTCACCGAATCGAGGCCGTGCTCGCGGGGTGAGACGATGCCGAACTCGGCGTCGAGCGCGGCGAGCATGGCCTCCTTGGGCTTCTCCCACACCCCCATGGTGCGGTCGCCCTGCACGTTGGAATGCCCGCGTACCGGGCAGGCGCCGGCGCCGGGCTTGCCGAAGTTGCCCTGCAGCAACAGCAGGTTGATGATCTCCTTGAGAGTGTTCACCGAGTGCGGCTGCTGAGTCAGGCCCAGCGCCCAGCAGATGATGGTGGCCTTCGACGCGGCCAGCATCTTCGCCACCACGCTGATCTCCAGACGCGACAGCCCGGTGGCATTCTCGGTTTCGACCCAGTCGATCTCGGTGCGGGCGGCCCGGTACGCCTCGATGCCGTCGGTATTCAGGTCGATGAACTCCTGGTCCACCACGGAACCGGGTACCCGGGCCTCCTCCTCGAGCAGCAGGTGGCCGAGCGCCTGGAACAGGGCCAGGTCTCCGCCGACCTTGATCTGCAGGTACTCGTCGGCCAACGGCACCCCGTGGCCCACCAGACCGGTGGGGGTCTGCGGGTCCTTGAAGTTGAACAGCCCGGCCTCGGGCAGCGGGTTCACGGCGACGACCTTGCCGCCGTTGGCCTTGCAGTCGGCCAGGGCGGACAGCATCCGAGGGTGGTTGGTGCCCGGGTTCTGGCCCACCACCAGAATCAGTTCGGCCACGTGGATGTCCTCCAGCGAGACGGTGCCCTTGCCAATGCCGATCGTGGGGTTCAGTGCCGACCCGGAGGATTCGTGGCACATGTTCGAGCAGTCCGGAAGGTTGTTGGTGCCGATCGACCGGGCGAACAATTGGTACAGGAACGCGGTCTCGTTGGCGGTGCGGCCCGAGGTGTAGAACACGGTGCGGTCCGCGGTGGTGGCGCGGATCTTCTCGCCGATCAGCGCGAAGGCGTCTTCCCAGGCGATGGGGGAGTAGTGGGTGTCGCCGGGGCGCACCACCACGGGCTGCGAGATGCGGCCCTGGTTGCCCAGCCAGTACTCGGTCTTGTCGGCCAGGTCGGCGAGCGAGTGCTCGGCCCAGAATCCCGGTCCGACGGTGCGGAGGGTGTTCTCCTCGGCCACGGCCTTGGCGCCGTTCTCGCAGAACTCGGCGGTTTTGCGGTGCCCGGTCGACTCCGGCCAGGCGCAGCCCGGGCAGTCGGTGCCGTTTCGCTGGTTGAGCCGCAGCAACGCCCGGGCGGTGCGACCGACCCCGGCCTGCGCGATGCCGCGGTCCAGCGCCACCACCACCGCCTCGAGGCCGGCGGCGGCCTTCTTGGGGGTGCCGATAACGAGGTCGTCTTCGTTGATGTCCTTGACCGGTGCGCGACGTGTCATGACCCCATCCTGCTCCTGTCGGAGCCGGATGCGTGCACCGGGTGCTCGCGGGTTTTGCGCTTTTACCGGGCCAAACGGATGCTCACGCGGCCAGCCCGTGTGAGCGGCGACCGTCCGCGCCCACGTTGCCTGCGGCCACGTCGGTGCCGTCGGGCACCCGGGTGTCCCGGTCCAGGCGTACACCGGCGGCGATCCGCACGTTGCGGCCGATGCGCACATGGCTGCCCAGGTGGGCACCGCCCGAGACGAGGCTGCCCTCGCCGATGTGCACGTTCTGGCCGACGAACACCTTGTCGCCGATGACGACGTCGTGGTCGATCCAGCTGCCCGGCCCGACCCACGACTCCCGGCCCACCTGCGCGCCTGACTCGATGTAGGCGGACTCGGAGATGAACGCGCTCGGTTGCACGGTCGACTTGCCGGACACCCACCCATTGCCGTTGGGGTGTCGGCGGTACTTCTCGATCACGCCGGTCTCCACCTCGACGTCGATGTTCTTGCGCACTGGGCTCCTCTCCTGACGCGCGGTATGTGCGCCGTCCTGCGCCGAAGCGCCGATTACGCGCCCGCGGCCGGACTACAGCACACCAGAATGCGCGTCTAGGGAGGGGGAAACACTGAAGACTCGCAGGACATTCCGTGCGCGTGCCCAGTCTCGGCGGCCGTTGTGGGATTGCGGTGACGATCCTAGGGTGGGGCCATGGCCAGAGGTGAGCTGTTCCCGGTCGTCAATTGTGTCGATCTCGCGACCACCTGGAGATGGTATGTGAGCGTGCTGTCCGGCGTTGTCGACTACCGGTTTCCCGAGCGCGGTGAGCCGGACGTGCCCGACCTGGCGGCCGTGGTCGAGGCCGCGGCCGCGGCTGTCGTGGTGCCGCCGGCCGACATGCCGTGGGGTGAACGGGTCGCGTACCTGCGCGATCCCGAGGGCACCATGCTCCTGGTGATCCGGGATGCCGACAGCAACGAATCGGGGCCGTCCTGAGCCGTCAGACGCGGCACGATCGACCGGCCGTGTCCCGGCACCCGAGAACACCCCCGGCGTTAAGAAAGTGGGCCCCGTCGGGCTCGAACCGACGACCCAAGGATTAAAAGTCCTTTGCTCTACCAACTGAGCTAGAGGCCCGCGGTTAATAACTTAGCGTGGATTGGCGGACGGTTTTTGTGACTAGCGTGGATGCATCCGCCACAGACGTCGGCCGGCAACACCCACACCAACCGGCGACGTACCCGACTACGCTGCCCTGAAAGCCAGGAGGAGAGCGATGGCCGACGATTTCCACAAGCCCACCCAGTTCTCGGGCGCCAAGTTCGAATCGATGATGGGCGGCGAAGATCCCGCGCAGATCAGCCGGGTCGCCCACGAGACCGCCCAGGCGTTGATCGCCAGGGTGCGTGACAGCCCCGACCCCGAGGTCGTGGAGCGCCTGGTGGCGTACACCGACGAGCACGGCATAGACGCGGTGGCGGAGCTGTGGTCGCGGGCCACGCCGCGCAGCCTGCCGGGCGCGCTCTGGCGCATCTACCTGGTGCGGTTGCTGATCCGGCAGGATGCCGATGGCACGGCGTTCCTTTACCAGCGCGGTATCGACGTGGCCGTCACCATCGACCCCCTCGTCGCCGGTGCGGCGGTGCCGACCGGTCCAGCCGAGATCATCCTGCTCGCCGACGAGATCCTCCGGGGCGTATTCACCGGCGACTTCGCCGTCGCCCTGGACCGGGCAGCCGCCTTCTGCCGGGTGATCGGCGCCGGCTGCGCGAGTGTCGCCGACGACCTGGACAGCACCGAACCTGGCCGTTCCTCGGAGCTGACCACCCGGGCCCTGCGGTTCTCCACTACCGCGCAGGAGTTCACCTCCTGCGCCCGGCTGTGGCGCAGCGACTCCCTCGAATAATTTCCCGGGCATCCCGGAATGAACTCTCAGCCGATGTCGTTTACACTTGATGCTGGCCGGACCGTAGTAACCCCGGGCTCCAATATTCGCCGTCTAGAACGGCCTCACGCCGAGAGGCGTTCTGCGGTCCGGCCTTCACTTTGCCCGGCGGCCACCCGGGCGGATCTTTTTCGCTCCAGACCAATCCAGCAGGGACTCGGTACCGAACCCTAAGCATGGAAGGGGACTGGACCTGACATGCTGGATCTCATGACTGCTGAGTTCGACCTCGACGCCTCGTCGACAGCGCCTTCGAAAGAAGAGCTGCTCGCTCGGGTAGCCGAAGGCGACCAATCGGCTTTCGGTGAGCTTTACGACCAGATCGCTCCACGGGTGCTTGGCCTTGTCAAGCGCGTACTGATCGATCACGCACAGTCGGAGGAAGTGACCCAGGAGATTTTCCTGGAGATCTGGCAGACGGCATCGCGGTACGAGTCGCAGCGTGGCGGGGCCTCGACCTGGATCATGACCATGGCGCACCGACGTGCGATCGACCGGATTCGGTCGTCGCAGGCCGGCCGCGACCGGGACACCAAAATCGGAATCCGCGACCTCGCGGTGCCCTATGACCACGTCGCCGAAACCGTCGAGGTCAAAATCGAGCATGAAAGGGTGGAGAAGGCGATGTCCAGACTGACCGAACTGCAACGCCAGGCCGTGAGCCTGTCGTACTTCAGCGGTTACAGTCACCGTGAGGTCGCCGACCACCTGCACATCCCGCTCGGCACCGTGAAAACCCGGCTGCGCGACGGGTTAATTCGTCTGCGAGATGAACTGGGGGTGGGCGCATGAGCGACACCGACAAGCCCGATATCGATCTGACCGGCAACGGTCCCACCAACAACCCGGCCGACCTGGCCGGCGCATACGCCCTGCACGCCCTCAGCGCCGACGAGGCCGCCGAATACGAGCGGTACCTGGCTCAGTCGGAGCAGGCCCGCATCGAGGCCGCCGAACTCAGCGACACCGCCGTGGCCCTCAGTCTGTCGGTGGCGCCTGTGCAGCCCTCCAGCGCGCTCAAGGCCGGCCTGATGGCCCAGCTGGCCTCCACCCCGCAGCTCTCCCCGCTCCCGCCCGCGGCCGACTCGGTGACTCCTGACGAACCCACCGCCACGACGGATGCGCCGCCCGCGGCCATCCCGATCGGTTCCGCGTCCGCTCGCGCCGCTGCCGTTCCGGGCAGCGCCTCGACTTCGGCGTCCTCGGCCGACAAGTTCGCCGCCGGCAAGGGATCCGCCGGCGCCCCGGGCTCTGCCGCCGAACGGGCCCAGCGCCGCTGGTTCCAGCGTCCCGCCGGGTACCTCGTCGCGGCAGCGGCCGCCGCCGCCCTCTTCGTCGGCGGCACGTTCGCCGGCCAAGCCCTCTACGGCGATCCCAGCCAGGACTTCGCCCAAGAGCAGGCCGCCAGCCTCGCCGAGATCAACGCGGCCTCCGACAGCCAGCGGGCGTCGACCAAGACCGCCGACGGCCAGGATGCCACGCTGGTGTGGTCCGGAGAGCTCGGCCTGTCCGCGATCATCGTCGACGACCTGCCCGCCCTCGGCGACGACCAGGACTACCAGCTCTGGTACATCGGAACCGCAGGGCCCGTCCCGGCGGGCACCTTCGACTCCGACGGCTCCGGCACCGCCTGGCGGGTGCTCGACGGCACCATGTCCGCCGGTGACGCCGTCGGTGTCACGGTGGAACCCTCGGGTGGATCCGAGCAGCCCACCAGCGACCCGATCGTCGCCATCCAGAGCTAGCTCGCTCGCCAACGGTCTCGCACCCGGTGCCGGCACCTGCCGGTCCGGACCGGGCCGGCACGTACCTGCCCGGCCGGCACGTACCTGCCCGGCCGGCACGTACCCGCCCGGGCCTGCCCGTACCTGCCCGTGCCGGTCGGCGCCGGCCCGCGTGGCGCGAGGCCAGCATCCCGATGACCCCGACTTGCCGCAGAGTCTCCCGTCCGGGGCCCTGAAGCGGTACCTTGACCGAAGTCGCTGGCCGGCAGCATCCTTACTTGCCGCAAAGCCCCCCCCCCGCCGGAAGGGGCAGCAACTGGCAAGTCGGCCCCGCACCCAGCGGTGAGTTGCCGGTTCGGGCCCCTTCAGGGAGCCGGAAGGGGCGCCAAATGGCAACTCGCTGGCGCATGCTCGCTGTGTGCCCTAGAGCTGGAGGCCGGCTGCGCCGGGTGGGTAGGCTCGAGACATGACCCTGCCTTTCACGCTGCTCATCGACCCGGAGCCGGCCGACTCCACCCGCACCGACTTCGTGGACACGTTCCACGAGATCGACTCCGGCGCCCCGGCACTGCGGGTCGCCGAGCTGAGCACCCAACGCGGCGACGGCATCTTCGAGACCCTCAGCGTGGTCAACGGGCACCCGCAAGAGGTTGAGCCGCACATCAGCCGGCTCATCAACTCCGCCCAGATCTGCGACCTGCCGGTGCCCAACCCCGCCCAGTGGCGCGCCGCGATCGCCTATGCAGTGGCCCGGATCCCCGGCGAGGGCGAACTGGCGCTCAAGTTCGTGCTCAGCCGCGGCGTCGAGCACGGACCCGCGCCCACCGCCTGGCTGCACGCCACCCGCGCCGCCGACTTCACCGCGGTACGCGAGCACGGCATCAGGGTGATCACCCTCGACCGCGGGTACCCGCGCGGGGTCGCCGAGCAGGCACCCTGGCTGCTGATGGGCGCCAAGACCCTCAGCTATGCCATCAATATGGCTGCCCTGCGCGAGGCCAAGCGCCGTGGCGCCGATGACACCATCTTCCTCACCCACGACGGCTATGTCATGGAGGGCCCCACGTCGAGCGTGATTCTGCGCATCGACGGCCGTTACGTCACTCCGGCGCCGAGCGGCGCCATCCTGCACGGCACCACCCAGCAGAGCGTGTTCGAGTACCTCACCGCGCACGGGGAGAGCGTCGAGTACCGCGATGTCACGGTCGATGAGCTGCGGGCGGCGGATGCGGCGTGGCTGGTCTCCAGCGTGCGTCTCGCGGTCGCTGTGATCGCCCTGGACGGCGTGGAGTTCCCCCACGACACCGAGCTCACCCGCGCCCTGAACGCGTCCCTGCTGGCTCGCACCGGCGCCTAGCGCAGCCACCCGTGGCGCGAGAGCGGCCGCGTGGCTGCTTCGCGGGGCACGAGGTGACCGTTTGGCCGCTCTCGCGACACGACGGTTCCGCGAGAGCGGCCGCGTGGCTGCTTCGCGGGGCACGAGGTGACCGTTTGGCCGCTTTCGCGACACGACGGTGGTAGACGGGGAACACGCACGGCGGGAACGAAAGACCGCCCGGGCGACCTTGGGGTCGACCGGGCGGCGGGAGCAACGGGTGCGTGGTTAGCCGAAGCGGCCGGAGACGTAGTCCTCGGTGGCCTGCACGGTGGGATTGGAGAAGATCGTGGTGGTGTCGTCGTACTCGATGAGCTTGCCCGGCTTGCCGGTGCCCGCGATGTTGAAGAACGCGGTGCGGTCCGAAACCCGCGAGGCCTGCTGCATGTTGTGCGTCACGATGACGATCGTGTAGTCGGTCTTCATCTCTTCGATGAGGTCCTCGATCGCGAGGGTGGAGATCGGGTCGAGCGCCGAGCAGGGCTCGTCCATCAGGATCACGTCGGGCTGCACGGCGATGGCGCGGGCGATGCAGAGACGCTGCTGCTGGCCGCCGGAGAGGCTCGAGCCGGGCTTGTCCAGGCGGTCCTTCACCTCGTTCCAGAGGTTCGCGCCGCTCAGCGAGCGTTCGATCAGCGCGTCGGCGTCGCTCTTGGCCATCCGACGGTTGTTCAGCTTGACGCCGGCCAGAACGTTGTCACCGATCGACATGGTGGGGAACGGGTTGGGCCGCTGGAACACCATGCCGACCTGACGGCGCACGAGCACCGGGTCGACGCCGGGGCCGTAGAGGTTGTTGCCGTCGATGAGCACTTCACCGTCGACGTGAGCGCCGGGGATTACCTCGTGCATGCGGTTGAGGGTGCGCAGGAACGTGGACTTGCCGCAGCCGGAGGGGCCGATCAGCGCGGTCACCGTGCGCGGTTCAATGGTCAGCGACACGCCCTCCACGGCGAGGAATTTGCTGTAGTAGACGTCGAGGTCGTTGACTTCAATGCGCTTGGACATGTGTTCCTTCGAATCTGTTGAAGCTGGAGTCTGGGCGGCGGCTGCGTCAGCGGCCGAGTTTGGGGGAGAAGGTGCGCGCGACCAGCCGGGCCACGAGGTTGAGCAGCATGACGATCACGATCAGGGTGAGCGCACCTGCCCAGGCCCGGTCGATGTAGGCCTGCGAATCGGCGCCCTGGCTGGCGTACTGGTTGTAAACGAACACCGGCAGGGTCATCATCCGCTCGTTGAACAGGTCGTAGTTCATGCTGGCGGTGAAGCCGGCGACGATCAGCAACGGCGCGGTCTCGCCGATCACGCGGGAGATCGAGATCATGATGCCCGTGACGATGCCGGCCAGTGACGTCGGCAGCACCACCTTCACGATGGTCAGCCACTTGGGCACACCGAGTGCGTAGGCGGCCTCGCGCAGCTCGTTGGGCACCAGCTTGAGCATCTCTTCGCTCGAGCGCACCACCACCGGGATCATCAGCACCGACAGAGCCACCGAGCCGCCGAAGCCGAACCGGATGCCGGGGTCGTTGAACAGCAGCGAGAACAGGGCGTAGGCAAACAGGCCGGCCACGATCGAGGGGATGCCGGTCATCACGTCGACGAAGAAGGTGATGCCGCGGGCGAGCCGGCCGCGACCGTATTCGGTGAGGTAGATGGCCGTGAGCAGCCCGATCGGCACCGAGATGAGGGTGGCCAACCCGGTGACGAAGAGGGTTCCGACGATGGCGTGCAGGGCCCCGCCGCCGGCGCCCACGACGTTCCGCTGGGACTCGGTGAAGAAGGTGGGGGTCATGAAGGCGGGCAGCCCGTTGACGATGGTCGTGCCGACCAGGGAGATCAACGGGATCAGCGCCACCACGAACGCGATGGTGACCAGGGCGGTGACCAGGCGGTCTTTGGCCCGGCGGGTGCCCTCGACGAAGTAGGAGAACAGGAACAGGGCGATGCAGTACAGGACGGTTCCGAAGAACAGCGTGCCGGCCCAGTTGAAGCTCTCGGTCGCGCCGGAGAGGAAGATCACCGCGAAGATGGCGCCCACGACCAGCCAGCTGGCGGCGAGCACCATCATGGGGGCGTTCTTGGGCAGTTTGCCGGCGGTGAGGGAGTTCGTCACGGGAGAGGAGGCGGTCATGGTGATGCTCATCAATTCGCTCCTGAGAAGGCCTTGCGGCGGTTGATGATCACGCGGGCGATCATGTTCACGATCAGCGTGATGACAAAGAGTACGAGGCCGGTGGCCAGCAGGATGTTGACCCCCACGCCGTGTGCCTCGGGGAAGTTCAGCGCGATGTTGGCCGCGATGGTGTTGGAGTTCTGCGAGGTGAGCAGCTGGAAGATCACCTCGGGGTTGGGGGAGAGCACCATGGCCACGGCCATGGTCTCGCCGAGCGCGCGGCCCAGGCCCAGCATGGCGGCGGAGATGATGCCGGCGCGGCCGAAGGGCAGCACGGCCATGGTGATCATTTCCCAGCGGGTGGCGCCGAGGGCCAGCGAGGCTTCCTCGTAGAGCACCGGGGTCTGCAGGAAGATCTCCCGGCAGATGGCGGTGATGATCGGCAGCACCATCACGGCGAGCACGATGGCCACGGTGAGGATCGTGCGGCCGGTGCCGGACACGGGGCCGGCGAACAGCGGGAACCAGCCGAACCAGTCGACGAGGTTGGCGTAGAACGGCTGCACCATCGGGGCCAGCACTCCGATGCCCCAGAGGCCGAAGACCACGGAGGGAACGGCGGCGAGGAGGTCGATGAGGTAGCCCAGGCCCTGCGCGAGTTTGCGCGGGGCGTAGTGCGAGATGAAGAGGGCCACGGCGATGGCGACGGGCACGGCCATCAGCAGGGCCAGGAAGGCCGACCAGACCGTACCGAAGGCCAGCGGGGCCACGTAGGACCAGAAGTTGCTGAAGTCGCCCTTGAAGGCGTCAGCCGGCGCCACGAAGGCGGGGATGCTCTGCACGAAGAGGAACAGGGCCACGGCGGCCAACATGGCCAGGATCAGGCTGCCTGCTACCACCGTTGCGGTGGAGAAGATGCGGTCGCCCGGTCGTTCCTTGGCCTTGATCGCAATACGGTCAACTGCGGTCGTCATTCCGAGCGTCTCCCTGGAGGGGTGAGGTGTTACCGGTAAGGGTGGATCTTGAGCCGGACCCCAAGCCTCAGTGTGCCCGACAGGGCGACCGCGTGCAACGCGATCGCCCTGCCGGGCGGTGTTACTGAAGCCGGAAGCTCAGCGGATGTTGAGTTACTTGACGGTCTCGAGGACAGCGGCAACCTTGGCCTGCAGGTCAGCGGACAGCGGTGCGGCGCCGGCGGATGCCGCAGCCTCAGCCTGGCCGTCCTCGCTGGCCATGTAGCTGACGTACTCCTTGACGAGGGCGCCCTGTTCGGCGTCCGCGTACTCGGTGCAGACCAGCGCGTAGCTCACCAGAACGAGCGGGTAGTGCGTCGCGTCGGTGGTGAGGCGGTCCAGCTTGACGGCCAGATCGTTGTCGGCGCGGCCTTCGACGAGCGGCGAACCGTCGACGACTGCTGCGGCGGCCTCGGCCGTGTACTCGACGAACTCGTCGCCGACCTTGATCTTGGCGACACCGAGGTCACCGGCGCGGGAAGCGTCGGCGTAGCCGATGGTGCCGGTGCCGTTGGTGACGGCGTCGACGACACCGGAGGTGCCCTGGGCGCCCTCACCGGTGGCGTACGGGAACGGGTCGGCCGGCTTTTCGGTCCACACGTCGGGTGCGGCCTGGAAGAGGTAGTCCGCGAAGTTCTTGGTGGTACCCGAGTCGTCCGAGCGGTGCACGGCGGTGATCGCGGTGGCCGGCAGGTCGGCGTCGGCGTTCAGCGCGACGATGGCCGGGTCGTTCCAGGTGGTGATGGCGCCGGTGAAGATCTTGGCGAGCGTGTCGGCATCCAGGTTGAGGTCGGTGACGCCCTCAACGTTGAAGATGACGGCGATCGGGGAGATGTAGACCGGCAGGTCGACGGCGAGGGTGTCGGGGGCGCAAGCGGCGAACGTGCCGGCCAGCTCCTCGTCGCTCAGGTAGGAGTCAGAACCGGCGAAGTCGGTGCCGCCGGCGATGAAGGTCTCGCGGCCGGCGCCGGAGCCCGACGGGTCGTAGTTGATGGTGACGTCCGGGTTGGCCGTCTGGAAAGCGGAGATCCACGCTTCCTGGGCCGAGCCCTGCGAGGAGGCGCCCGCGGCGTTGATCGTGCCGGTGAGGGTGCTGTCCGCGGCGTCGTCGGTAGCCGTGCTGCCGGCTTCGTTCGAGGCGCAGGAGGAAAGAACGAGGGCTGCGGCAATAGCAATGACCGCGGGGCGGCCAAAACGCATGAGATTCACAAGGATCCTTTTCAGGTTGACTACAGGGAATGCGATCACAGGAGAATCCTGCGAACTTCGGGCCGGTGCTGGCCCTCGGTAGACGCTAATCCGTGTGGTTAACGACACTCCCCCTCCTTGGTGAACGGGAGGTAAACGACATCCGTCGAGTGGACCTCGTGCCACCTGCGCTGCGCACATCAGCGCCCGCAGTCCCGGTCGGGTCTGTGAGCGCTGGGAGAACCTTGTTAGAGGCGCGGCGGGTGGGTCTCGATGGCGAGGATGCCCGCGCTCGGGTTGTCGCTGGAGAGGTGCACGACCGAGAACCCGCTGGGCGACAACGCCGCGGCGTTGCCCAGCTGCTGGGTCATCGGGGAGCCCGTCGCCAGGGCGATCTCGCGCAGGATGTCTGGCAGGACCGGGCCGTGGCTGCAGAGCACCGCGGTCTTGCGGGCGCGGATGCGCTTGCCTACGTTGTGGCGCACATCGGAGGTGCCCTGCTCCCAAGCGTCCTGGCTGATCAGGTCGGTGCGCTTGAACGGCACCCCTGTCGCGGCCGACAGCGGTGCCACGGTGGTCACGCAGCGGGTGGCGGTGCTGGTGAAGATGCGCTGCGGCTGCCAGGCGCTCACCGTGGGGACCAGGGCGGCGGCCTGGGTCACGCCGCGTTCGCTGAGCGGGCGGGTGGCGTCCGGGCCAGACCAGTCGTGCGGCGCGGTGGCCTTGGCGTGGCGCAGCGCGATGATCGCGAAGGTGCTCGTGATGCCCTGGGCCACCAGGCGGGCGAACGCGTCGATGATCTCCACGTCCGGGGCGTAGCTGAGGTAGGTCCTGGCCTTCTTGATGGTCACCCATTCCAGGGCGGCGACCTCACCGTTGGGCACAAAGGTGGAGCGCAGAATGTGCTCCGGCAGCACCTCGGCGGCCCAGTAGTGCACGATCTTGGCCTTGCCGTTGGGCATCGGGTACTCCGACACGCCCAGCGGGACGCCCAGGGCGATGGCCAGCCCGGTCTCTTCCTCGATCTCCCGCACGGCTGTGACCGGCAGCGTCTCGCCGGGGTCGACCTTGCCCTTGGGGATGGTGATGTCGCCGTGCACGGTGCGGTGGATCAGCAGCACGTGCATCCGGCCGTCGATGAGGCGCCAGCAGACGGCTCCGGCCGCGAACACGGGGGCGAGGTCGCTCATCGGCGGCTCACGGGTCGCTTGCGCTGGCCGATCTGCTGCATCAACCGGTTCTGCATGTCGTCCAGCGGCTTCCCGTCGGCGTCCTGGTGGTGCCGGGTCCACTCACCGTTCTCGTCGAGCCACCACGACGAGGTGCGCTCGTCCATCGCCCGGGTGAACAGGGCATCCACCTCGCCCAGGTGCCGCGGGTCGACCAGGCGCACCAGCGCCTCCACCCGACGGTCGAGGTTGCGGTGCATCATGTCCGCGCTGCCGATGTAGACCTGGGTCTCGCCCAGGGTGTGGAAGGAGAAGATCCGCGAGTGCTCGAGGTAGCGGCCCAGGATCGACCGCACCCGGATGTTCTCGCTCATGCCGGGCACGCCGGGCTTGAGGCTGCAGATGCCGCGTACCCACACGTCAACGGGCACACCGGCCTGGCTGGCGCGGTACAGCGCGTCGATGATGTCCTCGTCCACCATCGAGTTGACCTTGATGCGGATGCCGGCGGGCTTGCCGGCCAGCGCGTTCGCGGTTTCATCGGCGATGCGCTTGAGCAGGGCCTTGCGCAGGTGGAGGGGAGCAACCAGCAGGCGCTTGAACTTCTTCTCGATCGCGTAGCCGGAGAGCTCGTTGAACAGCCGGGTCAGGTCCTTGCCGACCTGGTCATCCGCGGTCAGCAGCCCCATGTCTTCGTAGATGCGGCTGGTCTTGGGGTTGTAGTTGCCGGTGCCGATGTGGCTGTAGTGCCGCAGCACGCCCTTCTCATAACGCACCACCAGGGCCAGCTTGCAGTGTGTTTTCAGGCCCACGAGGCCGTAGACAACGTGCACGCCGGCCTTCTCCAGCTTGCGCGCCCAGGAGATGTTCGCCTGCTCGTCGAAGCGGGCCTTGATCTCCACCAGGGCGAGAACCTGCTTGCCCGATTCCGCGGCGGCAATCAACGCCTCCACGATCGGGCTGTCGCCGGAGGTACGGTACAGGGTCTGCTTGATGGCCAGCACGTTCGGGTCCGCGGCGGCCTGCTCGAGGAACGCCTGCACGCTGGTCGCGAAGGATTCGTACGGGTGGTGCAGCAGCACGTCGCCGCGGCTGATGGCGCGGAAGATGTCGGGTTCGTCGTTGGGTTCGCCGGTGAGCAGCTGCGCGGCCGTGGTGGGCACGTGCTTCGTGTAGTGCAGGTCGGGACGGTCGATGCGCAGATCGAACAGCCCGCCGAGGTCCAGGGGCGCCGGCAGCCTGTACACCTCCTGCTCGGTCACGTCGAGTTCACGCACGAGCAGGCCCAGGGTCACCTCGTCCATGTCCTCGGTGACCTCGAGGCGAATGGGCGGGCCGAACCGGCGGCGCAGCAGCTCCTTCTCAAGGGCCTTGATCAGGTTCTCGGTGTCGTCTTCCTCGATGACGACGTCCTCGTTGCGGGTGACCCTGAACACGTGGTGTTCGAGGATGTCCATGCCGGGGAAGAGGTCCTCGAGGTGGTTGGCAATGAGGTCCTCGAGGGTGATGAAGCGCACCTTGTCGACGGACTCGGTGCGGTCCACCCGCACGAAGCGCGGCAGCATGGAGGGCACCTTGAGGCGGGCGAACTCCTGCTTGCCGGTCTTGGAGCTGTGCAGGCGCACGGCCAGGTTCAGCGACAGACCGGAAATATAGGGGAACGGGTGCGCGGGGTCGACGGCCAGCGGCATCAGCACCGGGAAGATCTGATTGCCGAAGTAGCCGCGCAACGACCGGCGGTCCACGTCGCTCAGGCTGTCCCAGGTGACGATGTCCACGCCGTGTTCGGCCAGCGCCGGGCGCACCAGCTCCTGGAACGCGTGAGCGTGCCGGTCCTGCAGCACGTGGGCGGCGGCGGCGATGTCGGAGAGCACATCCTGCGGGGCTCGGCCCACATTGGTGGGCACGGCCAGCCCGGTGAGGATGCGGCGCTTGAGGCCGGCGACCCGCACCATGAAAAACTCGTCGAGGTTGTTGGCGAAGATGGCCAGGAAGTTCGCCCGTTCGAGCACCGGCAGGGCCGGGTCCTCGGCGAGTTCGAGTACCCGCTGGTTGAAGGCCAGCCAGCTCAGCTCCCGGTCGAGGTACCGCTCGCTCGGTAGCGCCGGATCGTTTTTGCCGATCTGGGGGTCAAAATCGTCGTCGAGTTCGCTCTCGAGCCCTGAGGTGCCTGGGATGTTGTCGCCGTCCATCTGTCCATCTTGACACCCGGCGCCGAGCGGGCGCGACGTTCACGGTGAACGGAACGTTAACGAGGCGAACGGTGGTACTGCACATCCACCGTGCGGTCGGTGAATCCGAGGCTGCGGTACAGGCGAACCGGCCCGGCGCTCTCGGCCTCCACATACAGTTCCACGCTCGAGCAGCCGCGCCGCCGGAGGCGGGCCAGGCCCGCCAGCATGAGGGCGCGACCGAGGCCTGCGCCGGCGGCATCCGGATGCACGCCGAGCACGTAGATTTCGCCGAGCGGGGCGCCCGGTTCGATCTTGACCCAGTTGTAACCCAGGATGCGTCCGGGCGCGGCGTCATCCGTGCTCGCCCGGGCCAGCAGCAGGTCGCCGGCGTCGAACCAGGGTTCGGCCATGCGGGCGGCCAGATCGGCCTCGGTGACGGCGCCCTGCTCGGGATGCGTGGCGAAGACCAGCGCGTTCAGGCTCACCCAGTCGGCGTTGTCGCCGGGCTCGTCGGCGGTGGCCGCCCGGAACCCGGTGATGGCGACACCGTCGGGCAGCACAGGGGAGGCCTCGGTGTCGGCGTCGGTCAGCGGACGTTCCAGCTGCAGCAGGGTGCGCACGGCGCTGAAGCCGAACCTGTCGGCCAGGGTGCGGGCGCCGGGCAGGTCGCCGTGGGCCCAGGCGGTGAGGTCGCCGGACATGCCGCCCTCATCCTCGAACAGGCGGCGGAGCGCGGCGGTGGCGTGGCCGCGCCGGCGATAGCGCGGATGCACGACGAGGGCGATCTGCCCCTCCCCGACGATCGCGGCGCCGACAGCCTCTTCGCCCTCGAGCAGCAGCTGCGGGCTGCGCCGCCCCGACCGGGCATCGAGCAAGGCCTGTTCGTTGAACGGGCGGTAGCCATCCGTGTGCGCAGCCGCATCGGCCACGTCGTGGAAGCGTGCCGCGAAAGCGGCGTCGGACAGGTCAGGCGCCGACAGAGTGCGGGACACGATCTCCTTCTTCCTCGTACACGTTGAACCGGTAGCCGACGTTCCGCACCGTTCCGATCAGGGACTCCTGGTCGCCGAGCTTGGCGCGCAGCCGCCGCACGTGCACGTCGACGGTGCGCGTGCCGCCGAAGTAGTCGTAACCCCACACCTCGCTGAGCAGCTGCTCCCGGGTGAACACCCGCGACGGGTGCGCGGCGAGGAAGCGGAGCAGCTCGAATTCCTTATAGGTGAGGTCGAGCGGTTTGCCGTGCACCTTGGCGGAGTAACTGGCCTCGTCGATGACGACACCGGCGGCGCGGATGGTGGGGGAGGGCGAGTTGTGCGGGGTGCGGCCGGCGGCGAGCCGGATGCGAGCATCGACCTCGGCGGGGCCGGCGGTGTCCAGCACCACGTCATCGACACCCCAGTCCGGACTGACCGCGGTCAGACCGCCCTCGGTGATCACCAGGAGCAGCGGCACACTGCTTCCCGTGGTGCGCAGAATCTGGCAGAGCGACTTGGCGGCCATCAGATTGGACCGGGCGTCGACCAGAATCAGGTCGGAATCGGGCGCTGTGACGAGCTGATCGGCCTGGGCCGGAATGAGTCGTGTGCTGTGGGACAGCAACGCCAGGGCCGGTAGAACGTCATTATTCAGGGCCGAGGTCAGGATCAACAGCTGCGCCACGCAGGTCCTCCAAGTATCGTGCGGCCCATACTAGCGTGCCACGGAATGCGACTCGGGCGTGCAGAATGGGACAGTGAGCTGGAAGCGTTTGAGTGTAGTGATGATTTGGTTGGTCGCCGTCGTCTGTGCGGTGCTGACCGGCGTCCTTGTCGCCCCCGCGGACCGGCTGGTGTGGGTCAGCCTGTCCCTGGCCGGTTGTACGATCCTCACCCTGGCCGCCCAACTGTCCACGGGGCAGAAGGAAGGCTACGTGCACAGAGTCACGCTCAGCCTGGTGGGTGCCGTGCTCGTTCTCGGTGCCGCGACGGGGTTATTCGCCCTGATCGGCCTCGTATAACACTTCGCCTCACCTGGCGGCTTCCGGCCGGCCAACGGCTAGAGTTGGGGCATGTCAACGCTCGCACTCGAAATCCTGTTCCTGGGCCTCCTCGCGCTGGCCAGCCTGTCGATCGCCTGGGTATCCGGCATCGTGCTGTTCAAGCTGTTCCGGGGCCAGCGGTAACCCAGCGTGTACGAACTTCCGGTCGGCCTCCCGTCCGAACTCGTTCCGCTGTCGTGGCTGATCGGCGTCTGGGAGGGGTCGGGGATCCTCGACTACACAGTTGACGGCAAGAAGGTCACCCGTGAGTTCGGGCACCGGATCAGTTTCAGCCACGACGGTCTGCCGCACCTGAACTACAGCTCGTATACCTGGCTCGAGCCCGAACCGGCCGACCCGGATGCCGACGGCACCGTCGCCCCGACCGGTGCACCGGTCCCGCTGATGACCGAAACCGGCTATTGGCGGCTCAGCCGCCCCCAAGAGGCCGGCGACCCCGGCCCCGGCCTGTTGCCCGGTGTCGGGCCGGCGCCGTTCCAGACCGCGGAAGCCGTGGAGACGCTGCGGAACACCGACGGGGGTTTCGACATCGAGGTGAGCCTGGTGCATCCTGGCGGCATCATCGAGCTCTACCTCGGCCAGGTGAAGGGTCCGCGCATCGATCTCGCCACCGATGCCATCGTGCAGACCAGCGGTGCCAAGCCGTACGCGGCCGCCACCCGGCTCTACGGCCTCGTCGACAGCCATCTGCTCTGGGCATGGGACATCGCCGCGCTCGGCCAGGACCTGCAATCGCACGCGTCCGGACGGCTCAGCCGCGCGTCCTGACCGGCTCGCTGCGCACCGTGACCGGGCGCAACCGGCTGAGCCCGAACACCGCCGCGCCGGCCGTGATGACGGCCACGGCGATCAGCAGCACGTAGAGCAGCACCGAGCCGTACCCTGTCACCGGGTTCAGGAACGGGTACGGCACCCAGCCGTCCGTCGCGCCGCGCACCAGGACAACCGCGCACCAGAGCACCGGATAGACCAGCACCACCCACAGGCGGCGCCACGGTAGCGGCCCCCGGTCAGCCACGAGCGCCCAATCGAGCAGGCAATACACCGGGAAGACAACGTGCAGCACGGTATTCGCCCAGGGCAGCTCCACGCCGCCGGGCAGGCCGACAAGCAGGGTGTTGTAGACCAGGCCGACGACGATCATGTATGCCGTGGTCGCCGCCCTGGCCAGGACCAGCCAGGCCGGCGCCGTCCGGCCGAGCAGCACCAACACCGCGGTGGCGCTCAGCGCGGCGGCCGCCAGGAGGTTGGACTGGATGGTGAAGAACCCGAAGAAGTTGAACGGGTTGATGGTGGCCCGCGACGCCGTGGAGAAGAACGTGGCGCCGACGGCGATCAGGGTCAGTGCCGCCGCACTGAGGCGGAGTGCGGCGATCGAACGGGCGGGAAGACGCATTTATAGCTCCTTGCCGGGTGACGGCCGGGACGTGAGGGGAATACGGGGGACCGCTCAGACCGTTGGGCTAGCATATGGGCCGGAGTTCCCCCCTGTCGACAGCGCTCAGGCGGTCTCGTCGGCAGGGCGCCCGGAGCATTCACCGAAGGAGAGCTCGATGACCACCACCGCCGAACCGCTCGCAGCCGCCGCAGGGTCGCCGCTTCTCGAACTCGACGGCGCCGTGCAAGCCGACGGCATCGACGTCGGCGTCGCCGCGCACTACGGGAGCCCGAACACCGAACAACGCAAGCTGCTGGCCGGGACGGCCATCGTGGACCTGTCCCACCGCGGGGTGCTCTCCATCGCCGGCCCCGACCGGCTCACCTGGCTCAACTCGATGTCCAGCCAGGAGCTGCGCGGCCTCACTCCCGGCCAGTCCACCGAGACCCTGCTGCTCGACCCCGCCGGCCACCTCGAATACGCCATCGCCCTGATCGACGACGGAGTGGAGAGCTGGCTGCTCGTCGAGGCCGCCGAGCTGCCCGGCCTGCAGGCCTGGCTCGACCGGATGCGGTTCACCCTGCGTGTGCAGGTGGTGGACCACACCCTCGCCTACGCCACCATCGGCACCATGGCCGCAGACCCCGCGGCGCTCCCGCTCGGCCCGGCGAGCCCGAACGGGGTGCCCTTGGTCTGGCGCGACCCGTGGTCAGAGGTCGCTCCGGGCGGCTGGCAGTACGCCGCCGACACCGACCACCCCGGCGCCGCCTGGCACTGGACTGAGGTCCTGATCCCGCGGTCGTCGTTGCCGGCTCTGCGTGACGCCATCGCCGCCGGCACCGTGCTGGCCGCGGGGATCCTGGCCCTGGAGGCGCTGCGCATTGCTGCCTGGCGCCCCCGCGGCGCCCTGGACGCCGACGAGCGCACGATCCCGCACGAACTGGACTGGCTGCGCAGCGCCGTGCACCTGAACAAGGGCTGCTACCGCGGTCAGGAGACCGTCGCGAAGGTGCACAACCTCGGCCACCCGCCGCGCCGGCTGGTGCTGCTGCACCTGGACGGTTCCGATTCGGTGTTGCCCGCGCACGGCGACGAGGTGCAGGGCGACAGGTTCGTCGCCAACGCCGCACCCGAGCGCCGCACCGTGGGCGCCATCACCTCCAGCGCCATCCACTACGAGCTCGGACCGATCGCCCTCGCCGTCATCAAGCGCACGGTGCCGGGAACGGTGACCCTGCACGTGCTCTCCCAGGGCCTCTCGATCACCGCCAGCCAGGAGGTCATCGTGCCGGAGTCGGCCGGGTCCGTGGCGGAGATCCCGCGGTTGCCGCGGTTGGGCGTGCGGGTTCCCCGCGGCTGAATGCGGGGTATCCGGCGGGACTTTCGTCACGCAGACGGGTACGGTGTGTCCGCGTGCGCCTCGCTAGAGTTGGAGCATGTCTGCTCCCTATACCCTCATCCTCCTCCGCCACGGCAACAGCACCTGGAATCAGCAAAACCTCTTCACCGGTTGGGTGGATGTGCGTCTGAGCGACCAGGGCCGGGCCGAGGCTCTGCGCGCCGGCGAGCTGTTGGCCGAGTCCGGTCTGCTGCCGGACATCCTGCACACCTCCGTGCTCACCCGCGCGATCCAGACCGCGAACATCGCCCTCGAAGAGGCCGACCGCCTCTGGATCGACGTCAAGCGCTCCTGGCGCCTCAACGAGCGCCACTACGGCGCTCTGCAGGGCCTGGACAAGGCCGAGACCCTCGCCACCTACGGTCCGGAGCAGTTCCAGACCTGGCGTCGTTCGTTCGACGTGCCGCCGCCCGTGCTCGACGACTCCTCCGAGTGGTCCCAGGCCAACGACGCGCGTTACGCGGACCTCGGTGACGACCTGCCCCGCACCGAAAGCCTCAAGGACGTCATCGCCCGGATGCTGCCGTACTGGGAGTCCGACATCGCCGCGGACCTCCGCACCGGCAAGACCGTGCTCGTCACCGCGCACGGCAACTCGCTGCGCGCCCTGGTGAAGCACCTCGACGGTGTCTCCGACGCCGACATCGCCGAGCTGAACATCCCCACCGGCATCCCGCTCGTCTACCGCCTCGACGAAGACCTCAAGCCGATCGGCGCCGGCGAGTACCTCGACCCCGCCGCTGCCGCAGCCGGCGCCGCCGCCGTCGCGGCCCAGGGTAAGAAGTAACCCACAGCCCAACAAAAAGCCCCCGTCGCTGACGGGGGCTTTTTCGTGTGCGGATGCGACCTATTCGGTCGGCGTCGGCTGGTGCCAGTCGCCGGTGCCCAGGTACTGCACCTTCTTGGCGATCGACACCGCGTGGTCGGCGAACCGCTCGTGGTAACGGCTGGCGAGGGTGGCGTCGACGGTGTCGGCGGCCTGGCCCTTCCACGTCTCGCCGAGCACGGCGTCGAACACGCTCAGGTGCAACGCGTCCACCTTGTCGTCCTCGTTGCGGATGTCCTCGGCCAGCTGCATGTCCTCGGTGGTGAGCAGCTCGGCGAGCATCTTCGCGATCTTCACGTCGAGAGCGCCCATCTCGGCGAACGTCGGGCGCAGGCTCTTGGGGATCACCTTGTCGGGGAACCGGTACCTGGCCAGCTGCGAGATGTGCGTTGACATGTCGCCCATCCGCTCGAGCGATGCACTGATGCGCAGTGCGCTCACGACGATCCGCAGGTCCCGGGCCACCGGCTGCTGCCGGGCCAGGATGGTGATGGCCAGCTCATCGAGCTCAACGGTGAGGGCGTCGATCTTGTCGTCGTCGGCGATGACCTCTTCGGCCAGCGCCACATCGGACTTGTTGAAAGCCTGGGTGGCCTTCTCGATGGAGATGGCCACGAGGCGTGCGATCTCGGCGAGGCGGTCCTGCACCTCGGCGAGCTCTTGCTGAAATACTTCTCGCATTGTGTCTGTGGTCCTTCCTGGTCGCGCCAAAGCGCGCGAACGCATGAGACCCGCCTGGCCCCCGAACAATATTGGCGAACGAGGGTTAACGGCAGGTGCCGTGCGACTGAACAATTACCAAAGTAGCGTGTGCCCACCCTTGCCGTCGCGATCGACTCGTGCCAGAGTCACTAATCTGGTGAAATGGAATCGACCTGGCTTGTGTTGCTGTCTCTGGCACTGGGCCTCACCGTCGGTGCCGGGTTCGTGACCTTGCTGTATGTCGCGGAACGGCACGGCAAGCGGGCCGCCGAGGTGGTCAACCCGGCGGTTCCGGACGGCATAGACCAGGTTCTCGACGCGTTGGAGAGCGCCGGGCTGGTGCTGGACCCGTCGAACAACGTGATCAAGTCCTCGCCGGGGGCGTTGAACATGGGGCTGGTGGTGAACCAGCAGCTGGCCCATCCGGAGCTGCTGGACCTGGCCCGCGGCGTGCGCCGCACCGGAGAGGCCGTGTCGGAGGAGCTGGTGCTCTCCAGGGGCCCGTTCGGCGACGCGAGCATGCACCTGCGGGTGCGGTTGGCCCGGCTGGGCTCCCGCTACGTGCTGCTGCTCGCGGAGGACCGCACCGAGGCGTTCAGGCTCGACGAGGTGCGCCGGGACTTCGTCGCCAACATCAGCCACGAACTGAAGACCCCGATCGCCGCCGTCGGGCTGCTCGCCGAGGCCCTCGGCCACGCCGCCGACGAGCCCGTGCAGGTGCGGCGTTTCGCCGACCGCCTCACCACCGAGGCCGGCCGGCTGGCCCGGCTCACCCAGGAGATCATCGAACTCTCCAGGCTGCAGGCCCAAGACGCCCTCCGGGAACCTGAACTGCTCGACATCGACGACATCGTGGCCGCCGGCATCGACCAGAACCGGGTCGTGGCAGATGCCGACCGCATCACCATCGCGTTGGGCAAGAAGTCCCGCGCCAAGGTCTACGGCGACGAGAGACTGCTCGTGATGGCCGTGCACAACCTGGTCGCCAATGCCGTGCACTACTCGGCGCCGGGCTCCAGGGTCGGCGTGGGGGCGCGAGTGTCGGACGGGGTGATCCAGGTCACCGTCACCGACCAGGGCGTCGGCATCCCGGAGAGCGACCTGGACCGGATCTTCGAGAGGTTCTTCCGCGTCGACCAGGCCCGGTCCCGCAACACCGGCGGCACCGGCCTCGGCCTGGCCATCGTCAAGCACGTCGTGCAGATCCATGGCGGCGACATCCGGGTCTGGTCACAGCCCGGCCATGGTTCGACCTTCACCATTCGCCTGCCAGAGGCGACCCACCCCGCACCAGCGGCGACAGGAGACACCCCATGACCCGAATCCTTCTTGTTGAAGACGAGCAGGCGCTGAGCGAGCCGCTGAGCTTCCTGCTGGAACGGGAGGGCTACGAGGTGACGGTGGCCGAGGACGGCCCGAGCGCCCTCGCCGAATTCGACAAGGCCGGTGCCGATCTGGTGCTGCTGGACCTCATGCTCCCCGGCCTCCCCGGCACCGAGGTGTGCCGGGAGATCCGCACCCGCTCCGCGGTGCCGATCATCATGCTGACCGCCAAGGACTCCGAGGTGGACATCGTGGTGGGGCTCGAGCTGGGCGCCGACGACTACGTCACCAAGCCGTACTCGACCCGTGAGCTGCTCGCGCGCATCCGGGCTGTGTCGCGCCGGCACACCGATCCGGCCGAAGAGGATGACGGCGTCCTCGCCGCCGGCACCGTGCGGATGGACATCGAACGGCACACGGTGTCGGTGTCCGGCGCCGTGGTGAACATGCCGCTGAAGGAATTCGAGCTGCTCGAGTTCCTGCTGCGCAACGCCGGCCGGGTGCTTACCCGCGGGCAGCTGATCGACCGCGTCTGGGGCACCGACTACTTCGGTGACACCAAGACCCTCGACGTGCACATCAAGCGCATCCGCTCGCGCATCGAGGCGACGCCGTCGGAGCCCACGATGCTCGTCACCGTGCGCGGGCTCGGCTACCGCTTCGAGGCCTGACCCGCCGGGCGGCCATCCGCCCCTGAAACATCAGAATGCCCCGTGACCCAAGGTCACGGGGCATTGTGATGCGGTTCGCGGAAGTTACGGGGCCGTGGTGGCTTCCGGGGTCGCCGCGGGCGCCGGGACCTCGGCGGCGGGCTCCGTCGGTGTCACCGTGGGAACCGGAGGTTCGGTGGGCACCAGGGTGGAGTACTCCGCCAGGGTGCCGTCGAGCACCGGCACGAGAAGCTCGAGGCCGGTCAGGTCGCCGTACTGGAAGTACACCGGGAACAGCGAACCCGCTGTTGCGTTGAGGTTCTGGACGGCGACACTCTCGCCACCGGGGATCCCGATCTCGGTGGTCGCGTTGGCGTCGATCGTCAGGGTCGTGTCGACCTTTTCGTCGACACCCTCGTACTGCACGAGCAGCTCGATGTCTTCGTCGGCGCTGTTCACCACGTGCACGACGAGGTTGGCGTTCTCACCGTCCTCGGTGATCAGCATCGCGTTGCGGATGGCCAAGTCGCCCAGGTCCCCGCTGACGCCGTCGCTGGCGTCGTACTGGATGGTCGTCGCCTGGGGGGCGAACAGATTGCATCCGCTGGTGCCCAACAGGATGCCGGCCGCCACTACGACGGTTGCCATGGTTCGCGCTCTCACAAGACCTCCACAAGAGTTCAGCGTTCAGCCCAAGTGGCGTGAACGCTGCAGATTTGGCTCGAGTTTACCTTACGGAATCGTGCCGGGCAGGGCGGACCCTGATGAGCCGCGAATATCCCCTCAAAAGGGTGCCGGGGAGGGGTGGTATCATAGACGTTGCTGAAGGGATATCAATACATGTTATTTGAAGTCGGCGAAACAGTCGTTTATCCCCACCACGGCGCTGCGACGATCACCGAGGTGAAAACTCGCATCATCAAGGGTGAAGAAAAACTGTATTTGAAACTCAACGTCACCCAGGGGGACCTCACCATCGAGGTGCCCGCCGAGAACGTCGATCTTGTCGGTGTGCGCGACGTGATCGGTCAGGACGGCCTCGACCGGGTCTTCGAGGTCCTGCGCGCTCCGTTCACCGAAGAACCCACCAACTGGTCACGCCGGTACAAGGCCAACCTGGAGAAACTTGCCAGTGGCGACGTCATCAAGGTGTCCGAGGTCGTGCGCGACCTGTGGCGCCGGGATCAGGACCGCGGCCTGTCAGCCGGGGAGAAGCGGATGCTCGCGAAGGCGCGGCAGATCCTCATCTCCGAACTGGCCCTGGCCGAGAAGACCGACGAGGACCAGGCATCAACCGTGCTCGATGAGGTGCTCGCCTCGTAGAAGATCCTGTTCCAACGACAGGCGGCACCCCGCGGTGCCGCCTTTCGCACGTTCAGCCCCAGCCTCACCCAGCCCTTTCCACCCTGCGTCACCGCGCCCCACCAGATAGCCTCCAGACATGACTGAATTCCCGGTATCCGCCGTCGCGGTCATCGTCGTCGCCGCCGGCAGCGGCAGCCGGCTCGGCAGAGACCAGCCCAAGGCGTTCGTGCCGCTGGGGGACCGCAGCATCCTCGAGCACGCCCTCGCCGGCGTGTTCGGCCTGAACGAACCGGCCCAGGTCATCGTGGTGGCGCCCGAGACGCACCTGGCCGAGACCAGGACCATCGCCGGCCGCGTCGCCGGCCCCGCCGCATGGTACCTCGACGTCGTCGCCGGCGGCGACACCCGGCAGGCATCCGTGGCCCGCGGGCTCGCCGTGGTGCGGTCCGGTGCCACCGTGGTGCTCGTGCACGACGCCGCCAGAGCGCTGACCCCCGCCGTTCTGATCGACGCCGTGGTGGCCGCCGTCCGCAGCACCGGCCACGGAATTGTGCCCGGTCTTCCCGTGGTGGACACCATCAAGAGCGTCGACGCGGCTGCCACCATCCTGGGCACCGTCGACAGGTCACAGCTCTCCGCCGTGCAGACCCCGCAGGGCTTTCCCCGCGCCATGCTCGACGCCGCCTTCGCCTGGGCCGCGACCCTGCCGTCAGCGGATGCGCAGGATCTCACCGACGACGCGGCGCTGGTCGCCGCATCCGGCAACACCGTCAGCGTCATCCCCGGTGACCCGTTGGCATTCAAGGTCACGACCGCCTGGGACCTGCGCCGCGCCGAACTCCTGCTCCGCGACGACGTCGGCGCACCGGCATCCACCGACCCGCGGGTGGGTACGGGGCTGGACGTGCACGCCTTCGATGACACCAGCGACCTGTGGCTGGCCGGCCTGCACTGGCCGGGGGAGCGGGGCCTGTCCGGGCACAGCGACGGTGACGCCGCCGTGCACGCCATCTGCGACGCCATGCTCGCCGCCGCGGGGCTGGGCGACATCGGCCAGGTCTTCGGCACCGCAGACCCCCGCCTCACCGACGCACACGGCGAGGTGTTCCTCACCGAGACCCTGCGCCTGGTCACCGAGGCCGGCTACAGGGTCGGCAACGTGACGGTGCAGATCATCGGCAACCGCCCCAAGCTCGCCCCTCGCCGGATCGAAGCCCAGGAACTGCTCACCGGCATCCTGCACGCCCCGGTGTCGGTATCGGCGACCACCACCGACGCTCTGGGCTTCACCGGACGCGGCGAGGGCATCGCCGCCCTGGCCACCGCACTGCTTCACCCGATCAGCCCCACCCGAGCATCCGACCGACCCTCGCCTAAACTGAACCAGTGAGCATGCGACTATACGACTCGAAGGCCCAGACCCTTCGCGATTTCCTGCCGATCGTTCCGGGCAAGGTGGGAATCTACGTCTGCGGACCCACCGTGCAGTCGTCGCCGCACATCGGTCACCTGCGCAGCGCCCTGGTCTATGACCAGCTGCGCCGCTGGCTCAGCTACCGCGGCAACGATGTCACCTTCATCCGCAACGTCACCGACATCGACGACAAGATCCTCCTGAACGCTGCGGGCACCACCGAGCAGTGGTGGGCGCTCGCCTACCGCTTCGAGCTCGAGTTCACCGCCGGTTACCAGAAGCTGGGCATCCTGGCGCCCACCTACGAACCCCGCGCCACCGCGAGTGTGCAGGAGATGCAGGACATCATCGGCCGCCTCATCGACAACGGGCACGCCTACCCGGCCGCCGACGACTCCGGCGACGTGTACTTCGACACCCGCAGCTGGCCCGCGTACGGCGAGCTGACCCGGCAGAACCCCGACAACATGGAAGCGGCCACCGACGCCGACCCGCGCGGCAAGCGCGACGCGCGCGACTTCGCCCTCTGGAAGGGTCACAAGGCCGACGAACCTGCCTCGGCGGGCTGGGTCTCCCCGTGGGGAACCGGCCGGCCCGGCTGGCACATCGAATGCTCCGCCATGGCCGCTCGTTACCTCGGCCCGCAGTTCGACATCCACGGTGGCGGCCTCGACCTGCGCTTCCCGCACCACGAGAACGAGCTGGCCCAGTCCAATGCGGCCGGTGACGGTTTCGCGAACTTCTGGGTGCACAACGGCCTGGTCAACACCAACGGCCAGAAGATGTCCAAGTCGCTGGGCAACTCGGTCTACGCGGCCGAGCTGCTCGACCAGGCCCGCGCCATCGTGGTGCGCTACTACCTCGGCGCCGCGCACTATAGGTCCACCCTCGACTTCCACGAGGGGTCGCTGGCCGAGGCCGAGGCCGCCCTCGAACGCATTGAGAGCTTCCTCGACCGCGCCGACCGGCGCCTGGCCGACACCCGCTTCGCCGGCTCCGGCGTCGAGATCGTGCCGGATGACTTCGCCACGGCCATGGACGACGACCTCGCAGTTCCGCAGGCGCTCGGCGTGCTGCACGACACCGTGCGCGCCGGCAACGCGGCCCTCGACGCCGAGGACCTGCACGCGGCCGCGGCCGCGCGCGGTCAGGTTCTCGCGATGAGCGAAGTCCTCGGCATCAACCCCCTGTCGCCCGGCTGGGCCGTCGCGACAGATGAACCCGCCATGGTGGCCCTCACCGCCCTCGTCGAGCGCCTGCTCGACGACCGGGAGACCGCCAGGCAGAGCCGCGATTACGCGGCTGCAGACCGTATCCGGGACGAGCTCGTCGCCGCCGGCATTACCATCGAAGACACCCCGTCGGGTGCACATTGGAGTTTTGACTGATGAAGAACACAGATCGCAAGTCGCGCACCGGCGCGGTGCGCAAGGGCAGCAGGGGACCGCAGGTCGGTTCCGGCGGCCAGGGCCGTCAGGCTCTCGAGGGCAAGAAGCCCACCCCCAAGGCCGAAGACCGTCCGTACCACCCCGCCGGTAAGGCCAAGGCCGCCAAGGACCGCTTCGCCGCGGCCGGCGGCGGCCGCAGCCGCGCCCCGGGCGGCTCCGGTGCCCCGCGCACCGGCCGCAACACCGGAACCGGCAACACCGGCGGCGGCGGTTCGTCTACCCGCAAGGCAAAGTCGGATGCCGAGTTCGAGGTCGTCACCGGCCGCAACTCGGTGCTCGAGGCGCTGCGCGCCAAGATCCCCGCGTCGGCGCTGTACGTGGCCACCCGCATCGAAATGGATGACCGGGTCAAGGAAGTCCTCAAGCTCGCCACGACCCGCAACATCCCGGTGCTCGAGGTCATGCGCCCCGAAATCGACCGGCTCTCCGGTAAGGACGCCGTGCACCAAGGCCTCGCGCTCAAGGTGCCCGCGTACGAGTACGCGCACCCGATCGAGCTGCTCGACCTCACCATCAGCCGCGGCCACAAGCCGCTGTTCGTGGCGCTGGACGGCATCACCGACCCGCGCAACCTGGGTGCGATCATCCGCTCCACCGCGGCGTTCGGCGGCCACGGCGTCATCGTGCCGCAGCGGCGTTCCGTCGGCGTGACCGCGTCGGCCTGGAAGACCTCGGCCGGTGCGGCCGCCCGTCTGCCCGTGGCCATGGCTCCCAACCTCACCCAGACGCTCAAGGCGCTCAAGGAGCGCGGCATGCTCGTGATCGGCCTCGACGGCGGCGGCGACACCGAGCTGCCCGAGCTGGGCCTCGGCTATGCCGAGCGTCCCATCGTCGTGGTCGTCGGCAGCGAGGGCAAGGGCCTGTCCCGCCTCGTCACCGAGACCTGCGACGCCATCGTGTCGATCCCGATCAACGCGAACACCGAGTCGCTGAACGCCGGAATCGCCGCCGGTGTCACCCTGTACGAGATCTCCAAGCTGCGCGCCGAGGCCCTCGCGGCCAAGGCCGCCAAGGCTGCCGCGGCGGCGGAGGCCTAACCCGCCAGGTTGTTCGTCTGAGAACGGCGTGGATCGTCCCTTCGGGGTCGGTCTGCGCCGTTTCTTGTTGGTGGTGGAGGTGCTGTGGCCCGGTTCAGGGCGTGCTGATTATGGATGCGGGTGCTTCGGTGGGTGCCGCGCGTCCCGTCCCGGAGACCCTGCGGGCGCCACTTCGTGGGCCCAGATGCGTGAGTTGCCGCAAAGTGTCCCTAGGGAGCATCCGAAGGGGTCTTTGGGCGCAAGTCGGCGCAGCCAAGTGTCGCCAGAACGCGCAAAATGCCCCTTCGGACCTGCCGAAGGGGCATTCTGGCGCAACTCATGGGGCTGTGTTAAACGTTCAGGCGCCAATCGTCGGCGTCGGCGCCGACCTCGTCAGACTCGAGGTCGTCGTCGTCGCCTTCCTGCACCTCGATCGGCGTGGTGGGCGGGTCGATGACGGTGGCTTCGTCGCGGCGGTGACGCAGCACATCCTGAACGTACGAGGTGACGGCCTCGGCCAGCGGAATGTCCCGGTTCGCGTTCTGCGCCATGTACCAGCGGTGGTCCAGCAGCTGGTGGAACACCTCGGCGGGCTCGAGCTTGCCCTTGAGCTCACGCGGGATGGCGCGCACGACGGGCTCGAAGACCCGCACCAGCCACTCGTGCGCCATCATCTCCTCGTCGGCATCGGGGTTGCCGTAGGCGACCCCGTAGGAGTCGAGGTCGTTGAGCAGGCGGCGGGCCTGGTTCTCCTCGGCGTCGAGGCCGGTTAGGCGCAGCAGCCGGCGCTGGTGGTGGCCGGCGTCGACGACCTTGGGCTGGATGCGCACTGTCGTGCCGTTCTCGTCGGTCTTGATCGCGAGTTCCTCGATGTCGAAACCGAGGTGGTTGAGGCGTTCCACGCGCTCGGTGATGCGCCAGCGCTCGCTGCTGGCGAAGGACTCGGATCCGGTGAGTTCCTTCCACAGCAGCCGGTAGGCCGCGACGATGCCGTTGCTCACGTTCACAGGGTCGAGCTCGTCGGCCACGCGGCCGCCGGCCTCGAGGTCCATCAGTTCGCCGGCGATGTTCACCCGAGCGATTTCGAGGTCGTTCTCGCGCTGCCCGTTCGACAGGCCGCCGGGGTAGAGCTGCCCGGTCTCGGCGTCGACGAGGTAGGCCGCGAACGCCCCGGCGTCCCGGCGGAAGAGGGTGTTGGACAGCGACACGTCACCCCAGAACAGGCCAACCATGTGCACGCGCACCAGCAGCAGGGCGAGGGCATCGACGAGGCGGGTGGCCGTATCCGGGCGCAGGGCCTGGGAGTACAGCGCCCGGTAGGGCAGCGAGAACTTGAGGTGCCGGGTCACCAGCACCGAGTTGAGCGGGTCACCGTCTTCGTCGGTGCGGTTGGTGATCACCGCGAGCGGTTCGACGCAGGGAATTTCCAGGCTCTGCAGGGTGCGGAGCATCTCGTACTCGCGCTTGGCCATCTCACTGGTGGTCTCCTTGATGGCCACGACACGGCCACTGAGGTGGGCGAAGCGCACCAGGTGCCGGGAGAGGCCCTTGGGCAGCGAGGCGATGTTCTCGTTCGGCCAGGCATCCAGCGGAACGTTCCAGGGGAGATCGAGCAGGGCCGGATCGGCCGTGGCGGAGGTGATGTTGAGAGAACCGCTCATGAGGAGCCTAACTATCGAAAAGGCCCGTCAGGGCCGCAAGCCGCCCCGGCCGGAATCGGCACGAAGACGAGGAAAAGGCGCCGGGGAACCCGGGCGCCGATATGACAAACTCGACCGCCGAAACTGCCGGCGGTCGAGTTTGTCGATCAGTGCTTAGTCGGTGACGGCGCCGCCGAGACGGAGACCGGACTCTGCGTTGAACACGTGCAGGTGGTTCGGCGTCGTGGTCAGGTAGACGGTGTCGCCGGCCGACGGGTGCGAACGGCCATCGACGCGGGCGACGATGTCGGTGCGCTTGCCCTCGACGGTGGAGTGGCCGTACAGGTAACCGTCGGCGCCGAGCTCCTCGACCAGGTCGACGTCAACGGCGAGGCCTTCGCCCATCGTGGTCGACAGCTGGATGTCCTCGGGGCGCACTCCGATGGTGACCTTGGGGCCGTTGGCTCCGGACAGCGTCTCGCGGGATACGGGGACCGTCGCGGTGCCGAACTTGATGCCGCCGTCGACGGCGTCGGCCAGGAACAGGTTCATGGCCGGGCTGCCGATGAAGCCGGCAACGAAGACGTTGTTCGGCTTGGCGTACAGGTCGCGCGGGGTGCCGACCTGCTGCAGGACGCCATCCTTGAGGACAGCGATGCGGTCACCCATGGTGAGCGCCTCGGTCTGGTCGTGGGTGACGTAGACGGTGGTGACGCCCAGGCGACGCTGCAGCGACGCGATCTGGGTGCGGGTCTGCACGCGCAGCTTGGCGTCGAGGTTCGACAGCGGCTCGTCCATGAGGAACACCTGAGGCTGACGCACGATGGCGCGACCCATGGCAACACGCTGACGCTGGCCACCGGAGAGGGCCTTCGGCTTGCGGCTGAGGTAAGGCTCGAGGTCGAGCAGCTTGGCGGCTTCGAGAACGCGGGTGGCGCGCTCGTCCTTGTTGACGCCGGCGATCTTGAGCGCGAAGCCCATGTTCTCTGCGACGGTCATGTGCGGGTACAGGGCGTAGTTCTGGAAGACCATGGCGATGTCACGGTCCTTCGGGGGAACGTCGGTGACGTTGCGCTCGCCGATGAAGATGTCGCCGTCGTTGACCTCTTCGAGGCCGGCGAGCATGCGCAGCGAGGTGGACTTTCCACAGCCGGACGGGCCGACCAGGACGAGGAACTCACCATCGGCGACCGACAGGTCGAGGTGATCGACCGCCGGGCGGGTGGAACCCGGGTACAGACGGGTGGCCTTGTCAAAGGTTACTGAAGCCATTTTTTCGTTATTCTCCTTCACCGGCAGGTACGTGCCGGACGATCCGTTGTGATGGGATTTATGTCCGGCCGACGTAGCGCCAGCGCAAGACCTCTCTAGTATGGCATGCCCGGGATGGGTGACCGCTGAATTGACAGCTCACCGCGCGCCGGAGGGACTCGGTGAGCCCGCAGTGAGCCCGCTGTGAGCTGCCGGTTGGTTATTTCCCAGACTGGGGTCCTACTATTTGGAGTGCTACCGCGCACAACCGCGAGCGCACCCCCTCAACTCGGAGCGATCATCCATGACAACTGGCGGCCCAGGCGACCCCCGTCCCTCGAAGAATCAGCGACGCGACGCAGCGCGCACGAAGGCAGCACAGATTCGAGTCGAGCAGAAGAAGCGGGATCGCCGCAACCGGGTGTTCCTGCAGGGCGGTATCGCCCTGGCCGCCATCGCCGTCGTGACGGCCATCGTCCTGATCATCGTCAACTCCGTTCAGCCCGCCGGACCGGGCCCGCGCAACATGGCCAGTGACGGTCTCCTGGTCGGCGAGGGCCTGACCGCGGTGACCACCCCCGCGCTGCAGCCGGATGCCGAGCCGGTGCCGTCCACCCCGGACGCCACCGGGACCATCGCCGACATCCGCGTCTACGTCGACTACCTCTGCCCGTTCTGCGGCACCTTCGAGACCACCAACGCCGAGCAGATCTCTCAGTGGGTAGACTCCGGCGCCGCCACCGTCGAGATCCACCCGATCTCGATCCTGACCAGCAAGTCCGCCGGAACCCAGTACTCACTGCGTGCCGCGAACGCGGCCGCGTGCGTGGCGGATTCCGCGCCGGACGACTTCCTGGCGTTCAACTCGGCGCTCTTTGCGGCCCAGCCCGTCGAAGGCACCGCCGGTCTCAGTGACGACGAGATCAAGGCGATCGTGAAGAGCTCGGGTGTGTCGGAGAACATCACCGCAATCAACGAGTGCATCGACGAGACCACCTTCAAGTCCTGGGTTCTCGCCTCCACGGATCGGGCTCTGAGCGGACCGATCCCGAACTCGTCCTCCCTCGAAGCGATCACCGGAACCCCGACGGTGCTGGTGAACGGCAAGCAGTACGTCGGCGCCCTCGACGACGCCAAGGAGTTCGCGGCCTTCGTGCTGCAGGCCGCCAGCGAGGCGTACTCCACCGCGACGCCGACGCCCACTCCGACGCCGGCCGGGTAACCGGTCGTTTCCCGGGCCGGATGCCGCGCCGATGCACGATTGCGTCGGCATCCGGTCGCCGGGTGATTTAGGATGAATGCTCGAGGCAGTTCGATCGCCTCATGCCGGCCTGGCGCAATTGGTAGCGCACCACTCTTGTAAAGTGGGGGTTACGGGTTCAAGTCCCGTGGCCGGCCCCATCTTTTCGGCACTTCTCGACGGCACTGCCCGGGCTACGATGTCCGCGTGCCGGCCAGCCTCAGTGCCGGCGGAATCGAGGATTCCCATGTTCACCCTGCACATCGAACACTCCGTCGGGGACTACGACGCGTGGAAGCAGATGTTCGACTCTGATCCGCTCGGCCGCAAGACGGCCGGCGTCAGCAGCTTCCGGGTCATGCGCCCGGTCGACGACCGTTCGGCGGTCCGGATCGATCTTGACTTCGGCTCCCGCACCGATGCCGAGAAGATGAAGGTCGCGCTCGAGGAACTCTGGAAGGGTCCGGGGGCTGCTCTGATGCGCAATCCGCGCGCCCTGCTCACCGAGACCGTGGAGGACGTCGCCCTGTGACCGGATTCCGTCCGGACAGCGAGACCGTCGCCGACCCGACCCTGATCTCGGCAGCCGACGAGACGCACCTCGCCCGGGCCATCGACGTGGCTCGTCTGGCGCGCGCGAACGGGAATCACCCGTTCGGCGCCATCCTGGTGGCCCGTGACGGCACGATCATCGAGGGCCAGAACAGCGTGGTCACCGCGGGCGACCCGACCGGCCATGCCGAGACCAACCTCGTTCGCCTTGCCAGTGCCCGGCTCTCCAGGGACGACCTGCACGCGAGCACGCTCTATACGAGCACCGAACCGTGCGTGATGTGTTCCGGCGCCATCTACTGGGCCGGAATCGGCCGGGTCGCCTACGCGCTGCCCGAGCAGATGCTCGGCGAGATGGTGCCGGAACAAGGCGGCGAAGCGACGCTCGACCTGCCCTGCCGGGAGGTGTTCGCCCGCGGCGGCAACACCGTGATCGTCGCCGGCCCCGCCCTGATCGACGCAGCGGCCTCCGTGCACGCGGGATTCTGGGACGCCGCACCCTGATTGCGGGCAGGCCGGGTCAGACCGTCGACGGGCTGGCGGAGGGGAGCGCGCCGCTCAGCCGCCGGCCCGGCGGCTCGGGTAACCGGCCGGTGATCACGTGCGCGACGACCACCGCCACGATCACCAGCGGCATCACGGCATACGCGTCGCTGCTGAGCAACACCGTGGCCAGCAGCACACTGGTCAGCGGCAGGCGCAGCATCGACACGCACATGGCGCCGATGCCCACCCCCACCGCCGGCACCAGCGCCATGCCGGGCAGGTGCGAGGCCGCGATCCCCAAAGCGGCACCGACGAACATGGCCGGGAACACCGGACCGCCGCGGAACGCGCTCAGCGACAGGCCGTAGGCGAGCGCTTTGCACAGGATCAGCAGCCCGACGGCGCCGAGCGGCCAGGAGGCCCCGTCATTGATCAGCGACGGCAAGGCCGACTGGCCGGAGAAGAGCACTTCGCCGGTGTCCTCCCCGGTCACCTGCGCGAACAGCACGGCCAGGCCCGCGATCGCCAGGCCGAGCACCGGGGTCACCAGGAGCCGATGGGCGTGCACGTACGGGCGCACGATGCGGGCCAGGGCCCGGATGCCCCACGCCAACAGCGGGCAGGCGACCCCGATCCCCAGCGCCCAGAGGAACATGGCCGCGGTGGGGGTGGAAAACGACGGCAGGTCGGGGAGTGCGAGGGAGAACGTGCCCAGGCCGGTCCAGGAGTCCAGGCCCACGAAGACCAGGGAGCCGATGCCGGAGGCGAGCAGACCGGGCAGCAGGCCCACCCCCAGCATCGCGCCGGCCAGCCCGGATGCCTCCATCAAGAGGAAGGCGCCGAGCAGCGGCGAGCCGAGGAGGGTGCTCACCGCCGCGAAACTGCCCGCGGAGGCGACCACCGCCACGGCCGACGGCGGTGAGTCTTTCTTGATCAGCCGAATCGCCAGGGCGCCCAAACCGCCACCGAGCGCGATCAGCGGCGCCTCCGGACCGAGTACGGCGCCGAGAGCCAGGGTGGCCAGAGCAGCAAGCACCACTCCGGGCAGCTCCCGGGGTTGCGGGAAGCCGCCGGCCTTGAACCCTTCAGACGGCGGATGCCCGCTGGTGCCCGGCAGTCGCTGGATGCACAGACCCACCAACAGTCCTGACAGGGCCAACAGTGGAAACGGCCACCAGAGCGGCACGTCGGCGAAGCCCAGAACACCGGGCAGTCCGGTGAACAGGTACTCCTGCAGCCAGTCGACCAGCGCGAGGAAGCCGTAGGCGGCGATCGACACCGGCACCCCGATGAGCCCGGCCAGCAACAGGATGCGCAGGTAGCCGCGGGAGCGGATCACCGCCAGTGGGTCGGGCGATGGTTTCGCCGGCGCCGACGGGTCGGGGTGCGCGTCCATGTCGGGGTCCTCCTCGATAGGGTGCGGGCGTGCCGGCGTCCCAGTCCACGCTGGCCCGGACGAATCGACAACGCAAGGCCCCACGGACCCGGCCGGGGCGGGTTTGACCGGTCGCAGCATCCGGCCGCAAATGGGGGCTGGTCGGTCGAGCGCCCCGTTCACTAGGCTGACCGGCATGTATGCGCTGTTCTCCGCTGTGCTCCTGGTTCTCATCGTCGCCGCCCTCGTGGACATCATCACCCGGCAGGACGGCCAGGTGAAACACCTGCCCAAGGTCCTCTGGGTGCTGTTGGTGATCTTTCTCCCGGTGATCGGCAGCCTGATCTGGTTCGCGATCGGCCGGGAGTATCCCGCCCCGGCCGCGCGGTCGAGCAGAAGCGCGCCGCGCAGCGGGCCCGCATCGGCCGGGGCATCCGCTGTGCTGCCCGCACGCCGGGTGTCGAGCACCGAGGAGGAACTGGCCGCTCTCGACCGCGAGATCGACTTCCACGCCGAACAGGCCCGCATCCGTCGTCTTGAGGCCGAGCTGGCCGAACGACGCCGGCTGGCGGAGGGGCGTGAGTCGTCGGTCTGACGCCGACCCGGCAACGGGCTACGCTTGGGTTTGTGGTTACAGACAACAAAACACCCCAGGATTCTGCTCGCTCCGAATTCGACAAGATGGTGGCGGGGGACTGGTACCGGTATCGCTCCGGTCCCGAACTCGCCGAGATGACGACGAGCACTCAACGCACCTGCCGGCAGATCACCGCGCTCTACGACGACGACCAGCCCGCGGCGCATGCGCTGTTCACTGAGCTGCTCGGCAGCGTGGGAGCGGGCGCGGACTTCCGGCCGCCGCTGTACCTGGACTACGGGTCCCGGCTGCACGTGGGCGCCAACACCTTCATCAATGCGGACTTCCTCGCTTTGGGCGGTGGCGAGATCACCATCGGCGCCAACGTGCTGGTCGGACCCAGCGCCCGCCTGTACACCCCGACTCACGCCGTGGACGTTGCGGAACGCCGCGCCGGCTTCGAGCGTGTCTCGCCGATCACCATCGAAGACGACGTCTGGCTGGGCGGCAACGTCGTGGTCTGCCCAGGCGTGACCATCGGCGCGGGCAGCATCATCGGCGCCGGCTCCGTCGTCACCAAGGACGTGCCGGCCGGGGTCATCGCCGCCGGCAACCCGGCCCGCGTGGTGCGCGAGATCGGGCCGGGCGACCGGGTCGGCCTGGGTGTGGCCTGACTTACGGCGCCGACCGGTAGCGTATGCGGGACCGCAGTACCCGTCGCGTCAGAGCCGCCCGAGGATATCCTGGCGCTTGGTTGCGTATTCGGCGTCGGACAACAGTCCCCTGGCATGCAACTGCTCCAGCTGCGCCAACCGGTCAGCGTGATCGCCCACCTGCCGACGGCGCGCCACGCGAATGGCCAAGAATACGATCGCGAGGGCGACCAGGACCATCGTGCTGAGCGCGCCCAGGATGATGAGCGCGTGCCAACCAGTCAGATTGCTGAGCATCAGTTCCCCCAATGCCGGACTTCCCGGCCGGTCGGGGGAAGTCTATCCGTGCCGGCCGGCCCCGGCCTGCTGACCTCGCAGGATCCCGCAGTGGGCGAGCGTACGCTGGAGCGATGACCCTCACGCCCCAGCACGCCCTGTCCACCGGATTCACCGCCCAGTCCACCGCGACCGAGGTGCTCGCGGGTGTCGACCTGAGCGGTAAGACGGCGATCGTCACCGGCGGCTACTCCGGCCTCGGCATCGAAACCGTCGCCGCTCTCGCCGCGGCCGGCGCCCAGGTGATCGTGCCGGCCCGGCGTCCGGAGGTGGCCCGGGCCGCCCTGGCTGCGCACGGCCTGAACGCCGTGGAGGTCGAGGCCCTCGACCTGGCCGATCTGGTCAGCGTGCGCGCCTTCGCCGAACGATTCGTGGCCACCGGACGCAGCCTCGACATCCTGATCAACAACGCCGCCATCATGGCGTCCGCCGAGGCCAGGGTCGGAGACGGCTGGGAATCCCAGTTCGCCACCAACCACCTCGGCCACTACGTGCTCACCAACCTGCTCTGGCCCGCGCTTACGGCCGAGGGCGGCGCTCGGGTCGTTGCCCTCTCCTCGACGGGCCACAAGCTCAGCGGCATCCGCTTCGACGACCCCGACTTCAGCGCCGGCTACGACAAGTGGCAGGCGTACGGACAGGCGAAGACCGCCAACAGCCTCTTCGCGGTGCACCTGGATGCTCTCGGCGCCACCCGTGGCGTGCGCGCCTTCGCGGTGCACCCCGGCGGCATCATGACCGAGTTGCAGCGTCACCTGCCCCGGGAGGAGATGGTCGCCGCGGGTTGGATGACCGAGAATGGCACCGTCAATCCGCTGTTCAAATCACCGGAGCAGGGTGCCGCCACCTCCACCTGGGCGGCCACGTCGCCGATGCTCGACGGGATGGGCGGCGTTTACTGCGAAGACTGTGACATCGCCGAACCCACCGAGCCCGACAGCTCCACGGCCCGGATCAGCGGGGTCGAGTACCACGCTATCGATCCGGATGCGGCGGCCCGGCTCTGGGCGTTCTCGGCCGAGCTCACCGGAGTGAATGCCTTCGCCTGAACCCTGCACCGTACGGGGAACCGTTGCGGCTCCGGAACCCGAATCGTAGGTTGGAGACATGGCTCAGGACGGTTCTGGCAGTGCGGGTGCGGATGAGGCGGTCTGGCTGGCTCAGGGGATCCCTGCTCCAGCGCGGCGCGCGCTCGTGGCCGCCGGCATCCTGACCGTTGACGACCTGCGTGCGACGGACCTTGACGTCCTCGCCCGACTGCACGGGATGGGCCCGAAGGCGCTGGCGCGGCTGCGTCCGCTGCGCGAAGGCTGAGGTGCCCGGTGACCACGCAACTGGTCCCGCCGCGGACAAGTGCACCCGGTATGCCGGGTGCACTTGTCCGCACGGGTAACAGTCGCGGCCGCGGAGGCCGGCGCCGGACTAGTCGACGGGGGTGAAGTTGAGCGAGATCGAGTTCATGCAGTACCGGTCTCCGGTGGGGGTGCCGAAACCATCGTCGAACACGTGGCCCAGGTGCGAACCGCACGCTGCGCAGCGCACCTCGGTGCGCACCACGCCGAGCGACCGGTCTTCGATGAGCTCCACGGCCTCTGGCCGCACGGACTCGTAGAAGCTCGGCCAGCCGCAGCCGGAGTCGAACTTCGTGCCGCTCTTGAACAGCTCGGCATTGCAGGCGCCGCAGGTGTAGACGCCCGAACGACCCTCGTCGAGGAGCTCACCGGTCCAGGCGCGTTCGGTGGCCGCCCCGCGCAACACGGCGTACTGCTCGGCGGTGAGCTCCGCCTTCCATTCGGCGTCAGACTTGGTGACCTCGTAGTCCATGGTGCGTCCTTTCGATCCAGTCTCGGCAGAGAACTGCCTCCAGCGTAAACTCGGCCGGGGTCCCCGGCATTCCCGCATGCGGCGCACCCGGTGATTCCCCAGCCGATTCCCACCCTCGACGCTAGCGGGTCCGTGTTGCGCGACAGGCGGGACCGGTCAGCGAAAACCCAGTCCGTGCCAAATAAGATGACGCGTATGGCGACCAGCGGGCACGACGAGAGCACGCGGGGCGCCGAGGGCTCCGTCGGGCTCAGCCCTCGTGACGAAAACCTGCTCGCGTTCGAGCGGCGACTGTGGTCACACCCCGGTGCCAAGGAACAGGCCATTCGCTCCGAATTCGGTCTGTCGGCCGCCCGGTACTATCAATTGTTGGGTGCCCTGCTCGACTCCCCGCTTGCCCTCGCCCACGATCCCATGCTGGTCAACCGACTGCAACGGATGCGTGACGCACGGTCGCAGGCGCGGTCGGCCCGAGCCATCCGCCCCATCGAGTAGGGAACCTCCTACCGTGTGTTCAGCCAAACGAGGATCGAACCAGACAGACGATGCCCACTTCGTACCCGAAAGACCGCTTCGATGACCTCCCGCACAAGCTCGACCGCGTGGGGGCGCACCGCGCACCAGCCAAGAAGGGGCGTCGCTGGGTAGCCGTCTGGTGGGCCCTCGCCGCGACCGCCCTCCTCATCGGGGTCGGCGCGATCGGTCTGACGGTCCTGAACAACCGGCTGAATATCACCATTCCCGGCATCGAGGCCGAGACCACGACCGCGGAGCCCACGCCGGAGCCGGTGCCCACCGCCGAGCCGACCACTGACCCCAGTGCGAGTGTCACGGTGCTCAACGGGACTCCGACGAGCGGGGTGGCCCGGTCGGTTGGCGACCTGCTCACGACCGGCGGCTGGACCGTCGGCAGCACCAGCGACGCAGACACCGAGGACGTCGTCACGACGACCGTCTACTACGCGGACGCGGCCCTGGAGGGCGCTGCACGCGGTGTGGCGGCTCTGCTGCCCGGTTCCGAGGTCCTGCTGGCGGATGACTTCGCGGGCTCGGATGCCACCCTCACCGTCGTCGTGGGCAGCGACTACGCGATGCCCGCCGGCTGACCCGGCCCGACGACTCCCCGTCCTACTGGGGTTGCCCTTCCCAGTCAACCCCCTATTGAGTTTCACTCCCGTCACTAGTGTCTGCAGTGGTCGCTCATTTTCTCGGCTGAGCGCTCTCTACCCGAGAGTGCTCGTTTCGAGACGGTGGACGCAGCTTCTGCGCCAGGCCCGGTAGCACCAACGGGTGAGTGCCGAAACACAACACTGCAACAGGGGAGTTTCACATGGCGAACGGAACCGTCAAATGGTTCAACGCTGAAAAGGGTTTCGGCTTCATCACCGTCGATGGAGGTGGGCAGGACGTCTTCGTTCACTACTCCGCCATAGACATGCACGGCTACAAGGTTCTCGAGGAAGGCCAGCACGTCATCTTCGAACTCGGTACCGGAGCCAAGGGTCCGCAGGCCGAGTCGGTTCGCCCGGCCTAACCGCCCGGCGTCGAACGCAGCCAGCCTCAACCAGCTGAGAACACCACGCACGTGCTCGACCATTGATCATTGGATGATCGGTCGACCACCGAGTGTCAGTCACGCCACCACCGTGACCCCGGGCAGACATACCGGGCGGGCTAGGGTGTGTGGCGTGACTGCGTTTCGGATGTTCCCTGCTGCTCCCCGTCGAATCCGATCCGGACGGCGGACGCCTGGCGGCGCGGCCCTGATCGGCGCGGGCCTGTGCTTGGGGCTGGGCCTGGGACTGAGCTTGGGGCTGGTCGGCTGCTCTGCGCCGGTGCCCGAAGCGACGGCGTCGGCGGACCCGACACCGCAACCGGGCATCATGCCGCTGCGCGGCACACCGGTGGACCCGTCCCGTGCCGAGCATCCGTCCCTGGCCGTGAAGATCGACAACCACCCGGCCGCGAGGCCGCAGCTCGGTCTCGAGCGCGCCGACCTGGTCTTTGAAGAGCTGGTCGAGGGCGGCATCACCCGCTACGTCGCCCTCTGGCACTCCGACGTGCCGGATGCTGTCGGCCCGGTACGTTCCATCCGTCCGATGGACCCGGAGATCCTGAGCTCGTTCGGCGGCATCGTGGCGTATTCCGGCGGCCAGCCGCAGTTCGTGGCCGCGATGAGGGCCTCTCCGCTGCTGAACGTGGTCTTCGACGACGACGCCGGAGGCCTGTTCGTCCGGTCCGACGACCGGGATTCACCGCACGATGTGGTGCTCGCCGCGGACGAGACCGTCACCCTGCACTCCGACCTCGCGCCGCCGCCCGGCCAGTTCGACTACGCCGACAGCGCCGCGGAGGCCACAGCGTCCCTCGCCGGCGATCGGACCACCACCATCGTCACCCGGTTCTCCGAATCCGGCGGGAGGGCCTGGGCCTGGGACCCGGCGGCCACCGGGTACCTTCGCAGCCAGGACGGCGCTGCCGACCTGGACAGTACCGGTGCCCAGCTCAACGCCACCAACGTCGTGGTGCTGCGGGTGGAGGTCGATCGCGGCAGCGACGTGCCCCGCACCATCTTGACCGGGTCGGGCACGGCGTGGGTGTCGACCGGCGGTTCGACGATGCCCGCCACCTGGTTCAAGGATGCCGCGGCCGCGCCGATCCGGCTGGCCGACGCTGTCGGGGCCACGATCGAGCTCGCACCGGGCAACACCTGGATCGAACTGGTACCCACCGACGACGGCAGCGTGGAACTGGTGCCGTAGGTCGACCGGAACCCGGCACCGGCCCCCGCCGTTCACTTGCACTCTCGACCCCAGAGTGCCAGAATCGGTTTAGCACTCTGCTGTTCGGAGTGCTAACCCATCATCGTTTTGGTAACGTCCGGGAGGGACGAGAAACACATATGGCAAAGATCATTGCTTTCAATGAAGAGGCCCGTCGCGGCCTTGAGCGCGGCCTCAACATCCTCGCTGACACGGTCAAGGTGACCCTCGGCCCGCGCGGACGCAACGTCGTGCTGGAGAAGAAGTGGGGCGCCCCCACGATCACCAACGACGGCGTGTCCATCGCCAAGGAGATCGAGCTCGACGACCCGTACGAGAAGATCGGTGCGGAGCTCGTCAAGGAGGTCGCCAAGAAGACTGACGACGTCGCCGGCGACGGTACGACCACCGCCACCGTCCTCGCTCAGGCCCTGGTTCGCGAAGGCCTGCGCAACGTCGCAGCCGGCGCCGACCCGATCAGCCTCAAGCGTGGCATCGAGAAGGCGACCGCTGCGGTCATCGCCGAGCTCATCGCCAGCGCCAAGGAGATCGAGACCAAGGAAGAGATCGCGGCCACGGCCTCCATCTCTGCCGGTGACGCCGAAATCGGCGCGATCATTGCCGAGGCCATCGACAAGGTCGGCAAGGAAGGTGTTGTCACCGTCGAGGAGTCGAACACCTTCGGCACCGAGCTGGAGCTCACCGAGGGCATGCGCTTCGACAAGGGCTTCCTGTCGGCGTACTTCGTCACTGACCCCGACCGTCAGGAAGCGGTCTTCGAAGACCCGTACATCCTGATCGTCAACTCCAAGGTCTCCAACATCAAGGACCTGCTGCCGATCGTCGACAAGGTCATCCAGAGCGGCAAGCAGCTGCTCATCATTGCCGAGGACGTCGACGGTGAGGCCCTGGCCACGCTCGTCGTGAACAAGATCCGTGGCATCTTCAAGTCGGTTGCCGTCAAGGCCCCCGGATTCGGCGACCGCCGCAAGGCGCAGCTGCAGGACATTGCCATCCTCACCGGTGGCCAGGTCATCTCCGAGGAGGTCGGCCTCAAGCTCGAGAACGTCACCCTCGACCTGCTCGGTAACGCCCGCAAGGTCGTCATCACCAAGGACGAGACCACCATCGTCGAGGGTGCCGGCGACGCCGAGGCCATCGCCGGTCGTGTTCAGCAGATCCGCAACGAGATCGAGAACACCGACTCGGACTACGACCGTGAGAAGCTGCAGGAGCGCCTGGCGAAGCTCGCCGGTGGCGTTGCCGTCATCAAGGCCGGCGCCGCGACGGAGGTTGAGCTCAAGGAGCGCAAGCACCGCATCGAGGACGCCGTTCGTAACGCGAAGGCAGCCGTCGAAGAGGGCATCGTCGCCGGTGGTGGCGTTGCCCTGATCCAGGCCGGCAAGACCGCATTCGAGGGCAAGGCAATTCTTGACCTCGTCGGCGACGAGGCAACCGGCGCGAACATCGTGCGTGTTGCCATCGACGCTCCGCTCAAGCAGATCGCGCTCAACGCCGGCATGGAGCCGGGCGTTGTCGCCGACAAGGTACGCAACCTGCCCGTCGGATTCGGCCTCAACGCCGCAACCGGTGAGTACGTCGACATGATCGCTGCCGGCATCAATGACCCGGTGAAGGTCACCCGCTCCGCGCTGCTGAACGCATCGTCGATCGCCGGACTCTTCCTCACCACCGAGGCCGTTGTCGCCGACAAGCCCGAGAAGAACTCGGCTCCGGCCGGCGACCCCTCTGGTGGCATGGACTTCTAAGTCCCGCAGCCCCTGCACTAACGCACCACCTCAGGCTGGGCGTCTCCTTCGGGAGGCGCCCAGCCTTTGTCGTATCCGGTGTCGGGCTACCGGGCGAACAGCCGGGCGTTGGCCTGCTCCACCTCGGCGTACTGCTGGCCGGCCTGCCCGAGCGCCTGATTGAGCGCATCCGCGCTCTGCTCGACGTGCAGCTGCGTGGTGCGCCACGCCGCGACGGCCCCCTGGAACTGGGCCGACGCCTGCCCTGTCCAGGAACCCTCCAGCCCGGTGAGTTGACCGAGTAGCGCCGCCACCTCGGCCTGGATGCGGGCCATGGTGGCGCGTGCCGCGCCGGTGGTGGTGATCAATGCATCGCTGTCGACCTGGAACTGGGTCATCAAGAGGCTCCGTCCGCTCGTGTAGGCGTCGGGGTGACGCCCGCGGGCGACGCTACGGCGTGCGGGAAGCCGCCGAAGGGCCCGAGGCGGCCCTGAGGACAACCGGCCGCCCCACCGGGCTGGGGAGGAGCGGGGCCCCGCCGCCGGCGCCGGTCAGTCCAGGGTCGGCGACGTGAGCGCCTGCGGGGCGGCGGGCGACTCGGCCAGCGGGAACCAGACCCGGAAGGTGGCTCCGCCGCCCGGGGTCTCGACGACCTCGATCGACCCGTTGTGGCTGGCCACGATGGACGCCACGATCGCCAGGCCGAGTCCGCTGCCGCCGGTTTCCCTGGCGCGGGAGGTGTCGGCCCGCCAGAAGCGCTGGAAGATCTTGTCGCGGATCTGTGGCGGGATGCCCTCGCCGTGGTCGATGATCGAGATGGAGGCCCGCTGGTTGCGGCGGTCGACGGAGACCTCGAGTTCCACCGGGCTGTCGGCCGGGCTGAACCGGAGGGCGTTGCCCATCAGATTGGTGATGACCTGGCGCACCTTGTTCTCTTCGGCCATGATCACCGCGTCCAGCTCAGGTGGGGCCTCCACTACCTCGGGGGTCTCGGCGGCGGGAGTAGCCGCATCCGTGCGCCTGGGCCTGCGCGTGCGGAGGCGGGCGAGGGTGGCGCCGGCGAACGAGATGGTGCCGGTGCCGGACGTTTCGCCCTTCGTGGCCGCACCCTTGGTCGCGGCGGCTTTGGCTGCCGCGGGCTTGGCCGGTGTCCCCTCGGCGGCAGGGGTCGGCGAAGGCGTCAGCGGGGCTGGTGCGACCTCGCCGGTGGAGTGCGCCAAATCGATGGACGACGCCGGGGCTTCCGCGTCGAACTCGGTGGGATGGCTGGTCAGTACCGTGACCTGACGACCGGGGGAGGAGGCCATCGCGTCCAGCGCGGCGTCGTGGGCGAGGGGCAGCAGGTCCACTCGGGTGAGGACGAGGGGTTTGGTCTCATCCAGCCTGGCGAGCTCGAGCAGGTCCTCGACGAGACCGCCCATGCGGATCGCCTCCTTCTCGATCCGCTCCATGGCCTGGGCCACGTCTTCGGGGGTCTGCAGTGCGCCCATCCGGTAGAGCTCGGCGTAGCCGCGTACCGAGACCAGTGGGGTGCGCAGCTCGTGGCTGGCGTCACCGACGAAGCGGCGCATCTGGTCGATCGTGCGGGCCCGGTCCTTGAAGGCCCGGTCGATGCGGCTGAGCATGGTGTTGAGGGACCGATTGAGCCGGCCGACCTCGGTATTGGGGGTGGCCCCGCCCAGCCGTTGGCTGAAGTCGCCGTCGGCGATGGCCGCCGCCGTACGCTCGGCCTCGCGCAGCGGCGCGAAGGTCGTGGTGACGAGCAGCCGGGTGAGCATGGCGCCCACCAGCACCACGCCCACCCCGAAGCCGAGGAAGATGCTGAGGTACGTGTTGACGGTGTTCTGCGCTGATTGCAGGGACACAGCCATCAGCAGGGTGCCGTAGGTGCCGGTGGAGTTGATCACGAACGGCACCGCCACCGCGTGGAACTCGGTGGAGCCTTCCGCGTCAGAGAGCTTCTGCACGGCGCCGTTCATGGCGATCACGCTGGGCAGGTCCAACGCCATGGTCACCGCGGGCAGGCTGGAGCGCGGGCGGTCCCGCCAGGTGCGGTCCTTCAGAACACCGTTCTGGTCATAGATCGCGACAAAGTAGTCGGAGTCCACCCCGGCGGCGCTGCCGTTGGCCATCGAGTTGCGATAGTCCATCAGGGTGGTCTGCGCCTCGGTCTGCAGGCTGGCATCCACCTGCTGCACGACGTAGTTGCGCAGGATGACCATGGTGCCCACCCCGGAGACGAGCAGGCCGAGGGTCAGCATCAGCACGGTCACACCGGTGATCTTGGAGCGGAGCGAAATCCGGCTCCAACGGTCCATCAGGGCCACATGCATGGTTCCAGTCTAAGGAGGGGAAACTGGGTCTATGCCTTGGCGGCCTTGAGCATGTAGCCGAAGCCGCGCTTGGTCTGGATCAGCGGCTCGCTGGAGTGCATGTCCACCTTGCGGCGCAGGTAGGAGATGTAGGACTCCACGATGCCCGCATCGCCGTTGAAGTCGTACTCCCAGACGTGGTCGAGAATCTGCGCCTTGGAGAGTACCCGGTTCGGGTTGAGCATCAGGTAGCGCAGCAGCTTGAACTCGGTGGGGCTGAGCTCGATGGGCTGGTCGCCGACGAGGACTTCGTGGGTGTCCTGGTCCATGGTGAGCTCGCCGGCACGGATGACCGCGTCTTCGTCGGCGTGCATGGTGCGGCGCAGGATGGCCTTGATCCGTGCCACTATCTCGTCGAGGCTGAACGGCTTGGTGACGTAGTCGTCGCCACCGACGGTGAGGCCGGTGATCTTGTCTTCGGTGTCGTCCTTGGCTGTGAGGAAGAGGATCGGCGCGGTGTAACCGGCCGAACGGAGGCGTTTGGTGACGCCGAAGCCGTTCATGTCGGGCAGCATCACGTCGAGGATGATCAGATCGGGCTCTTCCTCAAGCACGGCGGAAATCGCCTGGGCACCGTTTCCCACGGCGCGCACGGCGAACCCGGCGAAGCGGAGGCTGGTGGTGAGAAGATCCCGGATATTGGGTTCGTCGTCAACGATAAGGATGCGGGGGCCGTCAGTCATGCCCCTAGTATCTGCGCGTTAGCTGGTGCTTTCCTGTGAGTGGGCGGTATGTGTGCGGATGATCCGGTGACAGCGCTTTCGGCAGGTCGAGGTCGTCTTCCGCGGCGCGTCAGGGTGGACCAGCGCCGACTGGCGGATGAGAGCATAGCCTGGGAAGACCTGCTCGATCCGTCACCGGGCGCCGCCTGAACGCACACCCGTCGCCGTCGCACCGCGGCCCAACACCACAAGGAGTCAGATGGTCAGCTCGACCGACCCGACCGGGGTCATCCGGCCCCGGCTGGACGTGCCCCGGCGCCGCATCAACGGGCGTGACTTCGACTTCGCGCGTGAGGTGGCGGTAATGGCGGTGATCAACCGCACGCCGGACTCCTTCTATGATCAGGGCGCCACTTTCGCGCTCGATCAGGCCGTGGCGGCGGCACATCGGGCCATCGACGACGGCGCCGACTGGGTCGACATCGGCGGGGCCAAGTTCGCCCCGGGTCCGGCCGTTCCGGTCGCGGAGGAGATCGACCGGGTGGTACCCGTCGTCGCCGCCCTACGGGGCACCGGCGTCGTGATCTCCGTCGACACCTTCGACCCCGACGTGGCCAGGGCCAGCATCAACGCCGGCGCGCACGTGATCAACGACACCACCGGTGTGCACGACCCGCGGATGGCCGAGGTCGTCGCGGACAGCGACGCCACTCTGGTGATCACGCACAGCCTGGCCCGGCCCCGCACGCCGTACCCGGCGCCGCAGTACACCGACGTCGCCGCCGAGGTGTCCGGCTTCCTGCAGGCCAGGGTGCAGCGCGCCCTCGACCACGGGATGCCGGCCGACCGGCTGGTGATCGATCCCGGGCACGACCTGAACAAGAACACCCGGCACTCCCTCGAGCTGACCCGCCGGTTGGCGGAGATCACCACGCTCGGCCTGCCCACGCTGGTGGCGGTCTCGAACAAGGACTTCATCGGAGAGACCCTCGACCGGGGCCGCGACCAGCGGGTGGAGGGCACCCTCGCCGCCGTCGTCTACTGCATCATGCAGGGCGCCCGCATCGTGCGGGTGCACAACGTGGCGGCCGCGGTGGACGCCGTGCGGATGACCGAAGCTATTCTCGGCTGGCGCGAACCGGCGTACCTGCGCCACAACCTCACCTGATGAGCGCCATCGATCCCGGCGACGTGCTGGCCCGCTACACGGTGCACGACAGGTCCGCCCCGCACCTGCGGGTGAACTTCATCAGCAGCCTGGACGGCGCCGCCACCCACGACGGCCTGAGCGGCGGGCTCGGCGACGACGCCGACAAGTTGGTTTTCGACACCGTGCGGATGCTCACCGACGTGATCCTCGTCGGTGCGGGCACCGTGCGCGCCGAGGGCTACGGGGGCATCCGGTTCACCGACGAGGCGGTGGCCTGGCGAGTTGCCCACGCGCTACCGGAGCACCCGCCGGTGGCGTTGGTGTCCGGCCGTCTCGACCTGGACCCGGCGCACCCGGTGTTCACCGCCGCCGCCACCCGGCCGATCGTGATCACCCACGCCCAGGCCCCCGCCCAACGCCGGGCGGCGCTCGCCGCGGTGGCCGACGTGTGGGTCTGCGGGGAGGCATCCGTCGACCATGCGTTGATGGTGCGCGCGCTCACCGCGCGGGGCTACCCGCAGGTGCTCTGCGAGGGCGGCCCGAGCCTGTTCGGCTCACTCCTGGCCGCGGATGCCGTGGACGAGCTCTGCCTCACCCTGGCCCCGCTGCTGGAGTCCGGCCGGGCAGCGCGCATCGCCGGCGCGCCGGACGCATCACCGCGCCGGATGCGCCTGGCCCACGCCCTCCCGGCCGGCGACACCCTGCTGCTGCGCTACCTTCGCGCCCGCGAACTGTGAGCTGAGCCCCTAAAACTTGGCGATTCTGGGGCTTTTCTCTCAGTTCGCGGCCACGGTGGGACGGGCGAGGGAGTGCGCGTCGAGGATCGTGTACGAGTAGCCCTGCTCGGCCAGGAAACGTTGGCGGTTCTGGGCGAAGTCCTGATCGACGGTGTCGCGGGCGACGAGGGTGTAGAAGCTGGCGGTGAGGCCGGACTCCTTCGGGCGCAGCAGCCGTCCGAGGCGTTGGGCCTCCTCCTGCCGGGACCCGTAGGATCCGGATACCTGGATGGCGACGGAGGCCTCGGGCAGGTCGATCGAGAAGTTAGCCACCTTCGACACCACGAGCAGGTTCTCCTCTCCCACCCTGAACGCCTGGTACAGCCGTTCGCGTTCATCCACCGGCGTGGCCCCGGTGAGCTTGGGCGCCTGCAGGGCCTCGGCGAGCTCGTCGATCTGGTCGAGGTACTGGCCGATCACAAGGATGCGTTCGCCGGGGTGCATCGCCACCAGCTCCTTGACGATGTCCAGCTTCGCCGGCGCGGTGGCGGCCATCCGGTAGCGCTCGTCGTCGGGCGCAGCGGCGTAACGGAGCCGCTCGCTGTGGGGCAGGTCGATGCGTACCTCGAAGCAGGCGGCGGGGGAGATGAAGCCCTGGGCCTCGATCTCCTTCCACGGGGCGTCGAACCGCTTGGGCCCGATCAGGCTGAAGACGTCGCCCTCGCGGCCGTCCTCGCGCACCAGGGTGGCGGTCAGGCCGAGCCGGCGCCGGGCCTGCAACTCGGCGGTGAGCTTGAACACCGGGGCGGGCAGCAGATGTACCTCGTCGTAGATCACCAGGCCCCAGTCCATGGCGTCGAGCAGCTCGAGGTGCGCGTACTCGCCCTTCCGCTTGGCGGTGAGGATTTGGTAGGTCGCGATGGTGACGGGCTTGACCTCCTTGACCTGGCCGGAGTACTCGCCGATCTCCTCCGACGTGAGGGTGGTGCGCTTCTGCAACTCGTCGCGCCACTGCCGGGCAGAGACCGTGTTGGTGACCAGGATCAGGGTGTTGGTCTTGGCGGTGGCCATCGCGCCGGCGCCCACGAGGGTCTTGCCCGCGCCGCAGGGCAGCACCACGACGCCGGAGCCGGCCTCGAAGAAGTTCGCCACGGCCTTGTGCTGGTAGTCACGCAGCGCCCAACCGTCTTCCAGCAGCGCGATGTCGTGCGGGGTGCCCGGGGTATAGCCGGCGAGGTCCTCGGCGGGCCAGCCGAGCTTCACCAGCTCCTGCTTGAGCTGCCCGCGCGCCCACGGCGCCACCAGGAACGAGTCCGGGGTGGGCTGGCCGATCAGCAGCGGGGCGATGCGCCGCGCACCGGCCACCTCGGTGAGCACCGGCGCGTCGAGACTGCGCAGCACCAGCTGGCCCTCGGGGTCCCGGTCGATGACCAGGCGGCCGTAGCGGCCCACGGTCTCTTCGAGGTCGACCGTGACGGTCTGCGGAATCGCGAACTTGGAGTATTTCTCGAGCGTGGCCAGCATGTTGGCCGCGTCATGCCCGGCGGCGCGGGCGTTCCAGAGGCCGAGCCGGGTGATGCGGTAGGTGTGGATGTGTTCCGGCGCGCGTTCCAGTTCGGCGAACACGGCCAGGTCATGCCGGGCATCCTCGGCCAGAGGGTGCGCGACTTCGAGCAGAACCGTGCGGTCACTTTGGACGATCAGCGGGCCATCGGACATAAGCAACAATGCTACGCCCGTGGGCTGTGACCGTGCCTACCCGCGTACGGGGGTGCGCCCGACCGGCCCCGCCGCCGGGTCAGGGAGCGGGGACGATGCTGACGACGCTGGAGAGCGGCAGTGTGCGCTCGATATCGGCCCGACGGTCCCGGGCGCGGAACCGGCCGCCGCCGACGCTGGCCGGTTCGAGGAGGTAGTCCACCACATCGCCGCCGGGCATCTGCACGCTCACCAGCACCGTCTGCCGGTGCTTGATGGCGGAATCCAATTGCCGGGCCAGCCAGGCGTGCGCGGCCTTCGCCTCGCCGCCGTCGGTGGCGCGCAACTCCTCGACGAGCGCGACCGTGGGGTCCGGTATCTCCACCCGGCTCGAACGGAGGACGGGGTGCCGGCGCGGATGCACCACCTCACCTGCCGCGTTCTCGGCGGCGACGGGGTAGCGGGCGTCGGTGAGCGCCCAGAACACAGTGCCGGCGGGATGGGGGCTGGTGAGGCGGCTGGGGGAGACCGTTGTCAGCGCGAGCGCCGTGAACGTCTGGTCGACGGCGATGGCGCCGAGCACCGCGGTGTCCTCGGACGCGATGTAGCTGGGCCCGGCCGGGTCCTCCGGGTCGATGCGGCCCACCCGCACCGTCCCATACCGGCTGGCGGCGTCACGGATGAGGTAGTCCACCGGCTGCGGGACACCGGTGAGCGAGATCGTGGCCAGGAAGTGCAGGATGGAGTCTGCGTCGTCGCCGGTCGCGAGGGCGCGGTTGACCGACGCACCGCTCAACCGGTAGCTGGACGCCAGCTCGCGGCTCTCGACATCCGCGAAGGTGCGCAACCGGGCGTCGATCGAGGCTGACAACGGGCCGGGGGCCACGATCGAGAGATCGTGCTGCAGGTAGACGGTACCCACCTCGGCGGGCAGCGACGCGGCGATGGCGGCGATGGCGGCGTCGATGTCGCCGCGGAGCACTGAGGCGCCGGCCGGGCTGGTGGACTGGCGAGCGGTGATGCCGATCAGCTCGCCCTCGTGAGCGAAGTCGGCGATGCGGTCATCCATCCAGGTGCCGCCGGCCGGGTACAGCCAGTCCACAAAACGGTGCAGGGCATCGCCCCAGGCCACGCCGGGCCGCTCGGCGACGATCTGGCGGACGTCGGCGGGCAGGGCAGCCAGCCAAGATGCGGCCAGCACGCCCCAACGGGCCGGTGCGTTCTCGAGCAGCCAGGCCACTCCCTCGGCGGACTCCGACCAGTAACCGGAGCCCAGGGTGACCAGTTCGGCGCGGGCGGCGATGCCCACAAGTGGGGCAACGGCGTCCAGGTCGACCCGCATGGCGACGGAAAGACGTTTGGTGTCCGGCAGGCCGAGGCCGCCCCGACTGAGTTCGCGGGCCGGCTCCTGGCTGAGTTCGGTGAGGAGTTCGGCGATCGAGGAGACGGCGGTGAAGGCACGCTCGGCGGCCAGTCGCTCAGTGAAACGGCTGTCGGTGGCCGAGAGCGGGGCCAGTGGGGTGGGGGCGGGCACCCCGGCCAGCTCGGCGGCGCTGGGCAGGCCTTCCTCCGGCCAGGACCGAAGGCGTTCGGCGACGGCTGCATACGGCCGCACGGTGTCGCCTGTGCGCACCAGGAGCAACAGCTCGTCGAGGCGGTCGACGCGAGCGGAGATGTCGTCGGCGTTCAGGGTGTCGTGCCCGAGGTCGGCCAGTCGTTCGACAAGTTCGACCATCGGGGCGGCGCCCAGTTCGCCGGCCACGGCCAGAACGGCGAGGGTGCTGCGGTCCAGGTGCGCGAGCGTCGACTGGATCGCTGCGGGCTCGAGGAGCGCTTCGGCGAGGTCGAAGAAGTCGTGGATGCCGTGCGGGGGAATCGATCGGAGCACGATAGTGCGGCGCAGTGCTGCGTCGTTCAGTGCGCGGAGGCGTGAGGCGAGCGTCAGCATGTCGGTTACTCCAGTTTCTGTCGAGCCTCGCGAGCACGGCGGACTCCGCTGACGACCATCAGGGCGATGATCAACAGGAAGCCGAGGGGAAGACCGAAGAGGGGCAGAGTGAGCACGGCGGGCCAGACGCCCTTGCTGAATCCGTCGTTGTCGCCGGCCCCGGCCGCGGTGCCGAGAATCACGGCGAGGAAGGCCAGGATGGACAGCCCGACCACACCCGCAACCATGTAGGCCAGGATCTTCTCGAGCCGGCCGGGGTCGTGGGGAGTTTGAGTGGTCACAGACCTAAGGATACGGGGCATAGTCAGCTACAACGGAATATGCTGAGTGAAGCGGCGCGTATTCTGCGCGCCTCAAAATCACAGCGAGGTTCAGATGCCCACCGGCAAAGTCAAGTTCTACGACGAGGAGAAGGGCTTTGGCTTCATCACGTCCGATGAAGGCCACGAGGTCTTCCTGCACGCTTCCGCAGTGCCCGCCGGAGTGACGGTGAAGGCCGGGATGAAGCTCGAGTTCGGCATCGCCGACGGCAAGCGCGGCGCTCAGGCGCTGTCCGTGCGCGTGATCGAGGCTCCGCCGAGCCTGGCCAAGCTCAGCCGCAAGCCGGCTGACGACATGGCCATCATCGTCGAGGACCTGGTGAAGTTGCTCGACGGGATCGGCTCGAGCCTCCGCCGCGGTCGGTACCCCGACTCCGCGCACAGCAAGAAGATCGCGGCCGTGCTGCGCAAGGTCGCCGAGGAACTGGATGCTTAATCCTTTCGACCCCACCCCGCCCCAGGCCCCGCCGGTCGTTCCGACCGACACCCCGGCGGCTGAGGCTCCCGTCGACGAACCCACGGCCGACGAGACCACTGTCGTCGACGACGGCCGGGCGGGTGCGACGGGGGACGGTCCCGCCGAGGACGCCGAGGACGCCGACGACGTTGCCGACGACGAGGTCTTCGAGGCCGATGAGGTGCTCGTGGCCGCCGTCGACCAGGCCAGGTCCGCTCTCGAACTGATCACCCCGGCCGACACGATCGGTGAACCGCTCGGTTACATCGTCGAGGGTGAGCACGTGCTGTCGCTGCTCTTCGACTGCCTGATGACCGGTTACCCGGGCTGGCGCTGGACGGTCAGCCTGTCCCGCGTCGACGGCGACTCCGAGCCGCAGGTGCTGGAAACCGAACTCATGCCTGGCGACGATGCCCTGCTCGCTCCGGAATGGGTGCCGTGGAGCGACCGGCTCGCTGACTCCAAGGTCGCCGAGGAGCTGGCTGCCGCCGGGTTCGCCGAGTCCGACGACGACGACAGCGACGACGATGACGACAGCGACGACGACGATCATGATGATGACGACGACGACAGTGACGACGACGACAGTGACGAGGACGACGACAGTGACGACGACGACGAGAGCGCAGAGTCCGACGACGCCGTCGACAACGGCGTCGACGTTCTCGACGGGATCGACGTGGACGAGGCGCTAGCGGCGTCTGAACAGCACGAAGCCGAGTCCGCAGAGGCCGAGGCCCAGACCGATGACGGCGCACCACAGCCACCAGCCCAGGCCGGCGTCGTTCAGTTCAGCTCGGAAGACGACGGCCAGCACGAGCAGCACTAGCCAGCCGACCGAACCCGCTGCCACCGCTTTCCGCGCATTAGCGCGGGCGGGCAGCGGGTCGGGCCGCCGTTCGCTGTCTCTGAGCCAGAAACGCATGGGCGACTAACCCAGGTTGGCCACTACGTATTCGATCGACGAGACGAGCTTGCGCACGTCCGCCGGGTCGATGGCCGTGAAGGTGGCGACACGCAACTGGTTGCGACCGAGCTTGCGGTACGGCTCGGTGTCGACGATGCCGTTGGCACGCAGGATTTTGGCAATGGCCGCGGCATCGATCGCGTCGTCGAAGTCGATCGTGGCGACGACCTGTGAGCGGTGGCTCGGGTCGGTCACGAACGGCGTCGCGTAGTCCACGGTCGCGGCCCAGTCGTAGAGCACCGAGGAGGACTCCGCGGTGCGCGCCGACGCCCAGGCCAAGCCGCCGTTGCCGTTGATCCAGTCGAGCTGGTTCTCCATCAGCAGCAGGGTCGACACGGCGGGCGTGTTGAGCGTCTGCTTGAGACGGGAGTTGTCGATGGCGTTCTTGAGGCTGAGGAATTCGGGGATGTACCGCCCGCTGGCGGCGATGCGTTCGACGCGCTCAATGGCCGCGGGGGAAAACAGAGCCAGCCAGATGCCGCCGTCAGAGGCGAGGTTCTTCTGCGGAGCGAAGTAGTAGACATCGGCCTGGTCGGCCTCGAAGTCGATGCCGGCGGCGGCGCTGGTGGCGTCGATGACGGTCAGGGCACCAGCGTCTCCGTGCACCCGGGTGACCGGGGCCATCACGCCGGTAGACGTTTCGTTCTGCGGCCAGGCGTACACGTCGATGCCCTCGGTGGGTACGGCGGTGGCGCGCGAGCCGGGGGCGGCCTTGATGACATCGGGAGCCGTGAGGAACGGCGCGGCGGCGGCGGCGGCGAACTTGCCACCGAACTCACCGAAAACGAGGTTCTGGGCGCGGGTCTCGATGAGCGAGAACGCGGCAGCGTCCCAGAACGCGGTCGAGCCGCCGTTGCCCATGACGAGCTCGTAGCCCTCCGGGGCGCGGAACAGGTCGGTGAGGCCGGTGCGGACGCGCCCGACCAGGTTCTTCACCGGTGCCTGGCGGTGGGAGGTGCCCAGGATGCTCGCGCCGGCGCCGGACAGGTAGTCCAGCTGCTCCTGACGGATCTTGGACGGGCCGCAGCCAAAACGTCCATCGGCGGGCAGCAATTCTGTGGGGATCTGTAGGTCCGGCATAACAGGATTCTAGTTGCCCGCCTCGCACGGGTAGTGTTGTGGCGTTGCACATATGGCCGAGCGGGAGGCTGCGGATGACTGACCTTATCGACACGACCGAAATGTATCTCCGCACCATCCTCGACCTCGAGGAGGAGAACATCGTTCCCCTCCGGGCCCGCATCTCCGAGCGGTTGGGTCACTCCGGACCGACGGTGTCCCAGACCGTCGCCCGGATGGAGCGCGATGGTCTCGTCGTCGTCTCCGGCGACCGGCACCTCGAGCTCACTCTCACCGGCCGCACCAAGGCCGTGCATGTGATGCGCAAGCACCGCCTCGCGGAACGCCTGCTCAGCGACGTCATCGGTCTCGAGTGGGAGTTCGTCCACGACGAAGCCTGCCGCTGGGAACACGTGATGAGCGAACAGGTCGAGCGCAAGATCCTCGAAATTCTCGGTCACCCCACCGAATCCCCGTACGGAAACCCGATTCCCGGCCTCGACGAACTGGGCGACTCCCCGGCCGTGGCATTCATGGCGGGCGTCACCAACCTGCTCGACGTCGTCGCGGCGTCGCAGGCCCCCGTGACTGCCGTCATCCGTCGGCTGGGGGAGCCCGTGCAGTTCGACCCGGTTCTCCTCGCTCAGCTCAAGCAGTCCGGTGTTCTGCCGGGCAACACCGGTGTGTTCTCCGCCGTGGGCTCCTACGTTCTGGTGCAGGTGGAGGGCTTCGGCGCTGGCCTGGAACTACCCAACGAGGTCGCCGGTCACATCTTCGTGACCACCCCCGTCACCGGCTCCTAGCCGGACCGGATTTCCGGCGAAATTCACCGTCCTGTTACCAATTCGTTAGAAATCGTGCATTTTGGGTGACAAACCGGATTCGGTCACGTAGCCTCGACCTGCCCACAGATCAGAGACCGATCGTCGGGCCCGCGCAAGACGTCTCTACCCTTCCCGTCGCTTGCTGCGGAAATTCACGCGTTCACTCGCACCTGGACGGGGCAACTTCCTAGTGTTGTCGAGGCGCCGGAGGTCCGAATTGACTCTGTTAAGAAGAAGACTGTCCAGCCGCGGTCGACGTGCCACTGCTGTGGCCATACGCCCCGCTCCGGCCGATCCGATGCGCGCGACACAATCCGAGGTGGGGCCGCGCATCGTCATGAGGCCGGGGGAGCCCGTCAGGCGATCCAGACTCCGCAGCACAGTGGGTCCGGTCGTGATGATGACCCTGGCCACCGGTCTCGTCGCCACCATGGCGCTGCCGGCCTACGCGTTCGCCCCGGCGGACCCCGCGGGTAACTTCGCGGCCACGGACGCCACCGAGCTGACCCAGGCGGGCGCCCAGGGGGTGGCCGTCGATGACGGTGCCGCTTCGGTCTCGGTCGCCCAGGACGCCTTCGCGGCCACGCCACAGGCTGAGATCGACGCCGCCGAGGCCGCCGAGGCCGCCGAAGCCGCCGAGGCCGCGCGAGCGGCCGCGGCGACCTCAATGACCACCTATGCGGAGTCGTTCACCGGCCCGTCGGCGGCCGACTACCTGGCCAGCTCGGCCTACCCGAGCTTCAGCCTCTCGTCGGTCTACAGCGTTGCGTTGCAATATCAGGGCGTTCCCTACGTGTACGGGGGTGCCACCCCGGCCGGGTTCGACTGCTCCGGCTTCGTGATGTACGTATATGCACAGTTCGGCATCTCCCTGCCTCACTCTTCCACCGGACAGGGCGCGGCCGGCACCCGGATCGACCTGGCGGATGCCCAGCCGGGCGACCTGGTGATCATGGACGGCCACGACGGGTTCTACGCCGGCAACGGCAACATCCTGCACGCGCCGTACGAAGGGGCGGCGGTGCGGGTACAGCCGATCTGGACCGCTGACTATTACATCGTGCGATTGGGCATCTGAGCCGTTTGATCTGGCCGCTCCTGAGACCGCCCGGGTAAACACTGGGTTACGCATAGCACAAATGGTGCGACACGTTTTCGTAGCGCACCATTTGTGGGTTAACCTGATGCCCTGATGTTCTGCGGGATTTTGGGAGAGCCAATGCGCAAGCTACGCACGATCCACACCATGGATGTGCGCGGACACTTCGCGCTGCGGCACAGCAGTCAAATCTGTCTGGGTGTCGTGTGCCCCGAGCACACCGAAGCCCATGGGGCGTTGTCATGATGACGACGCCCTTTTTGTTTGCCCGCATCTCCTCCCCGTCGACGCCAGACAGCAGTTCGAATGGCTGGAAGCCGTCCAGCCTTTTTCGAAAGGGAGCGCATGCGCACACTGGTCCTCAACGCGGGATATGAACCTCTCGCGGTCGTGTCGTTCAAGCGGGCACTCGTGCTCGTCATGAACCAGAAGGCAACAATCATTCAGGCGGACCAGGGGCACCCGGTCTGGGCGGCGACGGAGTCGTGGGAGCGGCCCAGCGTCATCCTGCTCACCCGTTACGTGCGCCTGCCGCGGTCGCGGGCCGTGCCGGTCAGCAGGCGCGGAGTGCTGCGGCGCGACGACCACCGCTGCGGCTACTGCGGCAAGAACGCCAGCACCATCGACCACGTGCAGCCGCGGTCACGCGGCGGCCGCGACACCTGGGACAACCTCGTGGCCTGCTGCCTGCGCTGCAACAACCTCAAGAGCGACCGCACACCCGCCGAAATGGGCTGGGACCTGCGCTTCGACCCCCGGATGCCGCAGGGCACCACCTGGGTGGTCAGTGGCGTGGAACGACCGTTGCCGCAGTGGGACGAGTTCCTCGCGCCGGCCGCCGCGTAGTCTCATCGCTCGGCTCGACTTTGTGGATGTGCACCCCTTTGTAGTGCCATTGTCACGAAAACGTAACGCTCAACGTGACAGCCGCCCACGCATCGCCTACAGTTGAAAAGTCCCCCCTTCCGGTAGTGGCTGTTTAGAGGATTATCTGTGACTCATTCCGGCCCCGCCGGCTCGCCTGAGGGCGTCGGCGCGTTACCTTCGCGCCGCGAGGCCCGGGCCCAGCGCGCAGCCGCTGAGGCATCCGGCACTTCCGCCGTCGTCGTTTCTTCCGAGGCCGTTGTCGTGCCCGCCGAGGCCGTCATCGTTCCCGCCGAGTCGGTTGAAGTCTCCGCTGAGTCCGTCGACGTCACCGCCGAGTCCGCTGTCGTTTCCGCCGAGGCGATGGTCGTCACCGCGGTTCCCGTACCGCCGGTTTCGATCCGGTCGGTGTCTCCGGACCTCGCCGTCATCGTCGGCAGCGTGAGCACCTCGGCCGACGAGTCGTCAGCCCAGGACGACACCGTTCCGCCGCGTGCGGTCCGCCCGGCCCGGTTCCGGCCGTTCTCCACGCCATCCGCACCGTCCACGGCACCCGCCGGCGCCCGCACCGGTCCCGCCCGGCGGCCCGTCAAGCGCCGCAAGCAGTTCGCGAAGATGGTTACCCTGCTGGCGATCCCGGCCATTTTCCTCACTGCCGCGCTGCCCGCCTACGCGTTCACCCCGCAGGGCGGCTCGACCGCTCTCACTGCCAAGGCCTCCGGGGACACCCAGGCCGTCACCGTGGGCGCCGCCGCTGCCGCCGTGACTATTTCGGCCGACAGCTTCACCGCCACGAGCCAGGCCGAACTCGACGAGATCGAGGCGAACATCGCGGCGGACCTCGAGCAGCAGCAGGTTGCCGAAGAGACCCGCAGCTCCGCGGCCGAGTACGCCGTGGTCGGCATCCGGGCCGAGGGTGACGACTACCCCTGGCGGGACGCCGCCACCGAATCCCAGGGCGGCGGGTTCTCCCCGCTCGGCTACTACTACCGCGAGTGTGTGGACTTCGTGGCCTGGCGGCTCAACCGCGACGCCGGCGCCACCGGCCCGTTCAAGTGGACCTGGTCGACGATGACTCCCGGCGGCGGCAACGCATCCGCCTGGGCCAACGCCTGGGCGAACAAGGGTTGGGCCAGCAGCAAGGCACCCGTCGTGGGTGCCGTGGCCTGGTTCACCTACAACCACGTCGCCTATGTTCAGTCGGTGCCGGGGGACGGCACCGTTGTGCTCGAGGAATACAACTGGAACGGCTCGCACGCTTATCACACGCGTACAGTGCCGGTCAGCGAGGTTCCGGTCTACCTCTACCCGCCGACCTAGTTTCTGTCGCGGCGTGCCCGCCTCCGAACGAGGGCAGCCCGGCGTACCTGCGCTCAACCGGCGCGGATAACGGCTAAACTTTCCCGGTCAGCCTCTGTAGCTCAATGGAAGAGCAGTTCCGTCCTAAGGAAAGGGTTGGGGGTTCGAGTCCCTCCAGGGGCACCCCGCACCGCCGCAACAGATTCAGCTCCCTCGCCGGGAAAAGGTCGTCGCCGAAGGTTGGTACCTTCGAGGAATGAAGACTACGCGGTGGGCAATCCTAGGACCTGGCGATATCGGCGGCTGGTTCGCCCGGGCTCTGCCCGGCTCGGCGCACGGCACTCTGCACGCAGTCGGCAGCACCAGCCCCGAGCGGGCGGCCGCGTTCGCGGCCACGTACGGGGCGCCCGTCACCGGAAGCTACGAGGATCTCCTCTCCCGGGACGACATCGACGCCGTGTACATCTCCACGGTGAACACGACCCACGCGGACCTCGCCGTGGCCGCGCTGCGGGCCGGCAAGGCGGTGCTGTGTGAGAAGCCGGTCGCGCCGACCGTGGCGGAGGTCGAACGGGTCCTGGATCAGGCCGCGGCCTCCGGACTGCCGTTCGTCGAGGCGTACAAGCACCGGTTCGGACCGTTCGCGCGGGCCCTGGATGCCGCCGTCGCCAACCGGGAGGTCGGCACTTCGTTGCAGCTGGTCGCCTCGTTCGGCTTCGCGGCGGGGCAGCGATCGGGACGCCTGTTCGATCCGGAGCTGGCCGGCGGGGCGATCCTCGACGTGGGCGGCTACCCCGTATCGCTCGCGGTGGCACTCGCCGCTGCTGCCGGCGTTGACCCGGCAGACCTGACGGTCACCGTCGCCACGGGCGAGGTCGGCGACACCGGCGTGGACGAGCACGCCAGCGCGACAATTGCCGCGGCCGGATTCTCCGCGGAGGCGGAGTGCTCCATCGTCGCCGAGCTGCCGCGGTCGGCGAGGCTCAGCGGGAGCGCCGGGGTCATCGAGCTGGCCGATGTGTTCGGCAGCCGCAGCGACTCGGCCGCGTCGTTCCTCGTGCGGGCGGATGGCCGTGACCGACTGGTGGAGGTGCCGACGGTGGATCCGTTCGCGGCAGAGGCCGATGCCGTGTCGCTGGCCCTGCTGGACGGGCGGACCGAGGCGCCCGAGGTGCCGTGGGCGCACAGCCGCAGCGTCGCGCGCCTGCTCGCGCAGTGGCGGGCCGGACTGGACGCGGCACCGCGCGGCTGAGCGCATCCGAAGCCGGTACCGACGCGTGAGGCGGGTCAGGCGCCGGTATGCGGGTGGCGCGCCACCCGCATACCGGCGCGGCACCCGCATAACGCGATCGGGTGCGACGTGGGGGCACCGGTCACCGGAACTGGGTCAGCTTCAGGACCAGATGCTCGTCTCGAACCCGGTCCAATTCCCGGCGGGCTGCGATCGACTCGGGAGCGAGAGCGGGGCGTTCCCGGCGACGAGCCCTGACGGGCCGGCGACCCCAGCGGATCAGCGCGACACCGAGGTGCATGGCAGCGCGGTCGATCAGGCCTACGCGGCGCGCCGGGTGCGCCTCGGGCGAGAGAACGGGTTGGGGTGGGTGATCGTGGCGGCCCGGATCGGGCGCCAGTTGGGTATTCATGATGATGCGTTCCTTAACGAGGACGGTTCGCGAATCCGGGCGCTCTGGAAGAACGTTCGGGCTCGCAGAATGAAGGGTGGCCGCGCACGGCGGCACGAGGGCGACGCACGGAGTGCGCGCCGCTCACGGGGTGAGTGACCCGGGCAGACGGATGCAGAAGGTGCGGGATGCACAGAGTGCGGATGCTGCCTGGTCGGGCTTCGAGAGCGTCACCACCGTCTGGACCGGTGGGTTACCTACTGGCCGATCAGGCGGTGAAGACGCCGACGAAGCCGGCGGTGGTACGGAATGCGAATGCAATCTTCTGAGTAATCACGCGAGGCTCCTTTCGTCGTATGGCGTAGGCATCACCGTAGCGGGCAATCCGCTCTTCGCGCAACACTTTCTCGCACTTCCGTGGCCGGGCCCGGCTGGGTACCCTCGAAGTATGTGTCGGAACATTCATCAGCTTCACAATTTTGAACCTGCCGCCACCGACGACGAGGTGTATGCGGCGTCGCTGCAGTTCGTGCGCAAGATCAGCGGGGCGACCAAGCCGTCGAAGGCCAACGAGGAGGCCTTCAACCGGGCGGTCGCGGAAATCGCCCACACCTCGCGGCATCTGCTCGAAGACCTGGTCACGACCGCTCCGCCCAAGAACCGCGAGGTGGAGGCGGACAAGGCCAGGGCTCGCTCGGCGAAGCGGTTCGCCGCGGCCTGATCGACCGGCAGTGTTGGGCCGGGTCAGGACTCCGGGAGTTCCCGCGGCACGGTGATCGCGTCGACCAGGGCGCCGTTTCGCCAGACCGTGATCTCGATGGGTGTGTCGATCGCGGCCTCAACCATCAGCTGCTGCACTGCTGTGGCCGTGACCACCGGCTGCCCGGCGAGTTCGACCACGATGTCACCGCGGTGCAACCCGGCCTCCTCTGCCGGGCTGCCCGGGGACACTGCCGCCACCCGTAGGCCGGTCGGCGAGCCGATCCGGGCCGCCAGGGTCGGTGGCAGCGGCACCTGGGCGCCGGCGATGCCCAGCCAGGCCCGCCGCATCCGCCCGGTGGTCATCAGCGCCGTGATGATCGCCCGGGTGCTCACATTGATCGGCACCGCCAGCCCCACTCCGATGCCCGCCACCGCGGTGTTGACCCCGACCATGCGCCCGGTGCTGTCGGCCAGCACCCCGCCGCTGTTGCCCGGGTTGAGGGCGGCGTCGGTCTGGATCACCTCGTCGATCACCCGCCCGGACCGGGTGGGGAGCGACCGGCCGAGCGCCGAGACGATGCCGGCGGTGACGCTGCCGGCCAGACCCAGCGGATTGCCCAGGGCCACCACCACCTGGCCGACGCGCAACCGCGCGGCGTCGCCGAACCGCACCGGCGGCGGGGTGGCATCGCGTGCGTGCAGCACGGCCAGATCGGAGAGGGTGTCGCGGCCGACGACGTCGACCCGGCTCCCGGTGCCGTCGGCGAACCCGACGTCAGCGGTGCCGGCGCCGGCTACGACATGGGCGCTGGTGAGGAGGAATCCGTCGTCGGTGATGACACTCGCGCTGCCCGCTCCCGCTCCCTGGGAACTGCGCACCGAGACACTGGCCACGCTGGGCAGCACCCGCGTGGCCACGGCCGTGACGGTTCTCGAGTAGGCGTCGAGCAGCCCGTCGTCATCCATCGCCGGGATATCGTTCATGGCACCAGAGCGTACGTCCGTCGGATTGGACTGTGGGCGCCGTTCGCTGCCAGCAGACTGGGGCTTCGAGACGACGGGACGACGGCGTGCCGCGAGGGTCGGCGTGCCGGCGGCGAGTGCCGAAGACACCGATGGGTTCGCCGGGTGCCGCCGGCCGGATCAGTCGCCCTCCTCGAGGGAGTCGGCGACCTCGCGTGCGTGGCGGGCGCGGGTTCTGGAGTCCTCCACAGCGGTGTGCGCCTCGGCGCGGGCGTCGGCCAGGGCGCTCTCGTCGGCGACGACGGAGGCGAGCGCCGCGGAGGCCGTATCCAGCTGTTCCCTAAGCTCCACAATCTCCGCTTCGAGGCTGGTCCGGCGAAGCGTGAGCCGGTGGGCGCGACGGTCCAGGGCGTCGACTTCCGCCTCGGCGACGTCCGCATTGCGCTCCAGACGTTGCGCTTCCCGCCTGGCCTCCTTCCGGCGGCGGACGTCGGCGAGTTGAACGGGATCCGGCAGTGCCGCGCCGCGGGAGCGGCCCCGAGGCGCCGGCCACGACTCCGGATCAGACACGGCCACGGCACCGTCCAGGTCGACGGGCTCATAACCGACCGCCCGCAACGGCTTGACCAGAAGTCCGCTGGCGATTGCCGCGGCGGCCGAAGGATCAGACGTTGCGGCCTGCAGGGTCTGCTCGACCTCGCCGACGACGCTTGCAGTAGGCCGGTGACCGAGGCCGGCGGCGAGGTCGGCGCCCGCAGCGGCGAGGGCGGCGATGGCGACTCGGCGCTCGCCGCCGAGCCGCCTGAGCGCGTCCCGCTCGAGATGCTCCTGCGCTGTGCGCATCTGTTCGCCGAGGTCGAGGAGCACAGTAAGTTCGTCGACGTTCTCCCGGGCGAGGAGGTTGACCACCCAGGCCGCAGGAGAGGGTTTCTTCATCACCGCGACCTGCTTGGCGAGAGCGGCATCCGATGACTTCAGCTCCTGTGCCCTGGCATTGCGCGCGGCCGTGAAGTCCTGGGGCCGAAGGCCGTACAGTTCCCGAGCGACATCCGTGAGAATTGCGACCATGGGACCATCCTCGTCCGCACCGGCGGCAGCCGCCAGCACCACGCGGTCCCAGGCACGGATGGTGCCTCAGCGGATGCGCACCCCCGAGGCCTTGAGCTCCAGCGCGGCGAGTGAGCGCATCACCTCGGGGTCGCCCCGACGCCACGCGGACACGGGGTCGGCGTCGACCGCCGCGAACACCGACAGCTTCTGATTCGTCAGGGCCCGCAGCGCGAGCAGGTCCACGGTGATGCCTGCGCGAACCAGCCGGCGTGTCGTGGCCGCCCGGCGCGTGAACCGCAGGCGGGGTACGAGCCAGAACAGCAGGATCGTCGCGACAGGCACGACGGCGATTCCCCATCCCAGGCCGACGGCGAGATTCAGCACGGCCTCCTGCTGGCTGCGGCCGGCCGCCTCCAGGCTCTGGCCCGCGCCGCTGGCGGCCTCGAACGGTGCCCGGATGCCGCCGCCGATGAGCGGCATACCGCCGAACCTGTCGCCGATGTCAGTCATCGTGGTCGAGAAGTCGGAGCCGGCGGACTCCATCTGCTCGCCGAACCGGGCGAGGTCGATCACGAGCGAGTAGACGAAAGCGCCGAGCCCGATCCAAGCGGCGATGGCGGCGACGGCGATCACGTCGACCGCGACCTGACGGGAGCGATGGGCGGCGTAGTCGGAGTAGATCTGCATCCCCTCACTATCGCGTAAACGGCGATGTCGTCGTGCGGGCTCCCTGCTCGCCGATGCCGTTCGCTGACGATCGGATCGGACCCGGCGGCCGCTGTGCGGCGGTATCGCTTCGCGGTCAGCGCGGTTACCCTGTGTGCCATCGGGTAGTCAGGGAGTTCTCACGGGAGCGGAGGATCTGATGGCATCGGACGGTCGTGGCAACGTGACGGTGGGAGACGGGGGGTGGGGGTTCTTCTTCCTTCTGGCTTACGTTGGAGCGGCCATCTACTTCGTCTCCACGTCGGACGGATCGTTCTGGGGCTTCATCCTGGGCCTGCTCCAGGCCATCGTCTGGCCGGTCTATCTGACCTATGAGGTGTTACTTCTGCTGGTCGGGCCCTAGTCGGGGGAGCCCCACGGGCCCTCCTGCGGCGGTTTACGCCGCGCGGTCGATCCCGGCCTGCTGGGCCCACAGGGCAATCCGGTCGAGGGAGTGGGCAGGCACCCGGTCGACGGCCACGGGCGGGCCGGCGGGCAGGTCGGCGGGACCGTGGGTGCCGGCCGACACCATGACCAGGGTCGCCGTCATGACGATGGGGCGCAGGGACCGGTGGGCAGGAATAGTGTGCAGGATCGTGGTCATGGGAGTCCTCTCGACGGGCGGCTGCCGACCGGGTGAACGGGATCGGTACCTCCATCGTCGCGAAACACGGGTACGCAGACATCCCCTGGGCGGATGAACCCGTGTACTACCCGCGATGTAGTCGGCGTACCGTGCTGGTTAGCCGCGGGACTGTAGGAAGACCATGACGAGGGTGCCCGCGCCGTAGAGCAGCAGCTTGCCCTTGTAGCCGGCCCACCACTGACGCGGTGCCGGCTCGGTGTCCTCGAGGTCCTCGGGGAGATCGGCATCCGAGTCGCCGTCAACAGTCGTGTTGCCGTCCGACCGGTCTCTGGGGGTGGGCCGGATGGGTGTGCCGACGCCCGGTCCGCCGGCGAGGCGCTCGAAAGGCCGGGCCAGAAACTCGGGTATCTGGATACGGTCGAACTCGTCGCGCGGTTCGTCGCTCTTGTTCTTGCTCATCCGAAAATGCCCCCTTCGCTCTCAGTCTAGGGACTCCGCGCGGCCATCACATCGCCCGGGGTGCCCGGCGTCGGACCTGGCAGAAGACACCCAGTATTGTCGTGCCGAGCACAGGAGTCCCGATGACCGAACACGAAACCTTCACACGCACCCGGGTCTGGGCGGCCGAGCCCGTGCAGACCGACGACGCGATCCTCGAGAACACCGGGCATGCGTGGGAGGAGTGGGTCGATCTCATCGACGACGGCCCCGGCCAGCAGGCCGGGCACACCGCCATCGCCGCCTGGGTGCACGCCGCGCACGGTGTGGACGGCTGGTGGGCGCAGAGCGTGACCGTGGGTTACGAACGCATCACCGGCCTGAGGCTGCCCGGCCAGATGCCCGACGGCAGCTTCAGCGTGAGCCGCGCGCGGGTGCTGGCCCTGGACCGCGACGTGGTGCGCGAACTGCTGCTCGACGAGGGTAGCCGCGCCGATCTGTTTCCCGGTCTCGACCTGGTGCTTCGCTCGAAGCCGGCGTCGAAGGCACTGCGATTCACCCTCGCGCGTGCGGACGAGCCGCTGGGGTCGATCCTGTTCTCCACCGACCTGCTGCCCGACGGGCGGCTGCGGCTGGGCGTGACGCACGACAAGGTGGCGTCGTTCGACGAGGCCGAGCGGTGGAAACTGTTCTGGGCCGAGTGGCTCGCCGCCGTCGAGCGGCTGGCCTAGGGCAGCAGTCCGGCGATGGTCGCCACGGCGGCCTCGAAGAGCTCGGGGCGGGCGCGGGAGTAGTTCAGCCTGAAGAAGGAACCGGTCGGCTCGGCCGGGAACCAGTCGCCGCCGGGGGAGAACAGCACCCCCTCGGCGCGACTGCGCCGGGCCAGGTCGGCCACGTCCACCCCGTCGGCAGCGCGCACCCACAGGTTCAGCCCGCCCCTGGGGACCAGCTCAAGGGCGTCCGCGCCCAACTGTCCGCGCACCTGCCGGGCCAGCTCATCGCGGCGGCCGCGCAGCGACCCACGCAACCGGGTGAGGTGGCTGTGCCAGCCCGGGTCGGTGAGCACATCGACCGCTGCCGCCTGCAGGAGCCCGCTGACGTACAGGTCGTCCACGGTGCGGTCCACCTGGATCCGGGCCAGGGCGGGGCCGCGGGCCACGACCGCCGCCACCCGGATGGCGGGGGAGAGGCTCTTCGTGAGCGAGCGCACGTAGACGATGTGGCCGTCGGCGTCGTCGGCGGCAAGGGTGGCCACATCCGCTTCGATGCCGAAATCATGCGCCCAGTCGTCCTCGATCAGGTACGCCCCGCGAGCGCGGAGGACCGCGGTGATGGCACTCCGATCGGCGCTGCTCCACAACGCCCCGGTGGGATTGGCGAAGTGCGGCTGCGCGTAGAACAGGCGGGCCCCGCTGACGCCCAGGGCGTCGTCGAGGTCGGCAGCCGCGGGGGCGCCGGCGCCGCGGGAGATGGGCACGATGCGCAACCCGGCCTGCCGGGCGGCGGCCATGGCGCCCCAGTAGGTAGGGGACTCCATCACGATCGCGTCGCCCGGAACGGCCAGCGCCCGGAAGATCGACGACAGCGCGCTCTGGCCGCCCGGGGTGATGACGACGTCGTCGGCGGCCGGCGGGGCGGCGGCGGAGGCGCCGACCGGTGCCAGTTCCGCCGCAAACCAGCTGCGGAGCTCCGGCAACCCCGAAATTGGGGCCCGGTCGACGGCGGTGCCGGTGCGAGCCGCGCGGACCAGGGCGGTGCGCACCAGCCGGGTGGGCAGCAGCTCCTCGGCCGGGTACCCGGAGTGCAGGGCGATCATGCCCGGTCCGGCGCTCGTCATGGCGGTGCCGATCGCGTCGGCACCGGTGCGGGCCGCGCCGAGCGCCGTGGTCTGCCAGCCGAAGTCGGCCCGGTGCACGGCATGCGGCCGCGCCACGAAGCTTCCCGCGCCCGGTCGGGTCTCCACCAGGCCCTCGAGCACCAGACGCTGCAGCGCGCGCTGCACAGTGAGCGGGCTGGCGGCATGGTCGAGCACGAGGGTGCGGGTGGAGGGCAGCCGGTCGCCGGCCGGCCGGCTGGCGACCAGGGCACGCAGACGGCGTTCGATGGCGAGATGCGCCGATTCGTTGTCCGCGGAACCCGCTCGGGTGCTATCCTCTTTCATGAAAATACAGAATAGCGCTATCGTCGCGGCGCCGCCAGCGCTATCGCCACCGGAAGCGTCGCCCGCCGCCGCCGGCCTGGTCTTCGGGCTGCTGGGCGTGCTGGCCTTCTCGTTCACCCTGCCGCTCACCCGGGTGGCCTTGGCCCAGCTCGACCCGCTGTTCGTCGGTGCCGGCCGTGCCGTCGGAGCCGGCATTCTCGCCATCGCTGTGCTCGCCGTGCTCCGGCAGCGTCTTCCCAGGGGCAGCCAATGGTGGCGGCTGGCCGTGGTGGGGGCCGGCGTCATCGCGGGCTTCCCCATTCTCACCTCCTTCGCCCTGCAGAGCGTGCCGGCCGCGCACGGCGCCGTTGTGATCGGCCTGCTCCCCGCAGCCACCGCGGTGGTCGCTGTCGTGCGGGCCAGGGAACGGCCCACTCCTCGCTTTTGGCTGGCCAGCGGTCTCGGCGTGGTGGCCGTGGTCGGATTCGTGGCGCTCACCGCGGGCGGGCTCAGCGGCCTGCAGCCGGCCGACCTGCTGTTGGTGGCGGCCGTGGTGCTTGCGGCGATCGGCTACGGTGAGGGCGCGCTGCTGGCCCGCGAGCTGGGCTCCTGGCAGACCATCTGCTGGGCGCTGATCGTGGCGCTGCCGGTGATGGTGCCGCTGATGCTGGCCGGACTCGCTTCCGGCCGGCCCGCTGCTGATGCGTCGGCCTGGCTGGCCTTCGCCTACCTTGCCGGGGTGAGCATGTTCCTGGGCTTCTTCGCCTGGTACCGGGGCCTGGCCATCGGGCCGATCGCCCGGGTGAGCCAGATCCAGCTTCTGCAACCGGTGCTCACCATCGCGTGGGCGGCGCTGCTCCTCGGTGAAGACCTGGACCCTCTCGTGCTGATCGGCGCGCTTGCGGTCATCCTCTGCGCGGCCGGCGCCGTGCGTGCCCGCATCCGCTGACCGGCCGTCGTGCGGGGCACGGTCGGGCCGGCGTGGGGTCACCCCTCGCGGGCGGCCCGGCGCACAGAGGCGTCGTGTTCGAGGTGAGCCCTGCGGAGCAGATCGGCGAGCTCCGCGTCGTCCTGGACCGCCTGCCGGTACTTCGGGCCGAGCTTATGGATGGACTCTTCCTCTTCCCGAAGCGCCGTGTACACCCGGATGCGTTCGGTGTGGTCCTCGGTGTAGCCGAGGTCCAGGTAGTCGGTTGCGTACCGCCGGGCGTTGGCGGTGGCCGCTTGTGCCCGGCCCGCCGGGCTGAACAGCGACGCCAGCACGGTGACCAGGAGCACACCGATGATGACCGTCAGGGAGACACCCGTGCTGATCTCGAACACCGGCACCGGCTCGCCGCCGTTGATGAACGGAAGGTTGTTCTCGTGCAGGGCGTGCAGGATCAGCTTCACGCCGATGAAGGCGAGGATCGCCGCCAGCCCGAAGGAGAGGTAGATCAGCCGGTCCAGCAGGCCGTCGAGCAGGAAGTACAGCTGACGCAGGCCGAGGAGCGAGAACGCCGTCGCCGTGAACACGATGTAGACATCCTGGGTGAGGCCGAAGATGGCGGGGATCGAATCGAGCGCGAAGAGGAGGTCGGTGCCGCCGATCGCGACCATCACCAGGAGCATCGGGGTCAGTGCGCGCCTGCCGTCGTGGATGGTGAAGAGTTTGTCGCCGTCGTACTCGGGACTGGTGTGGAAGACCTTGCGCGCGACCCGCACGATGAAGTTGTCCGCGGACTTGGACTCCGAGCTCTCCGGTTTGAGCATGTTGCCCGCCGTCATCAACAGGATCAGGCCGAAGAAATAGAATACCCAGGCGAAGGTGTTGATCAGGGCGGCGCCGAGGAAGATGAAGCCGGTGCGCGCGATGAGCGAGAACGTGATGCCGAACAAAAGCACCTTCTGCTGGTCCTCCCGGGGCACGCGGAAGCTTGTCATGATGATGAGGAAGACGAACAGATTGTCGACCGAGAGCGCCTTTTCGGTGATGTACCCCGCGAAGTACTCGGATCCGGGGGTGCTGCCGCCGATGATCAGGACACCAATGCCGAACAGTATGGCGATCCCGACGTAGATCGACGACCAGATTGCCGCTTCCTTCAGCGTGGGGGCGTGGGCCTTCCGCACGTGAAAGACGTAGTCGAAGGCGAGAAGCCCGACGATTCCGAGGACCGTCAGGGTCCAGACGAGAGGTGAGGTATCCATTCGGTCGGCTTTCGGTCGAAGACGTGGGGCGCATCCGGTATCAAAAGGCTACGCGGGCAGGCCGCCGGGGGAACAGGGGTGGCGGAGAAAAACCCGCCGGAGACGGGAACGCGCCCGAAGAATGTACTCATGTGACGCGTGTTCACCCGCCGGTTACCCGGTCGTTCTAGGCTGTCGCCATCGCGGATTCTCGCGAGCCCGGACAGGAGTATGCGTGACCTCGTTCCACCCCGATCCCAGCACCCGGTCCGCCGGCTCGACCGTCGCACCAGCAATCGTGCGTCCGCTGCCGGCCGCGCCGACGCCCGGCCACGAGCAGGGCGTGCTGGATGCCGGTTATCTGGTGCACCCCGAGCGCACCCTGATCGACATCCTGCTGGCCACCGCGGAGGAACACCCCACCGCCCTGGCCCTCGAGGACGCCGCCGGGGCCCTGAGCTACCGGCGGCTGGTGCGGCTGGTCAACGACCAGGCCGTGCGGCTGAGCCGGGCCGGGGTGCGCCGCGGCGACACGGTCGGCATCCGCATCCCGTCCGGCACCCGCGACCTCTACCTGTCGATTCTCGCCACCCTCACCGTCGGCGCCGCCTACGTGCCCGTCGACGCCGACGACCCTGAGGAACGGGCCCGGCTGGTCTTCGGCGAGGCCCGGGTCGTGGGTGTCATCGGCGACGGTGGTCTGTTCACGGTGCGTGACGGCCTGGACGCCGGGGTGCTCACCGAGCGGCCCCTGGCCGCCGAGGAGGACCCGTCGCTGGCGCACTGGGGCGAGCCGATGCCCGGCCCGCACGACGACGCCTGGATCATCTTCACCTCCGGCTCCACCGGGGTGCCCAAGGGTGTCGCCGTGACGCACCGCTCGGCGGCGGCGTTCGTCGACGCCGAGGCCGGCCTGTTCCTGGCCGGCGAACCCATCGGCCCCGGCGACCGGGTGCTGGCCGGCCTGTCGGTGGCGTTCGACGCCTCCTGCGAGGAGATGTGGCTGGCCTGGCGGAACGGCGCCTGCCTGGTGCCGGCCCCGCGCTCGCTCGTGCGGAGCGGCGCCGACCTCGGCCCCTGGCTCATCGCGCACGGCATCACCGTTGTCTCCACGGTGCCCACCCTCGCCGCACTCTGGCCCGAGGAGGCGCTGGAGAATGTGCGCCTGGTGATCTTCGGCGGCGAGGCCTGCCCGCCCGAGCTGGCCGCCCGCATCAGCGCCCGCGGCCGTGAGGTGTGGAACACCTACGGCCCGACCGAGGCGACGGTCGTGGCCTGCGGCGCCCTGCTCGACGGCAGCGACCCCGTGCGCATCGGCCTGCCGCTGGACGGCTGGAGCCTGGCCGTGGTGGATCCGGCCGGCCAGCGGGTGCGGGCCGGCGAGACCGGCGAACTGATCATCGGCGGCGTCGGCCTGGCCCGGTACCTCGACGCGACCCAGGATGCGGTGAAGTACGCCCCGCACGCCGGGCTCGGCTGGGAACGCGCCTACCGCAGCGGCGACCTCGTGCGCTTCGACCCCGCCGGGCTGGTTTTCGTGGGCCGGGCCGACGACCAGATCAAACTCGGCGGCCGGCGCATCGAGCTCGGCGAGATCGACGCCGCCCTGCAGGCGCTGTCCGGCGTGGCCGGCGCGGCCGCTGTCGTGCAGACCACCCCGGCCGGCAACCAGGTGCTGGTGGGTTACCTCGCGCTCGCCGATGAGGCAGCCGGATCCTTCGACCTGCCCGCGGCCACCGCGGCCCTCCGGGTGGCGTTGCCCGCCGCCCTCGTGCCGCTGCTCGCCGTCGTGGAATCCATCCCCACCCGCACCTCCGGCAAGGTCGACCGTGCCGCCCTGCCCTGGCCGCTGCCCGGCCTGGCCGGCGCCGAGACGGCCGGCGCGGATGCGCTCAGCCCGACCGCCGCTTGGCTCGCCGGGCATTGGGCCGCGATCCTCGGTGTGCCCGTCGCCGACGCCGACAGCGACTTCTTCGCCTACGGCGGCGGCTCCCTCTCGGCCGCCCAATTCGTGTCCGCGATTCGGGAGCGCCACCCGAACACCCGGATCAGCGACATCTACGACCACCCGCGGATCGGCTCCCTCGCCGACGAACTCGACGGCCGCACTCCGACGGTGGCCCGCGCCACGCGGCAGGTGCTGCCCACCCCGGCCCGCACCGGGCTGCTGCAGGGCGTCCTCAGCGTGCCGTTGCACCTGCTCGTGGGTGCCAAGTGGCTGGTGTACCTGGCCGCGGCCAACAATCTGCTCGCCGCCGCCGGCGCATCCTTCGCCCCCACGGTGTCATGGTGGGCGGTGCTGGCCGGATTCGTGCTGCTGGTCACCCCACTGGGCAAGATGGGCATCTCCGTTGCCGCCGCCCGGCTGCTGCTCAAGGGCGTGAAACCGGGCAACTACCCGCGCGGCGGCTCGGTGCACCTGCGGCTCTGGCTGGCCGAACAGGTGGCCACCTTCGTCGACGCGGCCAGCCTGGCCGGGGCGCCGTGGATCAGCTACTACGCCCGGCTGCTCGGCGCCACCATCGCCCCCGGCGTCGACCTGCACTCGGTGCCGCCGGTCACCGGGCTGCTCAGCATCGGCGAGCGCGCCGCGATCGAACCCGAGGTGGACCTGGCCGGCTACTGGCTCGACGGCGACACCCTTCGGATCGGCCGGGTGCGCATCGGCGCGGAGGCCGTGATCGGCTCCCGCAGCACCCTGCTCGGCGGCGCCAAGATCGGCGACGGCGCCGAGATCGAACCGGGCTCCGCCGTCTCCGGCCGGGTGCCACGAGGTGAGCGCTGGGCCGGCTCACCGGCCACCCGGGTCGGCTCGGCCCGCCGCGCCTGGCCCGCGGAACGACCGGCGAACGCCCGCCGCTGGCTGCTCGCCTACGGCGCCGGCTCGGTGGGACTCACCGCCATTCCCACCGTGGCGGTGCTGCTCGGCGTGCTCATCGTGGGCGTGGTGATCGGCGACGCCGGCACCCTCGGCGCCGCGGTCGCCCGCGCCGCGCTGGCCGTGCCGCCGGCCGTGCTCGCCGCCGGAGCGCTCTACGCCGGCTCCGTGATCGGAGCCGTGCGCCTGCTGGGCCTGGGCCTGACCGAGGGCCACCACCCGGTGCGCAGCCGGGTGGGCTGGCAGGTGTGGATGACCGAACGACTGCTGGACGGCGCCCGCACCCTGCTGTTCCCGCTTTACGCCAGCCTGCTCACCCCGGTCTGGTTGCGGCTGCTCGGCGCGAAGGTCGGTCCGGGCGTCGAGGCGTCCACGGTCCTGCTGGTGCCCTCGCTCACCACCATTGCGCCCGGCGCGTTCCTCGCCGACGACACCATGGTCGCCTGCTATGAACTCGGCGGCGGCTGGATGCGCATCGGCCGCGCCAAGATCGGCCGCCGGGCGTTCCTGGGCAACAGCGGCATCGCCGGCCCCGGCCGCACGGTGCCGAGGGACGGCCTCGTGGCGGTGCTGTCGTCCACCCCGCGCAAGGCCAAGCGCGGCTCCTCCTGGCTGGGCAACCCGCCGACACGGCTGCGTCGCCGGGTGACCGACATCGACGAGGCCCGCACCTTCCACCCGCCGGCGCGGCTGGTGTTGGCCCGGTCGCTCTGGGAGGTGCTGCGCCTGGTGCCGGTGTTCGCCTCCGCGTGGATCGCCCTCAGCGTGCTCGTGGCCCTCGAGGTCCTCTGGCTTTTCGGCGGTCCTGGCCTGGCGCTGCTGCTCTCCGGCTTCGTGCTGATCGGCGCAGGCGCCGTCGCGGCCGCGCTGACCACCGCCGCGAAATGGTTGCTGGTGGGGCGCATCCGCGCCTCCGAGCATCCGCTCTGGTCGTCGTTCATCTGGCGCAACGAGGTGTCGGACACCTTCGTGGAGATGGTGGCGCGGCCCTGGTTCGCGCAGAACGCCGCCGGCACGCCCTGGCTGGCGCTCTGGCTGCGGTCGCTGGGCGCCACGATCGGGCGCGGCGTTTGGTGCGAGTCGTACTGGCTGCCGGAGGCGGACCTGGTCACCCTGGCCGCCGGTAGCAGCGTCAACCGCGGCTGTGTCGTGCAGACCCACCTGTTCCACGATCGCATCATGCAGCTGGACACCGTGCACATCGGCGCCGGTGGCACCCTCGGGCCCAACAGTGTGATCCTGCCGGCGGCGCGCATCGACGATCACGCCACCGTTGGACCGGGTTCGCTGGTGATGCGCGGGGAGCGGGTGCCCACCGATTCGCTCTGGTCCGGCAACCCGATTGCGCCGTGGCACCGGCCGCCATGGAAGACTTGATCCCTATGTTGCAGCCCACACCCACCATCCTGGGGTCCGCGTCCGCGGGTGACCCCTACCTTCCCGCGAGTGGCAATGGTGGCTACACGGTGGCGCACTACGACCTCGAACTGGACTACAGGGTCGCCACGAACCGGCTGACCGCGACCGCCACGATCACGGCGCGGGCCCTCACCGCGCTCGGGCGGTTCAGTCTCGACCTGGCCGGCTTGAGCGTCGACAAGGTCACGGTCAACGGTGTTGCGCCGGTGAAGACGGTGCACGCCGCCCGCAAGCTCGTGATCACTCCCGCCGTGCCGCTGGCCGTGGGAGAGGCGTTCGAGGTGGTGGTGCGCTACCGCGGGGCGCCGCATCCGGTGCGCAGCCACTGGGGCGAGCTGGGCTGGGAGGAACTCACCGACGGTGTGCTCGTGGCCGGTCAGCCCAGCGGGGCGCCGTCGTGGTTTCCCTGCAACGATCACCCGAGCGACAAGGCCACCTTCCGTATCCAGCTCACCTGCGAGGCGCCGTACACGGTGGTCAGCAACGGCCCGTTGGTGGCCAAGAGCACCCGGTCCGGTCGCACCTCCTGGACCTTCGACGTGCGGGAACCGATGGCCGCATACTTGGCCAGCGTTCAGATAGGTCGCTATCGCCGGCACGACATCGCCGCAACCCCGGTGGCGCACAGCCTGTTCTTCCCTCCCGCGCTGGCCCGGCCGGTGGCGGTGGACTTCGCCAGGCTCGGCGAGATGATCACGGTGTTCAGCCGGGTCTTCGGCCCGTACCCGTTCCCCGCATTCTCCGTGATCGTCACCGCCGACGACCTCGAGATCCCGCTCGAGGCGCACGGCCTGGCCGTGTTCGGCCGTAACCACGTGGACGGCCTGCACGGCAGCGACCGGCTGATCGCGCACGAACTGGCGCACCAGTGGTTCGGCAACAGCCTCACCCTCACTCGCTGGGCCGACATCTGGCTGCACGAGGGCTTCGCCTGTTACGCCGAGTGGATCTGGGCCGAGTCCAGCGGCGGACTTACCGCCCACGCGAACGCCCTGCTGCACCGCGCCGAGCTGGACCTGCTGCCCAAGAACATCGTGGTGGCCGACCCCGGCCCGCACGACATGTTCGACGACAGGGTCTACAAGCGCGGGGCCCTGGCCCTGCACGCCGTGCGTCAGGCGATCGGCGACGAGGCCTTCTTCACCGCCCTGCGCGCCTACACCCGCACCCACCGGCACGGCAGCGTCACCACCGACGACCTGCTCGGCTGCTTCCGCATCGCCTCCGGCACCGGTGTCGCCGACAAGATCATCGCCCGCTGGGTGTCGGCGAAGAGCCTGCCGCGGCTGCAGCCCGCCGCGCCGCTCGAACCCGCCCCCTGATCTCGCGCGCGTCACTCGCTGAGTTGCGTTTGCGGCAGGTCGGGGACGCGCTGAGCGGCGGGGACACCTCGAAGGGATCGTCACCGATCGAGGTACAACCGCGGGCGCCTGGCGCACACCACGGCGACTGTAGCGACGAGACCCTCGGGAGCCGCCACGGATATGAGGTGCGCCTGGTTCAGCGGAAACGGCGCAGCCGGCCAGCCGACCAGGGCCGGGCCGGGGGAATGTTCGGCGGGCACTTCGTCGGGCGCACGAGCGATGGTGAGGTCACGAGGATCGACCCTGAGCCCCACGCCGGCGGCCTTGAGGACCGCCTCCTTGGCGGTCCAGATGGCGGTCACCGCGGCCGTGGCCGATCGCGGATGCAGGGCGGCCACGGCATCCGCTTCGGCCGTGGAGAGCAGCACGTCATCCAGGGGTGCCCGGGCGAGCGCACCGACGGATTCGAGGTCGATGCCCACCGGGCCGGCCGCAGTGACGGCCAGAGCGAGCCGGCCGTCGGCCCGGGCCAGGCTCACGTGCACGGTGGGGGAGTCCACCGCCGCGCCGCCGAGTTCGACCCGGAGGGGGCCGTGACCGGACCGTCCGCAGTTCGGGCAGACCTGGCTGAGAGTGATGGATGCGCCGGCGACGCCGGTCAGCCGGCCCACCAGCTCTGCCAGCGCCCGGTGGTCGCCGTCCTGGGTCGCCGCTCGGGTGCCCAGCGCCACCACCAGGGTGGTGGACAGGTCCACGCCCCGCACACCGTCGAGGTCGCGGGGGGAAGAGGCATCGGGCACGCCATCACCCTAGCGCCGGCGACCCTTCTGCCCGAGGTGGCCGTTGCGGCCCTTGTCCCGCCACCCGGCCGGTGCGAGAATCGTCGGGACCAGCCCAATCGATGGAGTGCGGGGCTGTCGAGGCTCCAGGCGCGGTGGGTGAGGTTCCAGTGAAGAGGTTCGAAGGTCTGGCGAAGCCATCCACTCTCGCCGCCGGGGCCGCATTCCTGATCGGCGGCATCCTGGACCAGGCGATGCGCCTCACCGGCGAACCGGTCAGTGAACTCGTGCAGACCCCGCTGTATGCCCTGCGGTCTCTAGCCCTGCTCGGCGGAGCACTGCTGCTGATCCTCTCGTTGGTGGCGATCTACGAGCGCCACGCCAAGCAGATCGGCCCGTTCGGCTTCTCCGCCGCGATCATGGCCGGCACCGGCACCATCCTGATCAGCGGCCAGTTCTGGGCGGAGGCCTTTCTCTACCCCACCCTGGGCCGGGTCGCACCTGACCTACTCGACGGTGCCGAACGGCCCGGCTCCTATGCGTTCGGCTTGCTGTTGACCGCCGCGGTGTTCGGGGTCGGCTGGATGCTGCTGGGCGCCGCCATCCTGCGTGCCCGCGTCTACAGGGTGCTGCCGGCCGTCTTCATCCTGGCCGGCGGCGCCGTCTCGCTGCTGCCCGGCCAGGCGCTCGGCCAGCTGGTTCTCGGAGTCGGCCTGGTGCTGCTCTCCTTCAGCCCCACCTACCGCAAGCACGAGGGTCCAAAGCGACAGGGCAGCCAACCGCACTGACGCCGGTGCGCCGCACCCCGTCGCCGGTGCCACACTTGTACGGCGAGTGAGGAGCAGCCGTGGCGCTGATTGATGACGCGATCTATGTGGATGGCCTTCGGGTGGCAACCCCGGAAACGTTGCAGGACGTCTTTGAGGTACTCAAGGAGAAGGCCGGGTTCGCCTGGATCGGACTGTACCGGCCGACCGATGCCGAGGTCAGGAGCGTGGCCGATGAGTTCACCCTGCACCACCTCGCCATCGAGGATGCGCTCAAGGGACATCAGCGAGCCAAGATCGAACGATACGCCGACACCCTGTTCCTGGTGCTGCGCCCGGCCAGATACCTCGACGACGTCGAGCGAGTCGAGTTCGGCGAGCTGCACGTCTTCGTGGGTCCCGACTTCGTCGTGACCATCCGGCACGCCGAGTCGCCCGACCTCGCCTCGGTGCGCCGCCGGCTGGAAAGCACCCCGGACCTCCTCGCCTTCGGGCCGCAGGCGGTGCTCTACGCGATCCTCGATCAGGTGATCGACGAGTACGCGCCGGTGGTCGCCGGCCTGGAGAACGACATCGACGAGATCGAGGACCAGCTCTTCGACGGTGACCAGGCGGTGTCCAGACGCATTTACGACCTCTCCCGCGAGGTCATCGAGTTCCAGCGGGCCACCCAGCCGCTGATCGGCATGCTCGAGTCGCTGCAGGAGGGCTTCGAGAAGCACGGCGTGGACGTGGAACTGCACAGGCACCTGCGCGACGTGCTCGACCACACCATCCGGGTCGTCGAACGTGTCGACGCGTTCCGGGAACTCCTGCAGAACGCCCTCACGGTGCACAGCACCCTCGTCGCCCAACGGCAGAACGACGAAACCCGCCGGTTGAGCGAAACCGGGCTGGCGCAGAGCGAGGAAGTGAAGAAGATCTCCAGCTGGGCGGCGATCCTGTTCGCCCCCACCCTGGTGGGCACCATCTACGGCATGAACTTCACTCACATGCCTGAGCTAAAATGGCAGTTCGGTTACCCGTTCGCGATCACCCTGATGGTGGCGATGGGATTCGGGCTCTACGCCGTGTTCAAACGCAAGGACTGGCTATAGCGCCTGCGAAAACGGCTGTATCCGCAGAGAATCCTGCGAATGCGGGAAATAACCGGGTGGCCTAACCGAGAACCGGCCGGTGGAGAAATAGGGTGTGGGTGTGTGGCGCCTCGATAGAAAACCAGAAGATGACGACTTCGCGTCGGATTACTCCGACGCGCCGTCTGCCGACTCGCGTCTCGCGACCTCCCCGGACTCGGTGAGCCTGGGAGACCCGGCGCTGGTCGCCGGGAACATCGCCGAACCCACCTGGCAACGCTGGCGTGACGAACTCGCCGCCGTCGGCGGCCACTCGCCGCTGCTGCACTTCGGTGACAGCCCGCGCTCCCGCATCGAGCTGTCCGCCACCCACCCCGGCGGTCTGCCGCAGTTCATCACCGGCAAGACCACCCTGCTCTCCAACCTCATCCGCGACGAGCTGGCGCTACGCAACGCCCGCCTGGCCGCCAACGAGATCACCCAGAAGGGCATCGAGCTGCGGTCGATGCGGGGCATCGAATCGGTGCACCTCGCGATCGGGCTGGCCCAGTGGCGCTACGGCGACGTGGACTTCACCGCACCGGTGCTGCTGCGCCCCCTGGCCATCCGCCGCTACGGTCGAGACTTCGAGCTCAAGCTCAAGGGAGCACCGTTCCTCAACCCCGAACTGGCGCGGGCGTTGCACGACCAGTTCCAGATCACCCTCGACGCCGACGCGTTCGTGGCGCTCGCCGTGACCAACGGAGCGTTCAAACCGCAACCGGTGATCGACCGGCTGCGGGGCCTCACCTCGCACCTGCCCTGGTTCAACGTGGTGCCCCGCCTGGTGGCGTCGTCCTTCGCCGACGTCGGCCGGGCCATGGCCACCGACGCGCAGAAGCTCACCCATCCGGTGCTCGACGCCGTCGCCGGCAACCCCACCGCCAAGCGCGCCATCGAAATGGCCTACAACCCGGTGCTGCCGATCGCTCAAGACGTGCGCCCGCCCGGCACCGACACGCTGCTGCTGGATGCCGACGCCGAGCAGGAGAACGTCGTCGCCCAGATCAGCGCCGGCAACTCCCTCGTCGTGAAGACCCTGCCCGGCACCGGTGGCACCCAGACCATCGTCAACGCCATCGGCTCGCTCATCGCCCAGCACAAGCGTGTACTCGTGGTCAGCGCCCGCCGCTCCAGCCTCGACGGCATCGCCCACCGCCTCGTGCAGGTGGGTCTGCCCGGCGTCGCCGTCACCCCGCGCACGCTGCGCCGCGACCTGATCCAGTCGATCACCCGCAACGAGAAAAGCACCCAGCCGCGCGTCGGCGACGTCGACGACGCCCTCGTGCGTCTGCGCAAGGTGCTGCTGGACTACAGGTCGGCGCTCACCCGTAAGGATGCCGCGCTCGGCGTGTCGGTGCTCGACGCCCTCGGTGAGCTCGCCAGGCTTGCCCAGCTGCCGGCACCGCCGTCGACGACCGCCCGGCTCGACAGGGTCGCCCTGGAGCGTCTCGCCCACGACCGGGCCAGCGCCGCCGCGATCCTGATCAAGGCCGCCGTCCTCGGCCAGTTCCGCTACGGCCCCGGCGACTCGCCCTGGTACGGAGCCTCCTTCACTTCCACCGCCGACGCCGGCGCATCCCACGAGCTGGCCAAGCGGCTGAGCAAGACCGACCTGCCCCGGCTGCTGGAACGCGCCGGACACCTCATCGGCCAGACCCGGTTGCGCCCGTTCGAGACCGTGCACGAGCTGGGCATCTACCTGCGCCTGCTGCTGGACATCCGCGAGACGCTGGACAAGTTCCAGCCCGCCGTGTTCGACCGCTCCCTCACCGAACTGATCGCCGCCACCTCCGCCCGCCGCGACTCACCCGAGATGACCAGCGCCAACCGGCGCCGGCTGCGCAAGCTCGCCGACGAGTACCTGCGACCGGGCGTGCACGTGAGTGACATGAACGAGAGCCTGCGGCGCATCCAGCAGCAGCGCACCCTGTGGCAGCGCTACGCCGCCGCCGGCGTGACCCCGGAGGTGCCGGTCGGTATCAACGACGTGCACGTCGCCTATCAGCGCGTCGCGGAGGACCTCGGCAAGCTCGACGTGCCGCTGGGCAACACCGGGACCCCGCGTCAGCTGGTCTCGCGGCCGCTGCGTGAACTCGTCTCCACGATGACCGGACTGGCCGCCGAGAGTGAGGTGCTCGCCAACCTGCACGAGCGCACCGCCCTGCTCGCCACCCTGCGCGAGCACAACCTCGACCCGCTGATGACCGACCTGTCCCAGCGCCACGTGTCCGAGAAGGATGTCGCCGCCGAGCTCGAACTCGCCTGGTGGCAGTCCGTGCTCGAGGTGATGTTGGGCGGCGACAAGGCCCTGCTCAACGCCAACACCCAGGTGCTCGACAGGCTCGAAGCCGACTTCAAGCTCGTCGACGAGGCGCACGCCTCCACCACCGGGCAGATCCTGGCCTGGCTGCTCGCCGAGACCTGGAAGATCGGTGTGGTCGACTGGCCCGACGAAGCCGACCAGCTGCGCCGGCTGCTGCGCGCCGACCGCGCCACCCCGGCCCGCATCAACGAGGTCTCCCCGCACCTGGGCCGGGTGCTCGCCCCGGTCTGGCTGGCCTCGCCGTACGAGGTCGCCGCACTCGACGACAGAATGACCTTCGACGCCGTGCTCCTCGTCGACGCCGGCGCCACCACCCTCGCCGAGAACGTCGGCGCCATCCGCCGCGCCAAGCAGGTCGTGGCCTTCGGCGACCCGGTCACCCAGACGCCGTCCGGCTTCGAGACCGGCATCGTCGAACCCTCCGATGTGCCGAGCCCGCAGGAGACCAACGTCGACGCCCTGCACGCCGACTCCGCGCTGGCCCGGCTGGGTGAACTGCTGCCCACCCTCACCCTGACCCGCAGTTACCGGGCCGGCGGCGAGGACCTCGCCGAACTGGTCAACCACCGCTTCTACGGCGGCCGCATCGACTCGCTGCCCTGGGCGGGCAGCTTCCTCGGCCACGGCAGCCTCACCCTCAACTACGTCAAGGGCGGCCACGGCATGCCCGACGTCGACAGCGGCGCGGTGGAGAGCGTTGACGCCGAGGTGGCGAAGGTCGTCGACCTGGTCATGGACCATGCCGTCAAGCGGCCCCGCGAATCCCTCATGGTCATCACCGCCAGCGCCCGCCACGCCGTGCGGGTGCACCAGGCCGTGCTGGCGGCGTTCTCCAAGCGCACCGACCTGAGCGACTTCATCCTCAAGGACCGTGCCGAACCGTTCACGGTGCTCACGCTCGAGCAGGCCGTGGCGCAGAGCCGCGACCGGGTGATCTTCTCGATCGGCTACGGCCGCACCCCGCACGGACGGCTGCTGAGCAACTTCGGCTCGCTCGGCGAACCCGGCGGTGAACGCCTGCTCGCGATCGGCATGACCCGCGCCCGCCGGGCCATGGACATCGTCTCCTGCTTCCGACCGATCGACATCGACGCCGACCGGCAACGGCACGGCATCCTGGCCCTGTCGCAGGTGCTCACCGAGACCGAGGCCCGCCGCAACGAGGTGGCCGTGCCGGATGCCCGCGAGGCCATGCTCGTCGACCTGGGCCGCCGCCTGGAACGCAAGGGGCTCACCGTCTCCCTCGGGCACCGCGGCAAGCTGGCGCTGGCGGCCTCGCACGCCGGCCGCGCCGTGGTCGTGGAGACCGACGCCGTGGTCAACCGGGCCAGCCTGCGCGAGTCCCTGCGGCTGCGCCCCGAGGTGCTGCGCCGCCTGGGCTGGCACTACCTGCGCGTGCACAGCTTTGAACTGTTCAGCAACCCGGATGCCGTCGCCGCCCGCGTCGCCGCCCTCGCGGGCATCACGCCGACCGAAGGGTCGGACGGTCCGGCGCACCGTGCCTGACCCGGCGGCGCCCGACGGCGCCGTCGGGTCCGCGGGCGCGACAGCGCCCGAGACAGCACCCGCGGCATCCGTCGGCGACACCGGAGCTGCAGAACCGCGTCAGTCGGTGGTCAAGTCGACCGGCGCCCGCCGGGCGCGCCTGACGCCCGCGCCGGACACCGACACCAGCCCCGAGCCGCCCTCCCGCGAAGAAGGCGGGCAGACCACGGGCGACGGCTCCTCGACGAGCGCGAACGACGCCCGGCTGCGCCAGGACAAACCGCCGCACTGGTAGCCCGCCGCCGCTCCGCCCGGGTTCTCGACCGGAGTGTCCCGTCGAGACGCCGCAAAGCATCCCGTCACGAGCGCCGAAGGGGCAGTCTGCGGCAAGTCGGTGACCCGCGCATCCCCGAGATGCTGCAAAAGGCCCCTTGGAGCGCATCCAAGGGGCCATTCGCCGCAAGTCGGCGGGGTCGTGCCGTACGTGCGAAGGAGTTAGAGGGTGTGCTTGGCGGCCGCGGCGGCCGCGCTGGAGGACACCGTCTGGGCCCCGGTCGATGCGGCGAGCAGGTCGCGGATCTCGGTGAGCAGGTCGAGGTCGGTGACGGGGTTCTTCTTCGGGTCCAGCGGCACTCCGGCCTGACGGCGACGTGCCTGGTTCTCCTTGAGCTTGTTGAGCGGCATCACGAACGCGAAGTACACCACGGCCGCGACCAGGAGGAACTGGATCAACGCCGCGAGAACCAGGCCGAAGGACAGCTCGGCATCGCCCAGCGGAACCGTCAGGGAGTTCTTCAGGGTGTCCGCGTTGAAGATCGCGGCGATCAGCGGGTTGAAGATCCCCGTGACGATCGCGTTGACCAGGCCGGTGAAGGCGGCACCGATCACGACGGCTACGGCCAGTTCGATGACGTTGCCGCGCATGATGAATTCTTTGAAACCGTTGATCATGGCTGGGATCTTTCTGGTGCGGTACTGCGAGGAATTGAGGAGAGGGGTCAGGACGCCTTCGGCGCCGCCGTGGGCGTCGAGCCGGACGAGGAGCCCGAGCCGCTCGAGGACGACCCGCTGGTCGACGCGGCCGGGGTGCTGCTCTTCTCGGCCGGCTTGGCCGAGGACGATTCAGACGAGGAGTCCGTCTTCTTGGCGCCCTTCTCGGCGGAGAGCGACGACTTACCGCCGGACTCGGCGCGCGAGTCGTTGCGGTAGAAGCCGGAGCCTGTGAAGCTCACGCCGATCGACGAGTAGACCTTGCGCAGCTTGCCGCCGCAGGCGGGGCACTCCGTGAGCGTGTTGTCGGTGAACGCCTGCTGGATGTCGAAGGCGGTGTCGCACTCGGTGCAACGGTATGAATAGGTAGGCACTGCGTCTTTTCGGTTCGGGTGTGCGGAGCTGACCGGCAGGTGCCGGAAGGGGAAAGTCTAGAAGACGACGATGCGAGTGGGAGTGACGAGGCCGTTCACCGGCTGGTCGTGCACCTCCCGGGGAACATCGTCGACATATTCATTGTCGTAGACCACGGCGTACACCGGCGGGCATTTCTCCATCGACCCGAGGGTCTTGTCGAAGTAGCCGCGGCCCCACCCCATCCGCAGACCGGTCTTGTCGATGGCCGCCGCGGGCACGATGATCAGGTCAACGTCGTTGATCGCGATCGGGCCGAGCAGCTCGCCCTGGGGTTCCGGGGCACCCGAGAGGCCCTGCACCTCGGTCTCCTCCTCGCCGACGGTCCAGTCGAGCAGGCCGTCGTCCCGCGACACCGGGAACAGCACCCGGATGCCCCTGGCTTCGGCCCAGTTGACGAACGGGCGGGTGTTCGGCTCGGTGGGGCTGGAGAGATAGCAGGTGATCGACCGGGCGGACAGGTCGGTGACGATGCTCTGCAGGTTCTCGGTGAACCCCGCGGTGGCGGCTTCGCGCTCGGCTGCGGGCATGTTGTGGCGGCGCTCCCGGAGGTCTGCGCGGAGCGCCCGCTTGCGGTGCTCGATGTCAGAATCCATACAAGTCATCCTAGGTGCGTAACCAATACAGGTTGCCGCTAACCTAATGCCATGGTTACTCACATTACAAAGGCCGTTATTCCCGCTGCCGGTATGGGAACCCGGTTTCTGCCGGCAACCAAGGCGATGCCCAAGGAAATGCTGCCGGTCGTCGACAAGCCTGCCATCCAGTATGTGGTGGAAGAGGCCGTGGCCGCCGGCCTGACCGATGTGCTCATGATCACCGGCCGCAACAAGAACGCTCTGGAGAACCATTTCGACCGGGTCACCGAGCTCGAGGCGGTGCTCATCCAGAAGGGTGACCGCGACCGCCTGGCCAAGGTGAACGAGTCCACCGACCTCGCCGACATGCACTACGTGCGCCAGGGTGACCCGCTGGGCCTCGGCCACGCGGTGCTCCGCGCCAAGATGCACGTGGGCCGCGAACCGTTCGCCGTGCTGCTCGGTGACGACATCATCGACGCTCGCGACCCGCTGCTGGACAAGATGCTTTCCGAGCAGGTCACCCGCAACACCAGCGTCGTGGCCCTGCTCGAGGTCGACCCGTCGCAGATCCACCTGTACGGTGCGGCCGCGATTGAGAAGACCGACGATCCCGACGTGGTGCGCATCACCGGTCTGGTCGAGAAGCCGGCAGCAGAGGATGCCCCGTCGAACCTGGCCATCATCGGCCGGTACGTGCTGCGCCCCGAGGTCTTCGACGTGCTCGAGCACACCAAGCCGGGCAAGGGCAACGAGATCCAGCTCACCGACGCCTTGCAGGAGATGGCCGTCAACCCCGAGACCACCGGCGGCGTCTACGGCGTCATCTTCCGCGGCCGCCGCTACGACACCGGCGACCGGCTCGACTACATCAAGGCGATCATCCAGCTGGCCGTCGACCGCGACGACCTCGGCGTGGAACTGCGCCCCTGGCTCAAGGAGTTCACCTCCACTCTCGAGTAGCGTGCAGGTTGATCAGGTCGGCACCGGACTAAGATTCGGTCATCATCGGGCTTCGGCCCCCAAGTAGACGGGTTCATCGTGCCGACCGCGATTCCTACGCTCCGTGAGGGGGCCGTGACCCTGCGCCCGATCCGGTTACGTGACGCCAGGGCCCTCGAGCGTGAGCTGATGGAGAACCGGTCCTGGCTGCGCACCTGGGAGGCCACCAGCCCGTACGCGCCGATGTCCTTCGACACCCGGGCCAGCATTCGCAGCCTGCTCGCGCACTCACGCACCGGCAGCGGATTGCCGTTCCTGGTCGAGTACAACGGCGAACTGGCCGGCCAGCTGAACGTGTCGTCGATCACCTGGGGGTCGCTCTCCAGCGCGTCGATCGGCTACTGGGTCGGCGAGAAGTTCGCGGGCCGGTCGATCACCCCGATCGCGGTGGCCCTGGCCACCGACTATTGCTTCAGCCAACTCGGCCTGCACCGGATGGAGATCTGCATCCGGCCGGAGAACGCGCCGTCGTTGAGGGTCGTCGAGAAGCTCGGCTTCCGGTACGAGGGTCTGCGCCGCCGGTTCATCCACATCAACGGCGCCTGGCGCGACCACTTCGCGTTCGGCATGGTGGCCGAGGAGGTGCGCGGTGGCGTGCTGCGCCGCTGGCAGGACGGCCTGGTGCCGCCGGGTCTGGCGTCCGTGAACGAGTTCGACACGGCCGCCGCCGCGCATCCACTAGAGGTGGCCGACAAGTGACACACCCCCCGGTAATCAGGCACGGAAGGCCCCGCGACTCATACGTTAGGGAGCATGAGTAGCGAAGTCCTGGGTGGGGGAGTGATGGTGGCCGTTGCCGCCGCGCTCTGGGTGACGTATCTCATGCCGACATGGGCGAGACGCCGGCAATATCTCGCCACCGAACGCAATGCCGTGCGTCTGCAGCAGACCCTGCGGATCCTCGCCGAGACGTCGGAAATTCCCCAGGAGGTACGCGTGGAAACCAACGCACGCGGAGTGTCCGCTCAACGCAAACTCCTCGCCCAGGCCGAGGAAGACGCCCGGATTGCCTCGAAGGCCGCCGGCGATGCCGCCACGGCCGCCCGGCGCGCCGCGGTACTGCGCGCCGCCGCCGCCCGACCCAAAGCGCTCACCCCGGCCGGCAAGGCCAAACGCCTGCGCACCATGCGTGCCCTCTCCACCCTGCTGCTGCTCATCGGCCTGGTGTTCACCGTGGTGGGCGCCACCATGCTCTCAGCGGGCGTGTGGACGCTCCTGGCCGGCGGCCTGGTCGCCGTAGCGACCGCCGTCGCCACCCTCGGCCGGCTCGCCACCGTCAGCCGCTCCGCCCGCGCCCCGCGCGCTGCAGCGGATGCCGACGCCGCTGCCGCCGGCCGTCGCG